>JAHFGU010000118.1 GCA_023247285.1 Candidatus Omnitrophota bacterium
CGGTGGGGAAATCCGCCCAGTTCCCGCTGCATGTCTGGCTGCCGGACGCGATGGAAGGCCCCACGCCGGTGTCGGCGCTCATCCACGCCGCGACGATGGTCGCGGCCGGCGTCTACCTGCTGTGCCGCGCCTTCTGGCTCTTCGAGGGGCTGCCGGATGTGCTGACGGTGATCACGTGGGTGGGCGCTGCCACAGCGTTCCTGTCTGCGTGCCTGGCGCTCGTCGAGAATGACCTGAAGCGCATCCTCGCGTATTCGACGCTCAGCCAGCTCGGCTACATGGTGATGGCGCTGGGCCTCGGGGGCCGCGTGGCCGGCATGTACCACCTGACCACGCACGCCTTCTTCAAGGCGCTGCTCTTTCTCGCCGCCGGCAGCGTGATCCATGGGACGCACGAGCAGGATATCTGGGAGCTCGGCGGGCTGCGGCGCTCGATGCCGTGGACGTCGCTCGCGTTTCTCGTCGGGGCGCTGGCGCTTGCCGGGTTCCCCGGCTTGAGCGGGTTCTTCAGCAAGGATGAGATCCTGACGCTCGCGCACGAGCACGGCCCGGCGCTCTACTGGCTGGCAACACTCACCGCCGGGCTCACGGCTTTCTACATCGCGCGGGCGTGGTTCGTGGCGTTTGCCGGCAGCCCGCGCGGCCGTAGCACCGCGCACCCCCACGAATCGCCGCCGGTCATGCTCATGCCGCTCTATCTGCTCGCGGCCCTCTCCATCGCAGGCGGCTACCTCGGCATCCCGCATCTTCTCGGACAGGCGCAGGGAGAGCTGCACGCCGGCGTGGCGGCGGTCTCCACCGCGGTCGTCATGACTGGGATCGGCCTGGCCTGGCTCATCTATCAGCGGCGCGCCCTCTCCGCGCAGCAGATTGTCCACGCGCTGGCGCTGCCCTATACGTTTCTGCAGCGGCGCTATTACATCGACGAGCTCTACGCGTGGTACGTGGCCCAGGTACAGCAGCGGCTCGTCGCCGGCGCGTGCGCCTGGGTGGAGCGGCGCATCATCATCGGCATCCTCGTGAACGGCACCGCGCGGATCACGCAGGCCGCCGGCCGCGCCCTCCGCTTGCTGCAGACCGGCAAGGTGCAGGCGTATGTGCTGGCTTTTCTCTTGGGTGTGGCCTGGATGCTGACAGCCGCGGCCAGACGCTGATGCCTGCCTGGACCCTCATCATCCTGCTGGCCCCAGCCGTCGGCGCCCTGGCTGTGTGCGCGGTGCCGGCGGGCCGCGACGCCTTGGCCCGCCGCATCGCGGTGGCGGCGACCGGCATCTCCCTGCTCGGCGCGCTCGTCATGGCGGCGACGTACGACACCGCGCTCGGCGGCTACCAGCACGCGATCCAGATGCCCTGGATCCCGTCGCTGGGCATCGGGCTGCACCTGGGCGTTGACGGCATCAGCGCGATCCTGGTGCTCCTGCACGCGTTCTGCGCCTTCACCGGCGTGCTGATTTCGTACGGGATCCGCGACCGCGTCAAGGAGTACTTCGTCTTCTACCTCCTCCTCATCACCGGCGTCTTCGGCGTGTTTCTGTCGCTGGACCTCTTCTTCTTCTATTTTTTCTACGAGATGGCGGTCATCCCCATGTACCCCCTCATCGGGATCTGGGGCAGCGACGTGAAGGAGGAGGGCCGGGTCCGCTTCAGCAAGGAATACGCGACGATGAAGCTGACGATCTATCTGACCCTCGGCGCGGTGATCGCGCTGATCGGCCTGCTGTGGCTCTACGTGAGCTCCGGGGCCGGCACCTTCGACCTGGTCGGGCTCGAGCGCGCCCTGGCCGCGCGGCCGCTGAGCGCCCAGGCGCAGTGGACGATCTTCCCGCTGCTGGCGATCGGGTTCGGCGTGATCGCGCCGATGTGGCCGTTGCATAGCTGGTCGCCGATCGGCCATGCCGCAGCCCCCTCGCCGGTGAGCATGCTGCACGCCGGCGTGCTGATGAAGCTCGGCTCGTACGCGATCATCCGGCTGGCGATCGGCTTGCTGCCCGCGGGCGCGCAGATGTGGATGCCCTGGATCGCGGCCCTGTGCGTCATGAACATCCTCTACGGCGGCTTCGTCGCGATGGCGCAGCGAGACCTGAAGCTCATCATCGGGTACTCGTCCTCGAGCCACATGGGCTACGTGCTGCTGGGCATCGCGTGTCTAACCCCGCTGGGCCTCACCGGCGCGGTATTGCTCATGTTCGCGCACGGCCTGATGACCGCGCTGGCCTTCGCCCTCGTCGGCCATGTCTACGACCAGGCGCACACGCGCGAGCTGCCGGCACTAGGCGGGCTGGCGCAGCGGCTGCCGTTCATCGCCGCCTGCGGGGTCATCGCCGCCATGGCCTCCAGCGGCCTGCCCGGCTTCGCCAACTTCGTCGCCGAGCTGCTCGTCTTCCTCGGCGGGTGGGACGCGTATCCGGTCCAGACCGTCTGCGGGATTTTTGGCGTGGTGCTCACCGCCGTGTACATGCTGCGGCTGGTGCGCGGGGTGTTCTTCGGCGAGGCCAAGCCTGCCTACGCGCATGTGCAGGACGCGGCGACGGCGTTCGCGCGGCTGCCCTACGTGATCCTGATTGCGGTCTTGCTCGTCACCGGCTGTTGGCCCGGGCCGCTGGTCCGCCTGGCCGATGCCGGCACCCGCCGGTTCCTTGAGCGCGTTGCCCCGACCAACTCCGGCTGGGTCGACGCTCCGGTGCGAGGCCGGTCGGTGTCGGCGCGGGCAGAGGTCGCGGTGGAGGTCCGGCGATGAGCGCTTGGGGCGGGCTCGCGGTGGAGCTCACCGCCTGCGGCTGGATCCTTGCCCTCCTCGCTGGCGCGATGGCGCTGCCACGGGCCCGCGCCGGGCTGCTCTGGTGGCTGGCGATGGCCGGCGTTGCCGCGTGCGGCGTGGCACTCGCCTTCCAGCACGCGGCAGGCGGAGGGGCGGAGCTGTTCAACATGTTCAGCGCGGACGGCTTCGCCCGCTACTTCAAGGCGCTGTTCCTCGTCACGGCCGCGGTCGTGCTCGTCATGATGCGCGCGTTCCAGGCCCGGCTGCCAGGCGGCGCGGGCGCCTTCTACCTGCTGCTCTTCACCGCCGTGCTGGGCACGCTGGTGCTGGCGTCGGTGCAGGAGCTGCTGCTCCTGTTCCTCGGCCTGGAGCTGCTCACCTTCTCGCTCTACATCATGGCCGCGTATCTCTGGACCGATGCGCGCGCCGTCGAAGCGGGCATGAAGTACCTGATTCTCGGCTCGGTCTCTTCCGGGTTCCTGGTGTACGGCATCGCGCTCCTCTACGGGGCCGCCGGCACCACCCACTTCGCCGGCATCGCGGCCGCGCTCTCGCGCCCGGACGCGCCCGCAGCCGGGATCGCCGGCGCGTGGCTCGTGCTCGCGGGGCTCGGCTTCAAGGTCGCGGCCGTGCCGTTCCAATTCTGGGTGCCGGATGTCTACGAAGGCGCGCCGACGCCGGTCGTCGCGTTCCTGTCGGTTGGCTCGAAGGCCGCCGGCATCGTCGCGATGATCCGCCTGCTCTTCGGCGCCCTCTTACCGTTGCAGCCGCTCTGGGGGGCGGTGCTGGCCGCGCTCTCGGCCGCGACGCTGATCTACGGGAACCTCGGCGCCATCCCGCAAACCAACATCAAGCGGCTGCTGGGATACTCGTCGATCGGGCACGCCGGCTACCTGCTGATGGGGCTCTCGACCGGCACGCTCGCCGGCGCGCAGGCCGTCGGCTTCTACCTGCTGGCCTACCTGGTGAGCAACCTCGCCGTCTTCCTCGCCGTCGTCGTGGCGTCGGAGGCGCTGGGCGGGGACCGGCTGGACGACTACCGGGGGCTGTCGAAGCGCTCGCCGCTGCTGGCCGCAGCGCTGTTCGCCGGGCTGCTCTCGCTGGCCGGGGTGCCGCCGCTGGCCGGGTTTGTCGGGAAACTGCTCGTGCTGCTGCGGACGGTGGAAAGCGGGCGCCTGTGGCTGGCGGCGATCGGCGCGGCCAACGTGGCGGTGTCGCTCTACTACTACTTGATGGTCATCAAGCGGATGTACATCGATCCGCCGTCCAACCCAGCGCCCATCCGCGTCTCCGCGCTTTCCAGCGCGACGCTGGTCGCCTTGCTGCTCGCGATCCTCGCAATCGGCATCATCCAGCAGCCGTTCCTGGCCGCCGTCCCGTCCCCGCTTCACCCGTAAGCGCGCCGCCATCCGTCCCCACTGAACAGTCCACAACCACCGGCAGGTGGTCCGAACCGATCGCAGGCCCGATGTGTCGACGGTGCACCACCACCCCGGGCGAAACGAGGCAATGGTCGATGGGAATGCGCAGCGGCGGCCAGAGAAACGCCGGCCAGGTCGGCTGGATGCCGAAGCCCTCGCGGCTGTCCCGCAGCCCCGCCGTCCGGATCAGCGCTGAAAACAGCGGGGACCACGGCGAGAGGTTAAGATCCCCGATGAGGAGCAGCGGGGCGTCGTGGCCGGCGGCGTGCCGCGCCACCGCGAGGAGCTGGTCGTTGCGCAGCGCGAAATGGCGAGGGCCCATCGGCGAATACGGGTGTGTGCCCAGCACGGACAGGCGGAAGCCGTTCACGCGGACGGCGGCCTGGATGGAAGGAAACCCGGCCTCGCCCAGCGCCAGCACCTGCACCTCCTCGAGCGGCAAGCGGCTGAGCAGCGCCATGCCGTGGCCGTCGGCGCGGACCGCGTTGACGACGTGGGGATAATCCGGCAAGGCTGCGCGCAGCGCATCCACCCAGCCCTGGGTGGCCTCGACGAGCAGCGCGAGATCCGGCTGTGCCTGGCGGATGAAGGCCGCGCCCCGGAGGTACGCGTGATTGCGGTAGAAGACGTTCAGCACCGCCACGCGCAGCATCTGGCGCGGCGGGTCGGCCGGCCGTGGCGCGCGAGTCGCGACTGACGCGGCCAGTGCTGTCCCGCACACCGCCGCCACCCCGGCAACCGCCCATGCGCCGCCGGCGGCGAATCCCGCGGCTGCCAGCAGCAGCAATCCCGTGTACTGGAGGCGAAAGTGGCTGAAGAGCTCGCAGGGCCACCACCGCCGTCCCAGCGAGCCGGCGGTCATCCCGAAAACAGCGAGGGCTGCCATCGTGCCCGGCAGCCCGACGCGCGCCCAGGCGATCATCGCCGGTCAGCCGACGTTGCGCACCTCGGAGGTTCGGAAGATCTCGGCGAGGAACGCGGCCATCGCCTCCCAAGACTGCCGGTCGGCTTCCGCGTTGTAGGCCATGCCGGTCGATGGGTCATCGCCCGCCTCGCG
>JAHFGU010000119.1 GCA_023247285.1 Candidatus Omnitrophota bacterium
CTCCGGGCCATCCGCAAGCGCTTGCGATGGTCCGAGGAGTTCTGCGCCTATCAGCTGGGGGTGACCTATTCGACGCTGAACCGGTGGGAGCGCGGCGAATCGCTGCCGCGCAGCCGCGCGGTCCTCAGCGCGGTGGACCGGTTCATCGCCACGTACGGCAACGCACAGGATGCAGCAGACACAGGGCCGCAGACGGGAGGGAGCCAATGAACGCGCCGAGATGGATGTGGACAGCCGGGGTGATCGTGGTCGCAGCCGGGGCAGGGCTCGCGCTATCGAAAGGCCGCGTGGCCGCGATGGGCAATCAGCCTGCGTCATCCGGCTCGTCGGGAACCGCCAGCCAGGCCACGGCCTCCCTCCCCGTCGATGCGCTCGCCATTGCGAAGGCGCGGCAGCTCTCGCCCGCCGACGTCAATGCGGCGTTGGAAACCTATATGCCCTCGGGCCGCTATGACGACTACCTGATGTTCGCCTCGGGAGGGCACAGCGGGCAGATGTTCGTCATCGGCTTGCCGTCGATGCGGGTGCTGCGGGAGATTGCCGTCTTCACGCCGGAGCCGTGGGAGGGCTATGGCGTGGGCGTGAAGGATGAGGCCATTACGGAATCGCAGGCGCGCGACGCAGGGCTCCGGCCGAGGCCGCTGACCTGGGCGGACACGCACCATCCCGCGCTCAGCGAGACCAACGGGGATTACGACGGCGCATACCTGTTCATCGGCGACAAGGCCAACGGCCGCCTCGCGGTGATCGACCTGCGCGACTTTGAGACGAAGCAGATTGTCGCCAATCCGATCTTCAACAACAATCACGGGGCGGCGTTTGTGACCCCGAACACCGAGTACGTGATCGAAGGCTCCCAGTTCGCGGTGCCGCTGGATGGCCAATATGCGCCCTTGTCCGATTACCAGACGTCGTACCGCGGGCTGGTGACGTTCTGGAAGTTCGACCGCCAGCACGGGCGGCTGGCGCTGGACCAATCCTTCGCGATCGAGCTGCCGCCCTACTGGCAGGACCTGGCGGATGCCGGCAAGCTCGCCAGCGACGGCTGGGTCTTCATCAACTCCCTCAACACCGAGATGGCCACGGGCGGCATCGAGGAGGGCAACCCGCCCATCGAGGCCGGCGCCTCCGAGCACGACATGGACTACCTGCATGTCATCAACTGGAAGAAAGCCGAGCAGGTCGTGGCGGCGGGCAAGGCGCCGACGATCAAGGGCCTGCGCGTCATCCCGCTGCAGATGGCGATCGACGAGGGCCTCCTGTACTTCGTGCCCGAGCCGAAGAGCCCGCACGGGGTCGACATCTGCCCGGAAGGCTCCCACATCGTCGTCGGCGGCAAGCTCGATCCGCACGTCACGATCTTCAATATCAATCTCATCACGCAGGCCATCGCGAAGCAGGACTACGAGGGCAAGGACGTGTACGGGGTCCCGATCCTGCGGTTCGATGCGGTGAAAGAGGCGCAGGTGGAGATCGGGCTCGGGCCGCTGCACACGCAGTTCGACAACAAGGGCTACGCGTACACGAGCCTCTTTCTCGACAGCTCCGTGGCCCGCTGGACGATGGGCAACTGCAAGTACCGCGCGCCGGAAGGGCCGTGGAAGCTCGTCGAGAAGCTGCCGGTCAGCTACAACATCGGCCACCTGGCGGCGGCGGAGGGCGACACGGTGGACCCGGACGGGAAATATCTCGTGGCCCTCAACAAGTGGTCCGGCGACCGGTTCACCAACATGGGGCCGCTGCTGCCGCAGAACCTGCAGCTGGTCGACATCTCGCAGCCGGGCGAGAGCATGAAGCTGCTCTACGACATGCCCATGGGCCTGGGCGAGCCGCACTACGCGCAGATCATCAAGGTCGACAAGATCAAAGCCTGGGAAGTGTATCCCGAGGTCGGCTGGGATCCGCTGACGCAGGCCAAGAGCCCGAACGCCAGCCTGGAAGGCAAGATCGAGCGCACGGGCAATACGGTTGAAGTGTGGATGACGGCGATCCGCAGCCACTTCGATCCTGAGCATGTGCAGATCACGAAGGGTGACCATGTGTTCTGGCACATCACGAACCTCGAACGCACGCGCGACGCCACGCACGGCTTCACGATTCCGGGGTATAACATCGCCGCCAGCATCGAGCCGGGCGAGACCGTGACGGTGGAGTTCATCGCCGACAAGGAAGGCGTCTATCCGTACTACTGCTTGGAGTTCTGCTCGGCGCTGCACCTGGAGATGGCCGGCTACTTCCTCGTGGCGCCGGCTGCGGCTGCGCCGGTCGCGGATGCGAGCCGTGGGGATGGGCTCTAAGACAACGCGCGACGCCAAGGGCCGGCCGCTGGATGGGGCTGGCTGCTCGTTGGCGGCGCGCCGCCGGCTGGCGCGCGGCCTGCTGCTGGCTGCCTCGGCGATCTTGCTCGCGTCGCTGCGCGGGCCCTACTGGACCATGCGCGTGAAAGCCCCGCAGTATCCGAACGGCTTGTCGCTGGTCGTCTACGCCAACCGGCTCGAGGGCGACGTGCGCGAGATCGACATGCTCAACCACTACATCGGGATGAGGCCGCTTGAGCACGGCGCGAAGACCGAGCGGCAGTTGGCGATCCCCGGCATTCTCGTGGCCGCGACAGGCCTCCTCATCCTCGGCTGGCTCTCGACGAGGTGGGCCGCGGGCTTGGCGCTGCCCACGCTCGCGATCCCGCCGCTGTTCGCGCTGGACCTGTACGGATGGCTGCGCAACTACGGGCTGCATTTGAATCCAAAGGCGCCCTTGTCGCGCGCGGTGAAACCGTTCGTGCCGCCGCTGATCGGGCAGGGGAAGATCGCCCAGTTCGACGTGGTCTCGCAGTTCGGCCACGGATTTTGGCTGGCGGTCGCAGCCGGTGCGGTGGCGCTGCTGGCGATCTGGTTGCGGGGCCGCAGCCAGGCGCGGGCGCGCACCCTGCTGGTCGCGCTGGCCTTCGGCCTCGCAGGGTTTGGAGCCGGCGCCAGCGCCTCGGCGCAGACGCGTGTCGTGGGACCTGGCGGGCTTGCCACCATTCAGGCGGCGGTCGACCAGGCGGCCGATGGCGACACGGTGCTGGTGCGGCCTGGCCGCTACGAGGGCCCGCTCACCGTCAGGACGCGCATCACCCTGGAGGGGCAGGATGGCGCGATTCTCGACGGAGGCGGACGCGGCACGGTGGTGACCCTCGCCGCGCCCGGGATTGTCATGCGGGGGTTTGCCGTGCGCGGCAGCGGCGACATCCTCTCGGCGGAGCACACCGGCATTCTCGCCAGCGCGCCTGGGATCATCATCGAGGGCAACCGGCTGGACGACGTCTTGTTTGGGATTTCGCTGCGCCGCGCCCCGCACAGCGTGGTGCGCGATAACGTGCTCCACGGCAAGCCGCTGCCGGTCGCGCGCCGGGGCGATGCGATCCGCGTCTGGTTCAGCGACGACGTGGCGATTGAGCGCAACCGCGTGCTGGACGGCCGCGACGCCGTGCTCTGGTACTCGAAGCGCCTGGCGATCCGGGGCAATGAGGTCCGGCGCGGCCGCTACGGGCTGCACTTCATGTACTGCGACGGGGCCGAGGTCGCCGACAACCTGGTCGCCGACAACTCCGTCGGCATCTATCTGATGTACAGCGCGCACCTGCGGCTGTCCGGCAACCGCATGACGGGCAACCGGGGTCCGAGCGGCTACGGGCTGGGGTTGAAGGACATGGATGGGGTGCAGATCGAGGACAACGTGCTCGCGGATAACCGGGTTGGGGTCTTCCTCGAGCATGCCTCGGGCGAGTGGATCGGCAACCGCCTGGTGGCCAACGACGTCGGCCTCTGGGTGTGGCCGTCATCGACGCGCAACCGGTTCACGGGCAACGACCTGATCGACAACGGCGAGCAGGTGGTCGTGGAGGGCGAGCTGGGCGACCGCGGTAACGCCTGGGCAGGCAACTTCTGGAGTGACTACCGGGGCTTTGATGCGGATGGCGACGGGGTCGGGGACGTTCCGTATCGTGCAATGCGCGTGTTCGAGCGGCTGGCGGAGCGCTATCCCGCGCTGCGCCTCTATGCCACCAGCCCGGCCGCCCAGACCATCGAGCTGGCCGCGCGGCTCTTTCCGGTGTTTGCGCCGCGGTCGAACCTTGTCGATCCACAGCCGCGCATGCGGCCGATCGACATCGGACGGCGCACCGCATGAGCACGCCACCTTCAAGCGCCGCGCCGCACCAGGTGGCGATCAACGCGCAGGCTGTCACGAAGCGCTTCGGCCGTGTCATGGCGGTCGACGGGGTAACGCTGGCGATCCGGCCCGGCGAAGCCGCGGTCTTGTGGGGTCCCAACGGCGCTGGCAAGACGACGCTGCTGCGCTGCGTGCTGGGGGTGGTGCCCTTCACAGGGACGCTCACCGTCTGCGGCCATGACGTCCAACGGGATGGGAAAGCCGCGAGGCGGCTGATGGGATACGTCCCGCAAGAAATCCGGCTCTCCGGACATCAGACGGTGGCGGACACAGCCACGTTCATTGCGCGGCTGCGGCGCGTCTCGCCGGCGGCCGTGCTCGCAGGGCTGGCTCAACGGGGGCTGGACGGCCTGGCGGCGCAGCGGGTGCAGGCGCTGTCGGGCGGCATGAAGCAGCGGCTGGCGCTCGCGTTGGCGCTGGTCTCGGATCCGCCCGCGCTCCTGTTGGATGAGCCGACCAGCAATCTCGACGTCACCACTCGGCGGGCGCTGCTGGAGGAACTGGAACAGCTGAAGGCGCAGGGCAAGACCCTGCTCATCTGCTCGCATCATGCGGCGGAGGTCTGGCGGATCGCGGACCGCGTCATCGTCCTTGAGCGCGGCCGCGTCATTGCGGACGGCGAGCCCGAGGCGCTCGGGGCCCATCTGGGCGGCGAGGCGCTGGTGGCCCTCACCTTCGCGGCATCGGAGAAAGATGCGGCGAGGGCGCTGTTGGAGCGTCACGGGTTGACCGTCGTGGCCAACGGCAGCGCGCGCCAACTGTGGGTGCGGATCGCCGGCCACCGGAAGCTGGAGCCGTTGCGCCTGCTGCATGACGCGCGGATCCGGGTGCTCGACGTCGAGCTGCACAGCGTTTCCCCCGCTCCGCCGGGCGCGTCCGGGCGCTGAGTCCATGGACATCACGACGGTCGGCCTCATTGCCGGCAAGGAATTTCGAGACATGTGGCGCAGCCGGTGGTTCGCGGTGATGGCCGCGGCGTTCGCGGCGCTCTCGCTTGCCCTGAGCCTCCTGG
>JAHFGU010000030.1 GCA_023247285.1 Candidatus Omnitrophota bacterium
GATCTCCTCGTTGGTCAGCACTTTTTCCAGGCGCGCCTTCTCAACGTTCAAGATCTTGCCCTTGATGGGCAGGATCGCCTGGAACCGCCGGTCCCGCCCCTGCTTGGCCGAGCCGCCGGCGCTGTCGCCCTCGACGATGTACAGCTCGCACAGCGCGGCGTCCCGCTCCGAGCAGTCGGCGAGCTTGCCGGGCAGCGCGCTGGATTCGAGCAGGCCTTTGCGCCGCACCAGCTCGCGCTCGTGCCGCGCGCGCTCGCGGGCCCGCGCCTCGACGAGGCACTTGTCCGCGATCTTGTTCGCGACCGAGGGATGCTCCTCGAAGTAGGCGCCGAGCTTCTCGTTGCAGACCGAGGCGACGATGCCCTCGACCTCGGGGCTGCCGAGCTTGGCCTTGGTCTGCCCCTCGAACTGCGGCTGCGGCACCTTGACGCTCACGACCGCCGCCAAGCCGGCCCGCGCGTCCTCGCCCTCGATGGTGAGGCTATCGCCCTTGAAGAGGTTCTTCGCCTTGCAGTATTGGTTGACCGTGCGGGTGAGGGCGGACTTGAAACCGGAGAGATGGGTCCCGCCGTCGACCGTGTTGATGTTGTTCGCGAATGAAAACAGGTGCTCGGCGAACCCGTCGTTGTACTGCAGCGCGATCTCGACCTGCACGCTCTCCCGCGCGTCCTCGAAGAAGACGGCCGGATGCAGCGGGGTCTTGTTCTTGTTGAGATGCTCGACGAACTCCTTGATCCCACCCTTGAATTGGAACGAAGATTCTTTGCCGGTGCGCTCATCCTTGAGCGTGACGACCAGCCCCCTGTTCAGGAAGGCCATCTCGCGCATGCGCGTGGTCAGCGTCTCGTAGTTGTAGGCGATCCCGGCCTTAAAGATCTCCTTGTCCGCCTTGAACGTGATGCGGGTGCCGGTGCCCGTCGCCTTGCCGACGGCGGTAAGCGGGGAAACCGGCTTGCCGCGCGCATAGCGCTGGCGGTAGAGCTTGCCGTCGCGCCGCACCTCGGCCTCAAGCCACTCCGAGAGGCCATTGACCACGGACACGCCGACGCCGTGCAGCCCGCCGGCGACCTTGTACGTCCGGCTGTCGAACTTCCCGCCTGCGTGCAGCTTCGTCAAGACCACCTCGAGCGCCGATTTCTTCTCGGTCTTATGCAGATCCACGGGGATGCCGCGCCCGTCATCGACCACGGTCACCGAGTTGTCCTGGTGCACCGTGATGTCGATCCGCGTGCAGAACCCTGCCATCGCCTCGTCGATGGAGTTGTCCACCACTTCCTCAACGAGATGGTGCAGCCCGCGCGCGCCGCTGTCGCCGATGTACATCGCCGGGCGGCGGCGCACCGCCTCTAGCCCCTCGAGCACCTGAATGCTGCTCGCGTCGTACGACTGCCCGCCGCCGCGCGGCGGCGCAGCCTTCCCGCGTTTCATGACGGTATCCACCATGCGACTCCTATCGCCTGCGCCGCCCCGGCGGCCGCCGCCTCGCGACGCCGGCTAGCATTCACCGCCCGCATCACGGTCGACGGCCTCGTCAGCGTATGACAGAGGCTGTTATCGCTGAGGATCAGCCGGCTGCGCGCCCCGCGCTGCCGCACCGCCAGCACGGCGACCACATCGGCTCCGAGCACCGCACGTTGCCGGTCCACGAGGTACCCCATCGTTTACCCTGGCCGGAGGACCAGCTCTTCCACGACGCCGGCCGTTAAGGCGTTGATCCGGCGCAGCACGTCAGGACGCGCATAATTGAGGGCGAACCCGTCGCCCGGGCGGTCTACCCGGACTACGAGGCGGCCCCGCCGCAAGCTCACCGGCGCGGTATGCGCCGCCAGCCCGCGCCCAACCAGCCGAGCCCAGCGTTCCCGGATGAGCCATAGTTCGCTGTGCCGGCGCTGCATCGTCGTGAGCACTGTGGGGATTACCGCGCCGATGCGATCGTCCTTCGTCGGGCGTCGCGCCATGCCCGCTCATGCCGCTTTCATCGGCAGCACCAGGAACAGGAAGTCCGGCCGCCGGATCACCGCCGGACGGTCCGGGCCCGAGAGCTCGATCGTCACCTCGCTGCCGTCGAGCACCTTCAACACGTCCAGCCAGAACTCCGGATTGAAGGCGACCGCCAGCGGCTCGCCATTGTACGTCACCCGGACCTCTTCGCGCGCGCTGCCGAGCTCGGCGGATTCCTTCGAAACCACCAAGACCGACCCAGAGATTTCGAACATGACCGCCTGCGACGTCGCGGTCGTCATCAGGCTCGCGCGCCGGACCGCATTGATCAGCGTCTGCCGGTCGCACGTCAGCCCCTGCTTCGATGGCGGCGGGATCACTTTCTCATACTGCGGGAACTGCCCCTCAATCAGCCGGGTGATCATCGTCACCGGCCCGAACCGCAGCGTGAGCTGGTTATCCTTCAGTGGCGCGATGGTCACATCCTCTTCGTCATCCTCAAGTAGTCGGGCCAGCTCGCGGATGGTTTTGGCCGGGATGACCGCCGTCAGCGCGGCTCCGCCAACAACCGGAGACTTGGCGACGGCCAGGCGCCGCCCGTCCGTGGCGACCATCGCCAAGGTGTCCTTCTGTGTGGCGAGGAGCGCGCCATTCAAGATGAAGCGCGTTTCCTCCATCGACATCGCGTGCATGGTTTCAGTAATGAGCCGCTTCAACGCGCCCTGTGGAATACTGACCGCCTCCCCCTTATCCATAACAGGCAGCACTGGAAAATCCTCGGCCGGTAGCCCAGGGATCCGGAAACTCACCGCCCCGCAATTCAGTGTGGCGGTGTGATTCTTTTTTGCTTCCAAGATCACAGACTCATCCGGAAGCTCGCGGACCACTGTAGTCAGCTTGCGCGCTGGCAACGTTACCGCTCCACACTCAGTAGGGTGCGTGAGCGGAAACCGGCATTGGATGCCCACATCTAGATCGGTGGCGGTCAACGTCAACTCATGCTCACTAGCCTCCAACAAAATATTAGCCAAGATGGGGAGTGTTGTGCGATCGTTCACGGCCCGCTCGACAGTCTGCAGGGTTTTTAAGAGTTGGGGTTGGGGGATGGTGAGGCGCATGGGTTCTCCATAGGTTGCACATGAACACCGGCGGGGCTACTCATTTATTAAGAAAAATACTACCCGTAGTCGTAGGAGGGGGGTGGATGTTGTGGATATCAGATCGACCGCTGCGCTGCCGCCAGCACAAGTTGATTTAGGTGATCGATGGCTTGTTTCTTGTGGAAATCCTGCGTGATTTCCCGCTCAATTTTTCCAACAGCGTGCATGACGGTCGTGTGGTCCCTCCCCCCAAACGCGCGACCAATCTCTGGCAACGATGCCTCGGTAAGCCGCCGGCACAGGAACATCGCGACCTGACGCGGGTACAGGATGGAGCGCTGTCGTTTGAGTCCGCGGAGGTCGTGGAGCTCAATCTGGAAGTGCTCAGCAACCCGCCGTTGAATGTCTTCCAGGGTCAAACGCGAGCGCACCTCTCGCACCATATCCTTGAGCACCTCGCGCGCGGTCTCAGCGGACAGCTCCTTGTTGAAGAGGTGCCCGTAGGCGGTCACGCGGATCAGCGCCCCCTCGAGCTCCCGGATGTTGGTGGTGATCTGGCGTGAAATAAAATCAATCACCGAATCCGGCACCTCCGCGCGCGCCTCCTCCGCCTTCTTCCGCAGAATGGCGATCCGGGTCTCGAGGTCAGGCGGTTGGATGTCGGTGACGAGCCCCCACGCAAAACGCGACACCAAGCGCTCCTCAAGCCCGGCGATTTCTTTCGGCGACCGGTCGCTGGAGATCACGATTTGCTTATGGGCGTCATACAGCGCGTTGAACGTATGGAAGAACTCTTCTTGAGTGGCCTCTTTCTCCGCGATGAAGTGGATGTCATCCACCAAGAGGACGTCCACGGTCCGGTACCGATCCCTGAACTTCGTGGTCGTTTTGGTTTGAATCGAGGCAATCAAGTCATTGGTGAACTGCTCGCTCGAAATATAGACGATGCGCCGTGACGGCCACCGCTGGCGGATGGCGTGGCCGACGGCCTGCATCAGGTGGGTTTTGCCCAGCCCAACGCCGCCGTAGATGAACAGCGGGTTATACGCCTTGGCTGGCGATGCGGCGACGGCAAGCGACGCGGCGTGCGCGAATCTGTTGCTGGGGCCGACCACGAAACGCTCGAAGGTGAGCTTTGCGTGGAGCCCCTGCTCCCATGCAGGTTCGCTGGCCGCGGGCCGCT
This sequence comes from Candidatus Omnitrophota bacterium, assembly GCA_023247285.1. The sequence continues at coordinate 4,225 of JAHFGU010000030.1, forward strand.
CGGCGAATGACGGTCGCGCGGAAGCGGTTTGGGGCGCCCCCTGGCTGACGTCGGCCGCGGTCACGAGCTCCAACTCTCTGTCGCCCAGGCACGCCCTGATCGCATCGATGTAATGCGATGCTACCCAATCACGGAAAAACACGTTGGGCGCCTCGAGCACAATTTGATGATCTGTAGCCGATCCGACCGTCAGCGGATCAAGCCAGCGGCTAACAACCTCTGCGCCGAGCCTTGAGATAAGCGACTGCCTTGCGGCGACCCAGTCAAAAGGGGAGTTTTGCACAGTTTCCACACGTTTTCCACAGCCGGATTGCCTGGGGCAGAAATGCGAGAGATGGATTATAACAACTCCTCTCGGCCGGCTCAAGCGATTTCTCCTTGATCGCCCCGATGGCGAACCCGTATAATGCGCGCATGAAGAAACACCTGCGCAACAAATCAAACAGAAAACGTACGCGGGTACACGGATTTCTTAAGCGAATGCGATCCCGCAGCGGACGTCGCGTGTTGCGCCGTCGTCGACGCAAAGGCCGCTGGCAGCTCATCCCGAATTAACGCGCCGGCCCTGCGCGCGCCTGAAATCCTCCGCCGCGTTTCGCGCCATTTATCGTCGCGGACACTGGGCGCGCGGGCAGTGGCTCTCCCTGGGCATGCTTCAGACGCAGGCGCCGATTACGCGCATAGGCCTGCGGACTAAACGAGGCCTCAAGGGGGCCGTCCTGCGCAATCGACTGAAGCGACAGGTGCGGGCCATTCTGAACGGGACGAAGCTGCGCACGGGGCGCGATATCGTCGTCGTCGTGCACCCGCCGACCTTTCCGGTGTCTAGCGGCACTCTGCGCCAGGAGCTTGGCCAGCTCTGCCAGAGGCTAAAAATTGCAGCATGAATCGTTTAGTTATTTTGTTGATAAAGAGTTACAGATTAACCGTTGGGCAGGCCGGGTTCCCTTCATGTCGGTTTACTCCAAGTTGTTCGGCGTATGCGGAAGAGGCTGTGGCTCGCCATGGCGCGATTCGCGGAATTTCGGCAGCACTAAGGCGCCTGAGCCGGTGCCACCCGGGCTCGTCTGCCGGCCCGAATCCGGTTGAGTGATGGAGAGGCGCGTTCTTATCGCAGCCGTCCTTTCTGTCGCTCTGCTTTCTCTGTATTCGCAGATTGTCCTCAAGCCGCACGCCTCCCTGCCTTCCAAGCCCGACCAGCCGGCGTCTGCCCCTATCCCACAATCTGCTTTTCCTGAACTGGCCAAAGAGCCGGTCTCCGTGCTCTCCAACAAAGATCTCGATGTCGCAATCGGGGTGACAACTGGACATATCCACAGCGTGACCATGAAGCAATTCCAGCAAACCGGCGGTCGAGAGCCCCTGGTAATTTCTGGTGTAGTTCCGCTAGTGGCTTTTGCATCTGAACCTAAAATTTTACAACTAACTATTATAAAATCAGTTACAGATTCTGTATCTTTCGATGCCGTAGATGACGCTGGAAATAATTACAATATTCAATATGCTCTTCAAAGCTATAATCCTATATTGGACTTAAGGATAAGAAAAATAAAATCAATAGCAAATCAAACTACAAATTTTTATATATTTAACTCATGGCTTAGATCAGATTCAATAAATAGTAGGAGTAATATATTGCAAGTAAAGGCGTTAGAACATGTTTCTGACGTGCATGATAAGTACTTTACCATCCATGAATCCGCATCAACAAGTAGGATTGTTCCACATGGAACAATTCTGCTTAGCTTGTCAGAACGATATTTCTGTCAGTCCGTCAAGCCTACCGGAATAAGTATGCAGGTTATATCTATACCGGCGCCGGGACGTAACTCTATCATGACGAAATCATCAATTGGGCTAGATACAGATGCCGCAGCATCTATTTATTTCGGATCAACAGATTACTTTAAGCTCAGAGACGCTGGATTTGAGCGGGCATTTCCAATTGGGGCGCTAAGCCAAATAGGCCTTATCCTGCTTTCTGTCCTGAACATGATCGCATCAATTACTAGAAACTACGGGGTCGCCATCATACTGTTTTCAGTTATTATTACGTGTGTTACAGCTCCGTTCACAATTATCAGCTACCGCTCAATGAGAAAAATGCAAGAACTAAAGCCTATAATAGACAAGATTATGGCCGACAATAAGAATGATAGCGGGGGAGCGAACCGTCTTGTTTTCAAACTATACCGTGAGCACAATGTGAACCCGATTAGTGGTTGCCTGCCGCTGTTATTGCAAATGCCACTATTGATTGCGATGTTCCAGGCGCTATCTCACTTCATCCAGCTTCGTGGGAAATCGTTCTTGTGGATTTCTGATCTGTCAATGCCTGACAGGATTGTGAAGCTTCCATTCGCGATTCCGTTGTTTGGGCAGGAACTGAATATCCTGCCAATTATCATGGCGGTTCTTATGTATTTTCAGACGAGGCTGTCACAGGGGCGTGTGCAGATTAATGATAAGACAAATCCGACCGCCGCCATGATGAGTGGGCCTGTCATGCCAGTCATGTTCTGTCTGATGTTCTATCATTTTCCTTCCAGTCTTGTTCTTTATTGGCTAACGAATAGCGCGATGTCGTTAATATGGTATAGGGCGGCGAGGTAATCCACAGAGCGTGCAATTCCTGTGCAAAATAAAATAGCTTGCCATTTTACGTTCCACGTGGAACAATTCTAAAATACGCGTATGGGTCGCGCCATAGCGATTTGTAATCAGAAAGGCGGTGTAGGAAAATCCACAACCGCGGTAAACCTCGGAGCATTTCTCGCCTATTCTGGGAAGCGGACCCTCCTATTTGATCTCGACGCCCAGGGCAATGCCTCAACAGCCTGCGGCGTTTCACGCAAGAATCTCCAGCAAGATATCTATTCGGTGCTGACAGGTCGGACGCAGCTGGCGACCGTAATTCTTAGAACACCTGTAGAGCATTTTGACATCGTGCCTGCGAGTCTGGATCTGGCTGGAGCAGAGCCGTTCCTCTCAGCGCTTGACCAGAAAGAAGGCTGGTTAAAAACCGTCTGCACACAGTTGTCGCAACAGTATGAATTTCTTCTGTTCGATTGCCCACCATCACTGGCTCTGATGACAGTGAACGCGCTTGTTGCGGCCGATAGCGTTCTCGTGCCGGTCCAGTGTGAGTATCTTGCGCTTGAGGGCTTGAACGCATTGATGCAAGCAATCGGCTTGATCAGGCAGAGACTTAATCCAACGCTGAAGACGTGCGGCATCCTGCTGACTATGACTGACTTTCGTGCGAATCTAGCAAGAGAGGTAGCGAACGACGTGCGATGTTATTTCAAGGAGCTCGTCTTTGAGAGCATGATACCGCGTAACATCCGTCTAGCTGAATCGCCGAGTTTCGGGAAGCCAATTCTGTTGTACGACATACATTCTGCAGGCGCTCTTGCATATCGCATGCTGGCTGAAGAGGTTATGTTAAGGGAACTTGGCGGTCAAATGACCGCAGCGCAATCTACGCCGTCAGAGGTGGGAGCATCGCAAAAGGAGATCGCGTTATGAAGCGACTCGGACGTGGACTGGCGGATATCATCAGCTCTCCGGCACCATCGGATGGGCCGTCGTCATTTGTCATGCTGCGAACCGAACAGATCAGGCCTGGGCGATTCCAGCCACGAGGGGTAATTAAGGATGGTGGCCTGGAAGAGCTGAAAGCATCCATCAAGCGCTCTGGAGTGATTGAGCCTGTGATTGTCAGGCCGCTTGCGCACGGCACGTACGAACTCGTTGCCGGAGAACGTAGGCTGAAAGCTTCGCAAGCTATTGGAATACAAGAAGTTCCAGCTATTATTAAAACGCTTGGAGACCAGGAGGCACTCGAGTTCTCATTGATCGAAAATATCCAGCGTGAAGATCTTAACCCGCTGGAAGAAGCGAAAGGCTATGCAAGACTACTTGACGAATTCGGTTACACGCAGGAAGATATCGCGACTGCCGTTGGCAAAGATCGTGCCACGATTGCCAACCTGCTGCGGGTTCTGGCATTGCCAGACGAGGTGCAGCGAGAACTGGCGGCCGGAAAGATTTCGCTCGGGCACGCGAAGGTATTGTTGAGCCTTGCCGATCGTCTCCGGCAAGCGGAATTATGCCAGGCGGCGATCGCGCAGGGTTGGTCTGTCCGGCAGCTGGAAGTTTCGACCACGACGCTCGCGCCACGGCGGCGCCGGCGGACGCGGGTCGGCGATCCGCAACTCAAGGCGCTGGAAGATCAGCTGCGGCAACGGCTGGGCACCAAAGTGACGTTGGCGTCGCGTAAAAAGGGCGGTCGGATCGTCGTGGAATATTTTTCGCCTGAGGATCTGACGCGGATTTTGCAGGCGATTGGAGTTTCGGCGTGACATGGCGGACCAAGCAACCCTGGTGGTTATCAAGCCTGATGCGATGCAGCGCGGGCTGACCGGCGCTGTCTTAGCCCGCTTGGATACGCTGCAGCTAGAGATTATTGGGGCGAAAGTTATGCCGGTCAGCCAAGAGCTGGCCGAGGCGCACTATCAGCATATCCGCGAAAAGCCATTTTTCAGAGAAACCGTGGATCACCTGCGCGGGAAATTGCACGGCGTGTCGGCGGTGTTGGCCTTCGTGTACTGGGGCCCGGATGCCGTGGAGCGGGTCCGTATGCTGACGGGTGCGACCAACCCCGAGAAGGCCGATCCGCGATCCATCCGCGGTTCGCTGGGACGGATGACCACGAGCGGTTTGATGGAGAATGTGCTGCACACCTCGTCGGATCCGGCAGACGCGCAACGGGAAATTCGGCTTTGGTTCAAGCCGCGCGAACTGCTTCGCGATCCAGGCTTCGCCATGCCGCAGGAATCTTCCAGCGCATGTTGCGGGCATCAGACGGCCGAATCTCACGCACGGCGGAGATGACGTCCCGCAGCGTGCAGAGCATGACCGGGTACGGGCGGTCCAGCGCCAAAGCCCTGTTCGGTAGCGTCACGGTTGAGCTGCGCAGCACGAATCACCGGTACCTCGAAATCGAGCCCAGGTTGCCGAATGGCCTGGCCGGATGCGAAGGGCCGCTTGTCGAGTTGCTGCGCGAGCATGTCCGGCGCGGCCGCGTGGAGGTGCAGATTGCCGTGCACACGGATCGCTGGCACCGGCACCGCGTCACCTTCGATGAAGAGCTGGTGCGCCGCTACTACGGCGCATTGAGCGGCCTCAAGGGGCGATTCGCACTGAAGGGCCCGATTATGCTCGAGCACCTTCTTGCGCTGCCGCAAGCGCTGTCGGTGACCGAGGAGCGCGTGCCCGCGGACCGGCTGTGGGCGACAGTCCAGCGCGCCGCTCGCGAAGCAGCGAAGGACTTGGTCCGTTCCCGCCGTCGAGAGGGCGCGAAACTGTCGACGGATATCCGGCGCCAGCTTCGGGAGATCGAGCGGCACCTGCGCGCGATCCAGCGGCGGCTGCCCAAAGCGCTGGCGCAGCAGCGGCGGCGATTGCGGGAACGCCTGCTGGAACTCATTGGCCCGAACGCCGCGGGCTCCTCGTCGCAGATCGAGCAGGCGGCGGCCCTGGCGAAGGATGCCGACGTCAACGAAGAGCTGGTACGGTTGGCCAGCCACCTCGCCTATGTGCGGCAGACCTTGGGTGAGGCGCAACCAATCGGCAAGCGCTTGGATTTCATCGCGCAGGAGTTGATGCGCGAAGCCAACACGACCGGCGCGAAAGTGAATGATCCTGAGGCGGCCCAGCACGTCGTCGAACTGAAGAGCTGCATCGAGAAGATCCGCGAGCAGGTGCAGAACCTGGAATGATCCCACCACCTGCCGGGGGCTGCCGCAGGCAGCCGGTTCCCGGTGACTGTGGGATTGACGCGAGGGAACCCGGCCCTGCGGGCCGCCGACAGATGGTGGGATGACGCTGGTCAACGTGGGATTCGATAACGCGGTCTCCGCCGAGCGCGTCGTCGCCGTCGTCTCCGCGGATCCCTCGCCGGTCAAGCGGCTGCGCGAAGCCGCCAACCGGCGGCAGAAACTCATCGACGCCACCAACGGACGTCGGACACGCACCGTGATCGTCACCGATTCCGACCATGTCGTGCTCTCCAGCCTCCAGCCTGCGACGATCGCCGAGCGGCTGGCCGCGCTGAAGAGCGGATGAGGCGACGAGGGGCGCGCCCTCAACGGTTCGTTCGCGCGGGGATGGCCGCGCCGCGGGCGGAACGACGGCATGGGCTGGTATTCGTCGTTTCGAGCCCTTCAGGTGGCGGCAAAACCACCGTGGTCAGCCGTCTGCGCCGGCGAATCCATCAGCTGGTACGCTCCGTGTCCGTGACGACGAGGGCGCCGCGGCCCGGCGAGCGGCAAGGGCGCGATTACCGCTTTGTGACGCGGGAGACGTTCCGGCAGCTGCGGCGCGAGGGGCGGCTGCTAGAATGGGCTCGCGTGCACGGCGCCTGGTACGGGACGCCGAAGCATCCGGTCCTCGCGTCGCTGCGCTGCGGCCGCGACGTGATGCTGAGCATCGACGTGCAGGGCGCGCGCCAGGTGCGCCGCGCGCTCGGGGCGCAGGCGGTGCTGGTTTTCCTTGTGCCGCCGTCGCTGCGGCGCTTGCGCCAGCGGCTGCTTGGGCGGCGCACCGAGACGCCAACGGCCATTCGGCGTCGCCTGGCGGCGGCCCGCCGCGAGTTGGCCTGCGCGGCCTGGTATGACTATAGCGTGGTCAATGATCGCTTAGAACACGCGGTCCGCGACGTGCAGGCGATTATCACGGCCGAACGCGACCGTACGAAAGGAGTGAGGAGGTATGGCGCAAGTCCCGATTGAAGAGCTCTTGCAGCGCAGCGGCAGCATCTACCGGCTGGTGATCTTGGCCGCGCGCCGCGCGAAGGAGTTGGCGGGGGGCGCCCCCCCGCTGGTGCAGACGCCGCATCGCAAGGCGACGTCGATTGCGCTGGAGGAAATTCTCCAAGGCAAAGTCCTGTATAAGGAACCTAACGCGCCGGCGGGCAAGAAGGGTCGGACGGCGAAGGTGAAAGGGGAGAAAAAGGCGAGGGCCGCATGACGAATGCACCCGAGGTAGTGCTGGGCATTACCGGATCCATCGGGGCGTACAAGGCGGGGGATCTGGTCCGGCAGCTCCGCGAGGCCGGCTACGCGGTGACGTGCGTGTTGACCCAGCGAGCCACGCGGTTCATCGCGCCGACCACGCTCCAGGCGCTCTCTGACCGCAAGGCGTACACGGACTTGTTCGAAGCGGATGGCCCGCACATCTTGCACACGACGCTCGCCGACCATGCGCGGCTGGTGCTTGTAGCGCCGGCGACGGCCAACATCATCGGGAAATTTGCCAACGGGCTCGCCGATGATCTGCTGTCGTGCATCCTCCTGGCGACTCGCGCGAAGCTGCTGTTCGCGCCGGCCATGAACGTCAACATGTGGCAGCACCCGACGGTGCAGCGGAACGTGACGGCGCTGAAGCGTCTTGGCGTGCGCTTCATCGGGCCGGATGTCGGCAAGCTGGCGTGCGGCTACGAGGCGATCGGCCATTTGGCCGAGACCGAGGAGATCGTGCGAGCGGCCAAGCAGCTCGTCCCGGTCCTTGGCGCCCCGGCACCAGCCGCGGTCTTGAGGCCGGCGCCCAAGCCGTCGGCCCGCCGGCCCGCGCCGAAACGAACAGCGAAAAAATCGGCCAAGCGAAAGCGCTAGCTGCATTCACGGATGCGGCGTGCGCCGGATGGCCCTCATCATAGCCCGGGCGCTGGCGTTGGCCCCCGGCGCGGAAAACAGCGCCTACGGCTGCTCATCACCGCTGGTCCCACGCGGGAGCCGATCGACGCCGTGAGGTTCATTTCCAATTATTCCACCGGCTATCTTGGCTCCCGGCTGGCTGCTGAGGCGATCCGGCGCGGGCATCGCGTCACCATCCTGAGCGGACCGGTTTCTGAAGCGCTGCCTTCGAACGTCAAGCGCGTCGACATTGAAACGGCGGCCGAGCTAGAGCATGCCGCGCGCCGCCATGCGCCCTCAGCCGATGCCATCATCATGGCGGCTGCCGTGGCGGATTTTAGACCGACGCGTCGGATTCTACGCAAGCTCAGGCGCCGCCATGCGCTGGCATTGCAGTTGAGGCCAACGCCGGATATCATCGGCCGACTACCACGCCGTCCCGGCCAGCTTCGTGTGGGCTTCGCCGTCGAGTCCGGACGGGTGCTCGCCAGGGCCACAGATAAGCTACGGGCTAAACGGTTGGATCTGCTCGTGGCGCAGCAGCTTGCTGGCGGCGGAAGCGCCGGTTCGCCATTTGGTCGAGTGGACGTTCAGGGCTGGTTGTTGGAACGTTCGCCTCGTGCAGCTGGGCGGCCGCACGTTACCCCGCTGGGGAGGATCGGGAAGCCTCAACTAGCCCGGGCGCTCCTTGACAAAATAGAGGCGCTCTGCTACGGTCAACCAGGGCAAATCGCATGACGCAGCTTCTTCGTAAGGACCGATCCAGCTTCACGTTAGTGGAATTGCTTGTCGTCATCGCGATTATCGGCATTCTGGTTGGATTTCTGGCGCCTGGCGCCATGAAGCTTCGGGAGAAAGCCCGGCGCTCCAAGTGCCAGAACAACCTGAAGCAGATCTACTACGCCATCTCGCAGTACCGGGACGACCACAACGAGCGGTATCCGGACTCGCTGGACGCGCTCTACGATCAGTACATCGACGATCTGCAGGTCTTCAAGTGTCCTTCCTCTGCGAGCCCGGTGCCGGCATCGCCCTCAGCCGGGGACTATGAGTACCACGCCGGCCTCTCCCCGGCGGCCGGCTCGACGGTGGCTGTGGCGGAGGACAAGTCCGGCAACCATCCGGACGGCGTCAACATCCTGCGCGTCGGCGGCCACGTAGATTTTGAGTCCAGCAAGAGCAAGTAAGCCGTGCGCCGTGTCGGCGATGCCTCGCGCCAGCGCCCCCTCGTCCGTTACGGCCTCCCTGCGTTTTTGAGATAAACTGGTCGTATGTGCGAGCCGCGACGGCGACGTAGCCAAGTGGTCCAAGGCGGCGGTCTGCAAAACCGCTATTCACCGGTTCGAATCCGGTCGTCGCCTCCATTTCATAATGGGTGTCTTATCGAGCGCAATCGGATTCCGCGGTAGGTAGAGACGATAATCCGGATTTCACCGGCGGGTTGTTCAAGGAAAAGCGTGATTTTCGATACGAATGTGCCGGGGTGGCTAAACTGGCAAAAGCGCTGGACTTAAAATCCGGTGCCCGAAAGGGCTTGTGGGTTCGACTCCCACCCCCGGCATCTGAACGCAACTATCGGGCGGTTAGCTCAGCTGGTTAGAGCACCACGTTGACATCGTGGGGGTCAGAGGTTCAAGTCCTCTACCGCCCATTTTTCTACAGGTTGAGAGGAAATTCGAACCGGGAAAGTGCCAGGCACTTTGAATGGGACGCGCGGGAAAATCTGAGGAACTGAAAGCCAGGGATCCGCTGTACGCGCTGCGGCACAGCGCCGCGCACGTGATGGCGCAGGCGGTTCGCCGGCTCTATCCGGAGGCGAAGCTGGCCATCGGGCCGCCCATCGACGACGGCTTCTACTATGACCTGGATCTGCCGGTCAAGTTGACCAATGAGGACCTGCCGAAAATCGAAGCGGAGATGGCCAAGGTCATTAAGGAGAACCATGCGTTTCGGCAGTCGTTCATGACCAAACCGGAGGCGCTCGCCTACTTCGGCCAGCGGGGCGAGCGATTCAAGCGCGAACTCATCGAGGCGCTGCCGGATAGCCGCGTGTCTATTTATACCGACGGGGAATTCGCGGATCTGTGCCAGGGCCCGCACGTTCCATCGACCGGCGAGGTGAAGGCGTTCAAGCTGCTCACCGTCGCCGGCGCGTACTGGCGCGGGGACGAGCGGC
>JAHFGU010000120.1 GCA_023247285.1 Candidatus Omnitrophota bacterium
TCAGGCGAAGGATCCTGACTGGTCCATCCGGGCCCTCCTTCCTGAGGTGCAGAAAGCCTCGGGGGAGCGGGCGGCTCAGCTCGTCGACGTGCGCAGCCCGCAGGAGTACAGCGGCGAGATCCTGGCACCTCCAGGCTTGCCGGAAACCTGCCAGCGCGGCGGCCATGTGCCGGGCGCGAAGAACATCCCCTGGGGCAAGGCCTGCAATGACGACGGCACCTTCAAAAGCGTGGACGAGCTGCGGGCCCTGTACGGCGGCGCCGGCATCACCGGCGAAAAACCCGTGATCGCGTACTGCCGCATCGGTGAGCGGTCCAGCCACACGTGGTTCGTGCTGAAGTACCTGCTGGGCATAGCCAACGTGAAGAACTACGACGGCAGCTGGACCGAGTGGGGCAACCTCGTGGCCGCGCCGGTCGAAAAACCCTAACGCGCACGATGCCCAAGCCTGAAGACTACTCCGAGCGCAAGACCCAGCTGGCAGGCTGGCCGATCACCATCGTCACGTATCGCCTGGGCTCCACGTATCACACGACGATCGACAATGCGGACCCGGGCGCCTGGGTCGTGAAGGCGGAAGGCGCCACGCGGCATGAGACTGAAGCCAAAGCGCTGAAGGATGCCGAGGCGCTGCTCGAGAAGGTCAAGAAGAGCACGCCGCCGACCGGCTGCACGTCGGTCCCCGGGTTTTAGCCCAGGGCCTTTTTCCGCGTCTCATCGCGCCTAACGGCGCGCCCATGCCAGGACGTGAACCGTCCTGGCATGGTGGTTTCCCGGCTAGCTGTCCGAAGCAGCCGGGGCTACAATAAGAGCACGATGATTGCCGGCTCGGTCCTGCCCCAGTCTCCCTCCGCCCTTGCTCGCCTGACGGCCAGACGCCACCGCCGCGTGCTTGTCGCCTCGGCCGTCACCCTCTCCACGACGGCTGTTCTGCTCGGCCTCATCATCTTCACGCGGTGGAGAGGATCGCAGGCGGTGCGCAGCGACACGCGGACTGTCGCGGCGCAGACGGCCCAGCAATTGGTGCGCGCGCTGCAAAGCCGGCGGGGCACGCTCACGTTCATCCGCGATACGCTCGACCGCCGCCCCGGGATGGGAACGCCGCAGCTCGAAGCCATGGGGGCCAGCGCCGTCGACCATACCCGGCATCTCGTCGCCATCGGGCTGGTGCGCGATGGGCAGGCGCCGATCTGGTGGACGGCCGCGCCCCAGCGCTCGCAGCGCGGCCTGGAGGACCTCAATCGCGTCATTGCCGCCCGCGCCAAGCTGCGCGGGGCTTGGCGCGTTCCTTCGACATTCGTGACCACGGCGGAAGCGGGTCCGGCGCTGGTGATGCTTGAGCCGCTGCGCTCCAGCGCCTACCGGCAGAGCGCCGTGGTGGGCGTGTTGGCGCTGCAACCGCTCTTGGAATATTTTTTCTCGACCCAGCTTGCGGAGCGCTACCCGGTCCGGCTCCTCGACGAGGAGCGGGTGCTCTACCAAGACGCACGCTGGCGGCCGGAGGATGCCGGCCGGGGCCCGCCGATCGAACGCGCGCCCATCGCGTTGGACGCGGCGCGCTGGACCTTGGAGATCCAACCCGGGCAGCTGCGCGTAGTGCAGGCCCTTTCCTGGTTCACCGTGCTGCTGATCGGCCTCAGCATGATCGCCGGGCTCGGCGTGACAGCCATCGTCTGGATTCTGGCCGCCCGCAACTGGCTGCTGCGGCGCGCCGTCGAGCGGCGCACCGCGGCGCTGCGGCGGGCGAGCCACCGGCTGCGGCAGATGGCCATCACCGATGAGCTCACCGGCCTGTACAACCGCCGCTTTTTCATGAGCCGATGGGAATGGGAGTTCGAGCGGGCCAAGCGCTACCAGCGGCCGCTCGCCTGCCTCATGGTCGATGTGAACGGGTTCAAGGAGGTGAATGACCGGCTTGGGCATGCCGCCGGGGATCAGTTACTTAAGCGCGTGGCCGAAGAGTTGAAGAAGCGCCTGCGGCACTCGGATATCCTCGCGCGGTTCGGGGGCGATGAATTCATCATTGCCCTGCCCGAAACGACCGTCGAGCAGGCTGACGCCGTGGCGGACAAGCTGCGCACGCTGCGGCTGCCGGCCGGCGAACCGCCAGCCATGCGCCTGCCCCCGTTGACGCTGGGTGTGGGCATGAGCCGACTCATCCGCGCCGATGAGACTTCGCAGAAGCTGCTCGAAGAGGCGGACGCCTCGCTCTACGCGGACAAGCGCCGCCTGAAATCGCACGCCCCCTCGTAACCCCCGTCTTCCCTGGGCCTTGCGCCCTTCGCCAACGATTCGGATCAGATATACTCCAGGTATGTCTGAATCCATTGTCGCCACCGTTGGCTGGAGTACAAAAGCGGAAGCGCGCGAGGCCGGCATGGACGCCGCCCGGATCGCGCTGGACCGTATGCTGCGTTCCGGGCCGGCCCTGGCCTTCGTCTTCGGATCGTCCTGGCTAGACCAGCAGGCCATGCTCGACGGGGTCAGCGAAGCGCTCGGGGAGATCCCCATCGCGGGCCTCAGCACCGCAGGCGAGATCATCGCCGACGGCCCAGCGACACATGGCTGCGTCGTCGCGTTGCTGGCCGCTGAGGGGTTGACGTGCGGCGTCGGCGTCGGCGAACGCGCGGACGAGCAACCGCGTGAAGCCGGCCGGCAGGCCGCGCAGGCTGCCGGGCGATCGGTGAAGGAGCCCCGGGCCGGCCTGCTGCTCTTCGGCGACGGCCTGTTGCCCCGCATGGCCGAGGTCGTGCGCGGCGCGCAGGAAGCAGTCGGCACCGGCTCGCTCATTCTCGGCGCCCTCGCCGGCGATGATCTTCGCTTCGCGCAGACGTCGCAATACGCCGGCGGTCGGGCGTTCAGCCGGGCTGTCACCGGCGTCCTCTTTGGCCGCGCGATTACGCTCGGCGTCGGACTCGAGCATGGGTTTGCCCCGATCAGCCGGCCCCGACGCATCACCCGCGCCAGCGGGCATGTGCTCTTCGAACTCGATGACCTGCCGGCCGCATCCGTCTACGAGGAGTATTTCGGGCCGGCCGTAGCGGCCAACCTGCGCGGCGAGCGGTTCAGCCGCGCGGGCATCGCCTACCCGCTTGGCGTGCGAGGCGAGCGCGAACGTCAGTGGCTCCTGCGGACCGTCGTGTCGTTCGGCGAGGGCGGCAGCCTGGCCTGCAGCGGTGAGATCCGCGAAGGGGAATGGCTGCAGCTCATGATCGGCAGCCGGGAGTTGGCGCTGGAGGCCGCCCGGCGCGCGGCCCTCGAGGCCGTGCGCGCCCTTGACCGTGTCGCGTGCGTGCTGGTCTTTGACTCCGCGCTGCGCAAGGCGCTGCTGGGGCCGCGGCACGCGGCGCTGGAGATTGCGCAGATCCGGGAGGTCGTCGGGCCCTCGACGCCGCTGGCCGGCTGTTACACCTACGGCGAGCAGGCGACCGGCGGCGCGCTCGGGCACGGCTATGCCGCCACCCAGACCGGGTCGATCCTGGTCATCGCCTTGGGGAATCGATGACGCAGCTGCTGTACCTGGTCGCCGTGATGGGCGTCATCGCCAGCCTCGTGCTCGGGCTGGTGAGCCGATCTTGGATGTTGGCCGTGGTGGCCGTCGCCTGCCTGGCGTACCTGACGGTTAAAGCCCGCAGCGGCCTGCGCCGGTCAGGCAGCCTCCGGCAACTGCAGGAGGCGTACGATCAGCTTGATCAGCAGGCCAAGGTGGTCATCCGGACGGACTTGGAATTGCACCGCATCCAGGAAGAACTGGACCGGCGGCTGGCCTCGTTGATGTCGCTCCACCAGTTAGGGCGGCAGCTGCAGATCGGACTGCATCCGGAGGAGATCTTCAGCACGCTCACCCCCACGTTGGCCACGAATTTCGGATTCGCGAAAGGGCTGCTGGGCGTCTGCCGGACGTTTGATGCCACGGAGTGGCGCTCCACAGTCGGCGTCACCGCGGACACGGCCTCGGCGGTGCGCGCGCACCTGGTGGACAGCCGCCTCCTTCCCGAGCTGCTCGATCATCCGGCCCCGCGGCTGCTGCACACCGATGCCGCGACGCCGGCCGAACAGCGGCTGCTGGAGCTGCTGGATTGTAGTGTGGTGGTGCTCGCCGGCGTCCTACCCCATGCCGGGCCGGCGGGGTGCCTCCTCCTTGGGCGCACCACCGGCGGCACGAACACCCAGACGGACGTGGAGCTGGTGTCCTTGCTGACCAACCATCTGGCCGTGGCCGTGGAGAATTCCGCGCTGTTCGAGCGTTCCTGGGCCGCGCAGCAAGCGCTCGAGCGCAAGGTCCATGAGCGCACCCGCGAGTTGGCCGACGCCAATACGCAGCTGGTGCGGCTGAACAAGGCGAAAAGCGATTTCGTCTCAGCGGTCTCCCATGAGCTGCGCACGCCGCTGGCTGCGATCAAAGGGTATGCCGCGCTGCTGGGCAACGGCCAATTCGGCCCGCTGAGCGCCCCGCAGCAGGAGCGGATCGCCAAGGTCGAAAAGCACGCCGATCTGCTGACGCAGCTCATCAACAATCTCCTCGACATCGCGCGCATCGAATCCGGCCGGGTCACCATGGAGTCCCGTCGGCTCCCAGCAGACGAGCTGCTCGCCGGCGTCCAGGAGCTGGTGCAGCCGCAGTTGGAGGCCAAGCGGCTCCGCTTCACCGTCGAGCGCCGGGACGTCTCGCACCTCCTGGGCGACCCGCAACACCTCCAGCGGGTCCTGGTGAATCTCTTGTCCAATGCCATCAAATACACCCCGGATGGCGGGCGGGTCGGGCTGGCCCTCACCCGGCAAGATGGCGATGTCCTGCTGACGGTCAGCGATACCGGCTGCGGCATCGCGCCCGAGAACCAGGCGAAGCTCTTCCAGGAGTTCTACCGGGCCGACGTCGCCGTCAATCAGCGCGTGCCCGGCACCGGCTTGGGACTGGCGCTCGTTAAGCGGATCGTTGAGGCGCACCATGGGCGCATCTCCATCTCCTCTGAGCCTGGCAAGGGAACCACGGTCTCCGTACACTTGCCGGCGGCTGAGCCGTCGACGGCCAACGCGCCGGCGGAGGGACGGGGATGACCCCGCGCAGCCCAGCCACCCGCATTCTTGTCGCGGATGATGACCCGGACCTGCGGGATATCCTGCGCTCGATCCTCGAGCCGGCCGGCTTTTCCATCGACGAGGCCGAAGACGGCGC
>JAHFGU010000121.1 GCA_023247285.1 Candidatus Omnitrophota bacterium
TCCTCCATCGGCAGCCATTCGAGGCCATGCGGCCACCACCGGCCTCGCAGCCGCGAGGAGCCGCACCACCGGACCACCCCTGTGGCGATGACCGGCTCGCGGTCCTCGCCGGGAAGCTGCACACTGAGCGTAATGCGCTCCCCCACCTGGTGCGCCTTCCGCGCGAACAGCCCGGCGCCCCGCTCGCTGAGATTCATGAGCTGGCCGTCGCGGGGGAGAAAATCTTCGGCGGGACAATACTGCGTGCGGCTTTTGAAGGGAATCCGGAGCGTGCCGCGCCGCTCCTGCATCACGCCTCGTCCCCGTTGGAGGCCGCCGCGGCGGCTTCGGCGGTCGATGCGGTCAGCAGATCGCGCAGCCGCTTGCGCGAGGCGTCAGAGAGGCCAAGAAACTTCCATCCGCTACGAAAGCCGGCCTCGGTCTCCGCGGAGCGCTGCCAGACGGCTTCGATGTTTGACTGGATCGGCCGGCGGCCGGAGACGCTCAATCGGGCGCGCAATCCGCCGGTGGGCAGCTCCTGCTCGCTGCGCAAGCCGGCCCCCTCGTCGCTGAGATCTTGCGGCGACCCGCTGAACAGCGTACCGGTGCCGCCACGCAGCTCGAGATGAATGGCCGGGCGCGCGCGGCGGAGGGACCGGCGCCGCTCTTTGGCGGCCGCCGCCTGCAGCGTCGTCACCTGCTGCCGCAGCTGCCGGATCGCATCCTCGAGGGCGCGTTCGCGGGCGGCAGCCTGCTGCAGCTGCTGCTGGAGCTCGGCGAGCTGGCGCTCCATCGCCTCGCTGCGCACGCGCTCTTCCCCGAGGTACCAGCTGGTTTCATCCCGTTCGCGCTCGGCTGACTCAAGCCGCTGGGCGCTTTCCTGCAGTACCGCCAGCTGCGCGCCCAGATGGTTGGCGCGCTCCTGCGCCTCCCCAAGATACCACTGGCTTTCTTCCCATTGTTTGCGGAGCATGGCCGCGTCCTGCTCCCACCGCTGCAGGTCGGCCTCGTGCCGCCGGAGTTGCTGCGACGCTTCTTCGATCTGTGTTTCCAACTTGGCCGTCTTCGCGCGCTCCTCCCCGAGGTACCAGCTCGCTTCATTGCGCTGCGTGCGCAGGGTGTCCAACTCTTCCGCATATTGGCGCAGGGTGTCTTTGGCTTCGTCCAGCCGCGCCTGCTGCTGCTCAAGCTGACGGGCGTAATACTCGCTGCCGGCGCCGAGGCTGAGCAGTGCAGCCAACTGCTCCCGGCCGATCAGGGTAACGTGATGCTGTTTGGCCATGCGCTGCGCCGGCACAGTGAAAGAGCCGGACGCCACCAGCACGCCCTGGACCAGCTTGGCCTCGCCGAGCACGGTCATGAAGCGTTCGACCGTTTGCTTTTCAAAAAACGGACCATACCAGACAAACAGCAGCCCGCTCTTGACGCCGTCTTTGATGACGATGCGAAACGTGCCGTACGGCGGCTTGGCAAGATCTTGCTCCAAGACCAGCTGGTAGCCCTGGCGTTCGAACGCGCGCCAGACGAGTTGATCGATGAGCACCGCCCCAGACGGCAGCCGCGGACCTGCTGGAAACGCGTGCCGCCTGCGCCACCGGGCCAGTACGAGCGTGGAGCCGATCAGCCACGCGGCGATGCCCAGCAGGAGGATCCCGATGATGGCGATGCGGGCTGCGCTGGATCTGGGCGCTGGCGGGACGGCGGGCGAGGAGGACGGCGCGCTGGACGGGTTCGGGCGAGGCCAGGACGGCGCCTCGCCGGAGACCAGGTCAACGGGCCCATAACCCGTCGGGTGCACTGGCCGCAGCGGCACCGGGGTGGCTTGCGCAAGCGCCTCCTGCATCGCCCGGAACCGCTCGCTGATGCTGGCCATCCCTGACCCGGTGAGGATGGTGCCCTGCCCCAAC
This sequence comes from Candidatus Omnitrophota bacterium, assembly GCA_023247285.1. The sequence continues at coordinate 1,887 of JAHFGU010000121.1, forward strand.
CCGACTTCGATGGAGGCGCTGCTGATAGACACCGGATGCTCGATCTCAATGGCGATGCGGCCTGCGTCGGCGCGGATCTGGTAGGTGTACGGCCCGCTCAGCTGCACCTGGAGCGCGCGCAGGAATCGCTTGCCGCCGCTCCCCTCATACTGCGCGGCGATGGATTGGATCGGGCCCGCTGAGATGACGGCTCGTTCCGGCAGCGACGCGAGCACACGCCGCGGCGGAAATTGAATCCGGATCGTCGGCGGCCGGTTGACCCAGCGGGTCTGGATGGGCACCGGGGCGTCGGTATCGATTTTCAGCAGCACCAGCGTCCGGCTTCTCGCGGTGGCGTCCCCGGTTTCGGCTGCCACCGCGGCATGCGGGCGCGCGAGAACCGCCAGGCCGCTGAGGGCCAGCGCGCATCCGAACGCGGCGCGGCGCCGCGCGCTAGAGCAGCCGGACAAGATCATTCACCTGAACCCGGGCTGCCTGCCACTCCGGCAAGAGTGTCGCCGCGCACACCGCTTCCTGCACCCGCTCGATGCGCGCTTTGGCCAGCAACTGATTGTCGCGGAAAATCGAAACCGTGTCGCCGATCTTGACCACGCCCCAGCCCAAGTCAATGACGATGAACTGCCAGGCCTCATGCACGGACAGGACGCGGCCGGTCTGCATCCCGCTCGCCGCATCCCGGACCAGAATCCGCTCCAACTCCACCGAGGCCGCCGGCGCGCCCGTCGCCGGGCCGCCGCCATGCTGCAGGGAGAGGGAAAGCTCGCCTTGAAGCTGGTTCATCTGTTCCTGCATCGCGGCCAGGCGCTGTTGCAGCTCCTGCACGTGGCGCGTCTCCTCAGTCAGCCGACCGACCGCTTCCTCGAGCCGGCCGCGCAGGGTGCCGAGGGCGTCCGTGAGCTCCTGCGACCGGCCTTGCTCCTTGGCGAGGCTGTCCTGCAGCTTTTGATGCGTCGCCAACACTTCGCCGTACTGCAGCTCCACTTGCTGCCGCTCCGCCACGGCGTGGCGGTACCGCCCTTCCGCGCCGCGGCGCGCCAGGTCTTCGCCTGCGACCGCCGTCGCTAATCCTACGGCCCCGATCACGGCCATCCATTGTCCGGTCTTACTCACCCTGCCCTCCTGCGCCTGCCAGATGACAACACAAAACCCCCCAACGACATTGCGTCCGTTGGGGGGAGCCTGAAGCGTTCGTCAGAGGGGTGTGTCACTGTCGCAACTCGCTAGGTCACACAGTAGCAAGTGTTGCGTGCGTTGTCAATAATGCAGGGAGGGGGAGTTGAACCCCCACGCCTTTCGGCAATAGGCCCTCAACCTATCGTGTCTGCCAGTTCCACCATCCCTGCGTAGGCCGCCACCAGCAGTCTAGCGCGCGCGATGCGCGACGGCAACCGTGTTGTGGGACCGGCGGCGCGCGGTCCGCGGCGCTGGCCCTCGTGCCGGCACCGGCGCGGTGACAGCACCATCGGACGCGGAGGAGACGAGCGCAGCGTACTTGGCCATCACGCCGGTCGTGTAGGCGGGCGCCGGGGCGCGCCACGCCGCCTGCCGGCGCGCGCGCTCAGCCGCCGACACGCGCAGGTCCACGCGGCGCGCCTCCACATCGAAGCGGATACGGTCTCCGTCGCGCACCAGCGCGATCGGCCCGCCGCGCGCCGCCTCCGGCGCCACGTGCCCGGCCATCAAGCCGCGCGTGGCCCCGGAGAAGCGCCCGTCGGTAAGCAAAGCGACGGATCCCCCGAGCCCCTGCCCCACGAGTGCCGCGGTGACCGCCAGCATCTCGCGCATGCCGGGCCCGCCTTTGGGGCCCTCGTACCGGATGACGACGACGTCGCCGGGATGGATCTGCCGGCGCTGCACCGCCGCAAACGCGTCTTCTTCGCAATCGAAGACGCGCGCCGGCCCCTCATGGCGCAGCGGCTCGTGGCCGGTGATTTTCACGACGCAGCCGTCCGGGGCGAGGCTGCCGCGCAGGATGACTAGCCCTCCGCTGGGCTTGAGCGGACGCGCCGCCGGCCGCACCACCGGCTGGCCTGCCCGCTCCTTCGCGCGCCGCGCTTCCTCGCCGATCGTGCGGCCCGTGACCGTGAGCGCGCCGGCATGCAGCCGGCCGGCTTCCAGCAACCGCTTGGCCACGACCCCCACCCCGCCGGCCGCGTACAGATCGGTGGCCACATACCGCCCCCACGGCTTCAGGTCCGCGAGCAGCGGCGTGCGGCGGCTGATCCGCTCGAACTCATCAATGTCCAGGGGAACGCCCGCCTCGCGCGCAAGCGCCAACAGATGCAGCACGGCGTTCGTCGAACCGCCGGTCGCGGCGACCGCGGCGATGGCGTTTTCGAGCGCGTGGCGCGTCACAATCCGGCGCGGCCGCAGATCCCGCCGCAACAGGTCCATCACCAGGCGCCCGGCCTTCACGGCGACCTGGGCTTTCGCCGGATGCATCGCCGGGACGCTGGCGCTGCCCATCGGCGAGAGCCCGAGCACTTCGATGGCCATCGCCATCGTGTTCGCGGTGAACTGGCCGCCGCACGCGCCAGGCCCTGGGCACGCCACGTCTTCCAGCGCATGCAGGTCCTTGGGGGACATGCGGCCGGCGGCGCACGACCCCACGGCCTCGAACACATCCTGGATCGTGACGTCGCGGCCGCGGAACCGGCCCGGCGCGATGGAGCCGCCGTAGAGCATCAGGGACGGCAGATTGAGACGGATCAGCGCCATGGCAGCACCCGGGATCGTCTTGTCGCAGCCGACCAGCGCCACCACGCCGTCAAAGAGGTGCCCGCGGACGACGAGCTCGATCGAATCCGCCACCACTTCGCGGCTGATGAGCGACGCCTTCATGCCCTCGGTGCCCATGGCGATCCCGTCCGACACCGCGATCGTGTTGAACTCGATCGGGGTGCCGCCTGCCGCCCGGACCCCGACCTTCACCTGCTCCGCCAAGCGGCGCAGGTGGAAGTTGCACGGCATCACCTCGATCCACGTGTTGGCGATCGCGATGAGCGGCCGGCGCAGGTCCGCATCGGTGAAGCCGATCCCCTTGAGCATGGCGCGGCTGGGTGCGCGGTCCAGGCCGTCCACCAGCACGCGGCTGTGCGCGCGCGCATGTGAAGACATCAGTAATCTACTCCTTGCTGTGCTGGGATCTTGCGCTGCCAGGGATGCTTGATTTCCGTCATCTCGGTCACAAGATCCGCGCGGTCCACGAGCGCCTGCGGCGCGTTGCGGCCGGTCAACACCAGGTGCAGCGCAGGCGGCTTCGCCT
>JAHFGU010000122.1 GCA_023247285.1 Candidatus Omnitrophota bacterium
TCCCGTCATCCCCTCGGCGCCAGCGCCAGGGTCCTGCTGACCAGCGTCTTCGGCCCCTACGCTCAGGACGACGCGTACGGCAGCCGGGCGCTGAACCCGATGGAGCTCTACCAGAATCAGGTGACGCGGGCCGAGGGGCCGTTTTCGTTGCGCATGTTCCACCGCTCCTGGGGCATCATGCTGATCCAGGCGAATATCAGCGCCCCCTGCACCGTATTGGATTTTCCCACCCTTGATCGCTTCATCCAGGAGCTGCGCGAGCAGGACTATGACATCATCGGCATCAGCTCGATCCTGCCGAATATCCGCAAGGTCCAGGCGATGTGCCGGCTTATCCGCGAACACCGGCCGCGCGCGACCATCGTCGTCGGCGGCCATCTGGCCAACATGCCGGGGCTGGAGCGCCTGGTGGAGGCGGATCATATTGTGCGCGGCGAAGGCGCCCGGTGGTTCCGCCAGTTCCTGGGAGAGGATGCCGGACAGCCGATCCGCCACCCGACGATTTCCTCCGCCGTTTGGACCCGCGCCATGGGCCTGCCCATCAGCAACCGCGGCAACTGCGCCGCCGCGACGCTGATCCCGTCGGTCGGCTGCCCGATGGGATGTAATTTCTGCGCGACCTCGGCCATGTTCGGCGGCAAAGGCCGGTTCATCAATTTCTACGAGACGGGGGACGAGCTCTTCCGCATCATGTGCGGGCTGGAGCGGACCATGGGCGTCCGGGCCTTCTTCGTCATGGACGAGAATTTCCTGCTGCATAAGAAGCGCGCCCTGCGGCTCCTGGAACGGATTGAGCAGCACGGGAAGGCGTGGTCGCTCTACGTCTTCAGCTCCGCGCACGTGATCTCCTCGTACGATATGGAACAGCTGGTGCGGCTGGGCATCTCGTGGGTTTGGATGGGCCTGGAAGGGCGGCAGAGCCGGTACGTCAAATTGCGAGGGATCGACACCCGCCGGCTCGTCAGCGAGCTGCAGGCCAACGGCATCCGCGTCCTGGGCTCGAGCATCATCGGCCTGGAGGAGCACACCCCGGAGAATCTGCCGGACGCGATCGAATACGCCGTGAGCCACGCCACCGATTTCCATCAGTTCATGCTGTACACCCCGATCCCCGGCACGCCGTTGTACGCCGAGCACCTGGCCAATCAGACGCTGCTGGACGCCGGCCAGTATGACGAGGCGGACATCCACGGGCAATTCATGTTCCGGCACCGGCACCCGCATATCCCGCAAGGCCAAGAGGCGGCGATCGTGTTGCAGGCGTTCCAGCGGGATTTCGAGGTCAACGGCCCGAGCGTGCTGCGGATCGCGCGGACGCTGCTGAAAGGCTGGGCGCGGTACCGCAGCCACGCCGACCGGCGGATCAGAAGCCGGTTTACCTGGGAGGCGCGCGATCTGACGCTGACGTATCCAGCCAGCCTGTGGGCGGCCCGCCGGTGGTTCAGCGAGCGCAGCCCGCAGCTCGCGCAGAAGCTCGCCGGCCTGCTGCAGGAGATCACATCGGCGGTCGGCATGCGGGCCAGGCTGGCCGCCCCGCTGGCGGGACGACTGGTGCTCTCCGCGCTGCGTCGGGAGGATCGGCAGCTTGCGCGCGGCAAAACCTACGAGCCGCCGACGTGTTACGAAGTGAACGACGCGATGCGGCGGATTCTTGCGCGATCGAAGCGGGCCGCCCTGCTCAGCCGGTACGTGACCGCGTAGGTGGTGGGGCGGCGAGCTGCGCCTGCCTGGTCAAGCCCGCGTGATGGCCCGCAAGAATTGATCTACGGGCAGGGTATTGACCACGTCGCGCGGTTCCAGCCATCCGCGGCGCGCGGTGATGACGCCGTAGCGGAGGTGGCCGAACTCCAGCGTGCTGTGGGCGTCCGTGGAAATGACGCACCGCGCCCCAAGCTCCTTCGCGAACTTGCAATGGCTGTCCTTCAGGTCCAGCCGCTCGGCGTGCGAGTTGACCTCGAGGAAGATCCGGCGCGCCGCCGCGTGCCTGAAGACCCGCTCCACGTCGAGGGCGTAGGGCGGCCGGGTGCCGATGAGCCGGCCGGTCGGGTGAGCCAGGATGGTCGCGTAGCGGTTGTCCATGCCGCGCAGGATGCGGCGGGTCATCTCTTCTTCGCGCATCGCGAAGTGGGAGTGGACGGCGATGACCACCACGTCCATCTCGCGCAGGATGGCATCCGAGAGATCGAGCGCGCCATCCGGCAGGATGTCCACCTCGGCGCCGCACAGGACGCGGATGCCCGGCACGGCCTTCGCCGCTGTGCGGATCGCCCGCAGGTGTCGAGCGAATTCGCGCTCGGTCAGGCCGCCGGCCACCCGCGTGGATTTCGTGTGGTCGGTGACCGCCACGTACTGATGCCCCTTGGCCTTGGCGGCCTGCAGCATGGCCTGGATCGTGTTGCGGCCGTCGGTGGCGTTCGTGTGGCTATGCACGTCGCCCTTCAGATCCGATTCCTCGACTAAGCGGGGCAGGCGGCGCGCGCGGGCGGCGGCGATTTCCCCGCGGTCCTCGCGCAGCTCCGGCGGGATCCAGTCCATGCGCAGCGCGCGGTAGACCTCCTCTTCCGTCTTGCCCGCGATGCGCGCGGTGCCGGTGACGCGGAAGACCCCGTACTCGTTCACCTTCAAACCCCGGTCTTTCGCGAGATCCCGCAGGCGCACGTTGTGCTCCTTCGAGCCCGTGAAGTACACGAGGGCCGCGCCGAACTGGCCCGGCTCGACGATGCGCAGGTCCACCTGCAATCCGGAGGCCAGGCGCACCGCGCATTTGGTCGGCCCGCGCTGCAGCACCTCCTTCACCTGCGGCGCCTTCACGAAGAAGTCCGCGGCCTTGGCCGGATCGCGCGCCGTGGCGAGCAGGTCGATGTCCCCGATCGTTTCCTTGCCCCGGCGGAGGCTGCCGGCGACCTCCGCCCGCTGGAAGAGCCTGCTGGCGCGCAGATGGGCCAGGAGCGTTTGCGCGAACTGCCCCGCCTCGGCGAGCGACAGCCGGCCCTGCGTCTGCCGGTAGTGCGCGATCGACGCCAAGATCTTGTCTTGCGTCTTCTGCCCGAGCCCGCGCACCGTGAGCAGCGCGCCGTGGCGGCAGGCCTCCTCGAGCCCGCGCACCGTGTCGATCTTCAATTGGTCATGCAGCAGCTTGACCCGCTTGGGGCCGAGGCCTTCCAGCCGTAAGAGCTCGACGAGGCCCTCCGGGATCGATCGGCACAACTTCCGGTATTGCGCCAGGGTGCCGGTCGCCACGATTTCCTGGATTTTCTCCCGTAGGCTCGGGCCGATGCCCGGCAGGTGCCGCAAGACCTCGTCGTCCCCGCGGACGAGATCTGCCAGCCGCTGCGGCAGGTCCTGGATCGTGAGGGCGGCGTTGCGGTAGGCCCGGATGCGGAAGCGGTCGCCGTCTTGCAGCTCGAGGATATCTGCAATGCGGTGGAAGATGTTGGCGATTTCAGCGTTTTCCATGCGGGCGAGCGGCACCCCGGTCCATTCTCGCTCGTTCGCGGCCGGGGCGCAACGCCATCGAGTCCTGGCGATTCTGGTAGGATGGCGCGGTGAAGAGGCCGCCCGCGTGCCGCGAAACCGGTGCGCGCAGCTGATGCAGCGCGGCTCGATGAGGAGGCAGCATGCCAAACGGCGAGGGCGTGAAGACACGGAGCAATCGAGGGGAGACGCGCGCCGGCGGGACGGCCGAGCCGGTGCTCATGTGCTGGAGCGGCGGGAAAGACAGCTCGCTGGCCTTGCAGGCTGCGCTCGCCGACCCGGCGCTGCGGGTCGAGGCCCTCGTGACGACCGTGACCGAGGACTATGAGCGCATCAGCATGCACGGGGTGCGGTGCGCGCTGCTCGAGCAGCAGGCGCGGGCCATCGGGCTGCCGCTGGAGCAGGTGCGCATCCCGCGTCAAGCCTCCAACGCCGTCTACGAGGCGGCGATGCGCGCGCTCCTCCTGCGCTACCAGGCGCGCGGGGTCTCGCGCGTGGTCTTCGGCGACCTATTTCTACAGGATATCCGCCGGTACCGCGAAGACAACCTGGCGAAGCTGAGTATGCGGGGGCTGTTTCCGCTCTGGTTGAAGGACACCAGGCAGCCGGCGCGCGATTTCATCGCCGCGGGCTTCCGCGCCGTGCTCGTCTGCACCGACCCGCAGCACCTGCCGCCGTCCTTCTGCGGGCGCGACTTTGATCTGAGCCTGCTCGCTGATCTTCCTCCCAGCGCGGATCCTTGCGGCGAAAATGGGGAGTTCCACACGTTCGTCTACGATGGGCCGATTTTCCGCCATCCGGTTCCGGTGGCCAAAGGCGAGGTGGTGTGCCGGGAAGGCTTCTGGTTTTGCGACCTCCATGAGCCATGAAGAGGAAGCAGGCGTACAATGGAGCGTGGTGGCATGGGCGGAGGGCGTGTCCAACAAGGGTGTGCGCGATGCGGATCGCGATGAGGGCGATGGTCATGAGCCTGGCGGTGTGCGCGCTCGGTGCGGCCCAGGCGATGGCGGCCAGCCCGGTGAGGCCGCTGGACGGGATCAGGTGGAAGATTCAGATCACGCCGGATGAGGTTGCGCGGCGGGCAGGCGAAAAGCCGTCGAAAGACGCGCTGGTGTTCAAGAACGGCGAGATGACATCGACCGCGTGCGTCAAGTACGGGTTCAAGGCGTCGCCGTATACCGCCTCGCAATCCGGCAGCAGCTGGTCATTCACCTCCGAGCAGGTGAGCGCGAAGCAAGGCAAGACCGCGTGGTCCGGCACGGTCAACGGCGAGACGGTGAACGGGACGATGGTCTGGACGAAGCCCGACGGCACGACACTCCATGCCGCGTTTGCGGGCACGGAAGCGCGCCGGGCCAAGTTTCCGCGGTGGCTTTCGCTTCATCCAGCAGCAGCGCCGCGCGTGCAGCCGGCGGTGCGGTAGGCGCAGGGGCGGGGCCCCGGCGTCCTTGCCTTCTGAGCCTCGGCCGCCGCCGAAGAACCCGCCAGCGGCCGAGGCGTTGTTGTCCCCGCTGTGCTACAATTGCCGCTCATTACGGACCGCCTGCCGATGGACCCTTCGAAGCTTCGGAACATCGCGATCATCGCGCACGTCGACCATGGCAAGACGACGCTGGTCGACGCGGTGCTCCGCTACACCAAGGCGGTGCGCGCGAGCGCTGCGCCGGAG
>JAHFGU010000123.1 GCA_023247285.1 Candidatus Omnitrophota bacterium
CAGCTTGTCCTGGACCGAGTACGAGATCCCCTCGGTCTGGGCGCCGTCGCGGAGGGTGGTATCGTAGAGCTCGATGGGACCGGCCATGCGGGCGGACGCCTACGCCTTCGCGAAGGCCAGCCGGCTGCGGCCGAGGGCGGGCGCGCGGTTCAGCCCGAAGGCCCGGTGCACGGTGCGCACCGCGCGCTCGGCGTGCTGCTTGCGGATCACGATGGAGATCTTGATCTCGGAGGTCGAGATCATCTCGATGTTGATGCGCTCGCGCGCCATGGCCTCGAACATCTTCGCCGCAATGCCCGAGTGGCTGCGCATGCCGATGCCGACGATCGACACCTTGACCACGCCTTCGTCCGTCGTCACCTCGCCGGCGCCGATGCGGTGCGAGACCGCGCGGGCCACGCGCAGGGTGGCCGGCAAGTCGCCTTTCACGACGGTGAAGGAGAGGTCGGTCGAGCCCTCGCGGCTGACGTTCTGCACGATCATGTCCACGTTCACGCCCTTGCCGGCCAGCTCGCGGAAGATCTCGGCGGCCATGCCCGGCTTGTCCGGCACGTCGCGGATCGTCACCTTGGCCTCGTCTTTTTGAAGGGTCACGCCGCTGACGACAATATCCTCCATCGCCTTGACCGATTTCTGGATCATCGTGCCCTCCCGCGGTGAAAAACTGGAGCGGACATGGATCGGGATGTTGAACCGTTTCGCCACGAAGATGGAGCGGGCCTGCATGACCTGCGCCCCGAGCGAGGCCATCTCGAGCATCTCGTCATAGCTGATGGCCGGCAGCTTTCGCGCCTCCGGCACGATCCGCGGATCCGCCGTGTAGACGCCTTCCACATCGGTGAAGATTTCGCAGACGTCCGCGCCCAGCGCCCGGGCCAGCGCCACCGCGGTCAAATCCGAGCCGCCGCGGCCGAGCGTGGTGATGTCCTGGTTCAGGTTCACGCCCTGGAAGCCCGCGACGATCACCGTCCGGTTCTTGGCGAGCTCCTCGGCGATCCGCTGGGCGTTGATATCCACGATCTTGGCCTTCGTGTGCACGCCGTCGGTGAGGATGCCCACCTGGGCGCCGGTGAAGGAGACCGCGTCCTCGCCCAGCGCGTGGATCGCCATGGCGAGCAGCGCCACCGACACCTGCTCGCCCGTGGCCATGAGCATGTCCAGCTCGCGCTCGGCCGGGCTAGCGCTGATCTGCGCGGCCAGCTGCAGCAGCTCGTCGGTCGTGTCGCCCAGCGCGGAGACGACCACGACGACGTTCGCGCCGGTCCGCTTGGTCTCCACCACGCGCTGCGCCACCCGCTTGATGCGCTCGGGGTTGGCGACAGAGCTGCCGCCGAACTTCTGCACGATCAGGCGTTTCATGCCGGGCCAAGGAGCCAGGCCCGCAGCGCGGCCCCCCGGTCGAACGCGAGCGGGCTGCTAGCCAGGCCTTCCGATGTCAGGCGCTGCACCGGTTGCTGCGGCAGGCCGGTTCCGATGGCGATGAAGGGCACGAGCCGGTCACGGGCGTCGATGGCCGCAAGCAGCCGCCAGGCGCCGAGCGTCGGCAGCGCTTCGACCAACGGCTTCACAAAGAGCTGGTCGATGCGTTCCATGGCGCAGAGCCGCTCCACCGGGTCGGCGGACCGCACCTGCGCGTGGACATAGACCAGATCGTGCCGCTCCAGGGCCGTCAGCGCGGCCGACGCGCAGCGGCGGACCGCCGGTTCATCGAACGCGTCCAAGCCATCGGCCGCGGACCAGCCGGCCTCCCGGGCCATCCCGCGCATAATAAAACTCTTCGAGAGGACCGCGGCCGCGCTTGGATGCCGCGGCGCCTGCGGCGCGTTCCCAGCCGGCGCCCCACCCCAGAGCCACATGAGGTTCGCAGGATTTTCGCCCAGATCCACCCGGACCCGGTTCACCGGGTGCGGCTCGAGAATGCGCTGCGCTTCATTGACGAGCGCGCGCAGCGCATCGCCCAGCGCGGTATCCGACAAGTGCTGGGCCCATAGCTGCCCGACCAGCACCCCGGCTGGCGGCACCGCCGCCTCGCGCTTCGGTGTCAAGGTCGGATCGCTCGTCACGAACACATGGTGGCCGTCGAGCCCGAGCTCCCAGCGGCGCAGCTCGGAGCCCAGCTCCTGATCTAAGGCTTGAATGAGCAGCCGGCTTTCGTTCGTGGAAATGCGACCGGCTGTTGGATCCAAGATCCGGCCGTCCTGCTGCGTCACGAGATCGCAGCACCAGGCGGTCTCTTCCGGCCCCAGCTGGACGTTGGCGCCGGCGGCGTAACACCGGCCGGCCGGCACCTGCTCGAGCCCCAACAGCGCTTGATGAAGCGCGAACCGGTCGATGGCGCCAGGGTCTGGCCAGCGGATCCGTCCGGCCGCGCCGGCCTGCGCCAGCTGCAAGAGATAGGAGGTCTTCGCGCCTTCCAGCAGCGTTGGGATGTGCAGGTGCGCCGGGGCCTCATCCTCGCACCGCAACAACAGATATTTCATGCGCAGTATTATACCTCGCTTACCCGAGCCCGACAGCCTTGCTGATCGCGGTCAGCGACGGCGGCAGCGGTTTTCCCACCCGCGCGGTCTTGATGGCGCGCTCCGGGTCCTTGAGCCCGTGTCCGGTGAGGATGCACACGATGGCCAGCCGCCCGCCGCGCTGCGGCTTGGCCTTCGCGAAGTAGCCGGCGCGGGCGAGCTTCAGCAGCCCGGCCACGGATGCGGCTGAGGCCGGTTCGGCAAACACGCCGTCTTCCGTCGCCAGCAGCCGGTAGGCCTCGAGGATGTCGCGGTCGCTCACCGCGCGGATCAGCCCTTGCGATTCGTCCCTGGCCTGCAGCGCGCCCTGCCAGCTGGCCGGGTTGCCGATGCGAATCGCAGTCGCGATCGTCCGCGGGTTGGCCACGGGATGCCCGCTGACGAGCGGGGCGGCTCCCTCCGCCTGGAATCCGAGCATGGCCGGCAGATGCCGGATCCGCCCGCGCGCGCGGTATGCCCGGTACCCTTTCCACTGGGCGGTGATGTTCCCGGCGTTGCCCACCGGCGTGACATGGAAGTCCGGCGCCTGGCCCAGCGCGTCACAGATCTCGAACGCGCACGTTTTCTGCCCTTCGATCCGATAGGGGTTGATGGAGTTGACCAGCGTGACCCGGTGGCGCTGCGCCAGCGTCTTCACCAGCGCCAGGCACGCGTCGAAGTTGGCTTCCACCGCAGCCACCCGCGCCCCGTGGATCAGCGCCTGCGAGAGCTTGCCGAGCGCGATCGCCCCGCTGGGGATGAGCACGATGGAGCGGAGCCCGGCCCGGGCCGCGTACGCGCTGGCCGACGCCGAGGTGTTGCCGGTCGATGCGCACAAGACCGCCGCCGACTTCGCCTCGACCGCTTTCGAGATCGCCAGCGTCATCCCGCGGTCCTTGAACGAGCCGGTCGGGTTCATGCCCTCGTACTTCAGGTAGACCTCCGCCGGCCGGCCGATCTTCGCGCTCAGGGCGCGGCTGCGGATGAGCGGCGTGTTGCCCTCGAGCAGCGTCACGACCGGCGTGGCGGCGGAGACGGGCAGGTAGGCGCGGTAGGCGTCGATGACCCCGGGCCACGGCGCGGGCCTGGGCGCGGAGCGGCGGCGCTCCCCCATCACGGCTTGCGCGGGGCTTCGGTGCGGATGGCGACCGTCGGCTGCTTGACGAACCGGAGGCGGTCGATCACTTGCAGCGCGGCGCGCATGCGCGCCTCCTTGGCCTCGTGCGTCATCATGACGACCGGGACGGTCCGCGCAGCCCCCCGCTCTTTCTGATGCACGCTGGCGATGGAGATCTGGTGCTGCCCCAAGATGCCGGCGATGCGGGCGAGCACGCCGGGCTGGTCCGTCACCCGGAACCGCATGTAGTAGCGGGTCTCAATATCGCCCATGCGGCGCAGCCGCCGGATGCCGTGGCGCGGCTGCCGCGTGAGCGGGATGCGATGGCTGCTGTCGTGGGCCAGGTTGCGCGCCACGTCCGCGATATCGGACACGACCGAGCTGGCCGCCGGGTTTTGCCCGGCGCCGCGCCCGTAAAAGAGCGCGCCGCCGACGAGGTCGCCGTGGACATAGATGGCGTTGTAGACGCCGTTGACGCTGGCCAGCAGATGGGATTTCGCCAGGAGCGTCGGATGGACCCGCACCTCCAGCTCTTGGTTCACGCGCTTGGCGATCGCCAGCAGCTTGATGCGGTAGCCCAGTTCATCGGCGTACTGGATGTCCGACTGCGAAATAGTCCGGATCCCCTCCGTATGAATGTCCTCGAGGCGCACCGGCACGCCGAAGCCCAGCAGCGTCAGGATGGCGAGCTTGTGCGCCGCGTCATGCCCGTCCACATCGAGGGCCGCGTTCCGCTCCGCGTACCCATGCTGCCGGGCCTCCTGCAGCGCTGCGGGAAAGCTCAGCCCGGTTTCCTGCATGTGGGTCAGCACATAGTTGGAGGTGCCGTTCACGATCCCGAGGATCGTGTCGAGCTCATTGGCGATCAGGCCCTCGCGGAGCGCCTTGATGATGGGGATGCCGCCGCCGACCGAGGCTTCAAAGTAGAGATCGGCGTGCGCGTGCTCGGCGGCCGCGAAGAGCTCTCGCCCGGCCTGCGCCAACAGGGCCTTGTTGGCCGTGACGACGTGCTTGCCGCGTCGCAGCGCCTCCAGGATCCAAGTTCGTGCCGGCTCCAGCCCCCCAATGAGCTCGACAAGGATATGGATCTCAGGATCCTGAAGCACCTTGCGGGCATCGGTCGTGAAGACGCCTGGCGGCAGGCGCAGGCTGCGCGCCGAGCGTGGATTAGTGTCGCAGACGCGCCGTAGCACGAGCCGCGCGCCGATGCGCTCTTGCAGCAGCCGCCGTTTCTCCAGCAAGGTGCGCACGACGCCGGTGCCGACCGTGCCTAAGCCTATGAGGCCGATGTGGATCTGTGTCATGGCGGGTATGTGGAAACTCTGTTTGTACCATAAATCAGGGGTGAGATCAAAGAAACGTGCGCGCGGCTCGCCGACGCCGCGCGCGAAGCCCTGCTGGCAGAGGTGGAAAAATCGGGGCGGTGAGATTTGAACTCACGACCTCCTGAACCCCATTCAGGCGCGCTACCAAACTACGCCACGCCCCGTGTCGCGTCT
>JAHFGU010000124.1 GCA_023247285.1 Candidatus Omnitrophota bacterium
GATCCCGGGAACGCACGCGCCCCAGGCCGCCAGTCCCGCCAGCCCCCATCGAGTGATCCGACCGCGCATCAGGTCTCCTGGTGGTCATGGCGCTCCTCCGCGTTGGCGGTCGGGCAGCCGTATGATGTCGCCGAGGCTTCTGGGGAGCCAGTCAGCCTGATTCGTTCGACCCGTTCTACGCGCACGACCTGGGCGTCATGGACGGTGAGCTGCACCGTGCCGTAGCGCAAGCCGCGCAGGGCCTGCTCGAGATGGCGCCGCAGGGCCTCCGTCATGACCGGTGCGCTCGCAACAGACATTGGGTGCTGCGGGCGCTCGTCCAACATTGGCCCGCGGGAAATCCACAGCGGCACGCGCGGCACAGGGCCGCAGGATCGGTGTCAGTGGGCATGAGGCAGTTACAGTGCTTGCACGTGGCCATCGGCGTCATCGCGAGGCGTGTGCCCGGCAGGCCGCCGCATCCCCCGGCAAGCACGAGAAGCGCGATCGCCGCGCCCGGCGCCATCCAGCGCATCATGCCACCACTTCTTCCACATGCAGGTGGGGCATCTTCGGCGCGCGTTTCGGATCGATCCGCTGGCAGGCGGGGCACAGGCCGTAGAGCTTGTGCGTGTGGGAGAGCAGCTGATAGCCGTAGCGCCGCACGACGGCCTCCTGCAGCGCTTCGACCTTGAGCTCCTGGAATTCGATGATTTCGCCGCACTGGACGCACATCAGGTGATCATGGTGCGCCTTGGCGAACGTCACTTCGTAATTCGGCGGGCCGTAGCGGAAATCGTGCTTCTCGACCACCCCGGCGCGGTGCAGCAGCGCGAGGGTCCGGTAGACCGTGCCGCGCGCCACGGACGCGTCGACGCTGCGCACGTCCTTCACCAGCTCTTCGGCCGTGAAGTGCAGGTAGGCCGCGGCGCGCCGGACGACCAGCTGCCGCTGCGCGGTCAGGCGCACGCCGCGGCTGCGGAGGAGCTGCTCGACTTCGACGAATCGCTTCATTTGCTAGTTGAGACTGAGTCTCAAATTTGAGATATTGTAGGGCGCGCGCGGAGCGCTGTCAATGAGTTTCTTGCGAAGCGGGGCCGATTACGTGGCGGGGACTTCTTGCAGCTGCACGCCTTGGGCGTCGGTGCGCACACGGAACACGAGATTGTAGGCCGGCGCGACCAGGGTGATCGAGCTGACCGAGCGCTGCCCTCCCGGCCAGGCGATCAGCGGCTCGGTGGCAGCGTGGATTTCCAGCCCGCGCGGGAGCCAGATGGTCTCCTCTACGGTTTCCAACGGCTTGGGGCCGCCGGCCTGGAGCGCTACCAGGTGGACAGCACCCCGCGCCTCGTCCACCTTGATCTGGAATGGCTGGCGGCGGGCCGCAGCCATCGTCGGCATGATCCGGAGGAGGTTGGCAATCTCCTGGAGCGTGGCCCGATAGCGCAGCAGTTCGACCTCGGATTGGAATGAGTCGTTGAGGCGCAGGGCGCCGGCTGCGAGCAGCAGCACGGCGACCGAAGCCCCGACGACACGCGCCAGCCGGAGCACCCGCGCCAGCACGCGGGCGCCGGAGGGCGCTGGCAGGACCCTGGCCAGGGAGAGCCCTGCACCGGCCAGCCGCCGCATCACGTGTCGATGGCGGGGGAAGGATGCACGCATCCGTCTAGTATGCCTGAGCCGATTTTCGCGCGTCAAGGCGGCACGGCCGCATCGGCGCGGCGCTTCGGCAACAGCGGCAGCGGCCGGAACAGCCCGACGCTGGCCGTGTACCCGTGCAGGAAATTCGTGTCGCCGATCGGTCCGATCTCGCCATTGCAGAAGAAGCCGCCGATCGGCACCTTGCCGCCGATCATCTCGATCGTCTTCACGTCTTGATGCGCGGTGCCGTACAAGGATTTCCCCCGGCCGGTGCAGGTAAACAGCAGGCACCCGGCCGGCGGGGCCGCGGCGGGCGAGAGCCGCTGCTGCAACAGCCGGCGCAGCTCCTGCTTCGAGGTGCTCGGATCGCGGAGCTGGAACTGGACGGTCTGCCCGACCGCGACCGTATCCGAAATGCCGATCGCCCCGGCCCCGGGCTCGATGCCGGTGATGTTGCGGATGAGGAAATCCCCGGATCCGAAGGCCTGGCGCATTTCCGAGATCGCCAGCCCGACGAAGATGGAGCCGCGCTGTGCCAGCTCGCGGTCGTCCGGGCTCAAGATGGAGAGCACATCATGCAGGATCGCCAGCGCCGGCCGGCCGCCCAATTCGATGATGAATTGCTCCTGCGTCTTGGTCACCACGTAGGGCCGCCCGATGGGCCGACAGCCCTGCGAAATGACCGTGTCCATCGTGATGTTGCCGGTCAGCGCCACACCGGCAGCCCCCTCGCGCAGCACCGTCGTGCCGTTGAAGAGGAACTGCTCACCGGGCTCGCTGCCTCCGCTGACCAGCCCGCCGATGATCGGGCGGGTGCGGTACGTCGCGTTCAGCTCGTTGATGAGCTTCAGCGGGTCTGCGGTGTACGGATCCACCATCAGGATAAAGACCGGGTGCGCGTCGGGGGAGGCCCCGATGGCGTCGATCCAAAACCCGCCGGGTGCTGAGCGCTCCAGCTCGTCGGGCGTGATCGTGAACGGATAGAGCCGCACCCCGGGCAGGTGGGCGGCGGTGATGGAAATCGCCGGGACCCACTCCAGCTCCCGTCCGCCGCCGATGATCCCGCTGCCGCTGCAGCCAAGGAGGACCTGCGGGCTGAGCTGCTCATGGATGTGCTGGACCAGCGCCGGCCAGGCAATGCGGTAGATGGGCGAGGCGAAGACGAGGGCGAGATCGCAGGAAGCGTCTCCGAGCTGCTCGCGCACCTGGCGGCACGCAGCGGAGGCGGCCGCGCCTGCTGACGCGGCGTCACTGATGCCGGAGGTGAACCGCATGACATCCATCCTCGTTAGCTTAGAGGCCGCCCCCGACCTTGTCAACGCCGCCGACCACGACGTAGTATACAATGAACCCGTCATGCGCATGCCGAACGTTCCACTACACCCGTTTGCCTATGACGCGTTCCAGCAGCGCGCGATCGATGGCATCAACCGCGACGTGTCGCTCTTCGTCTCTGCCCCGACGGGCGCGGGCAAGACCGCGCTGGCCGACTATGTCATTGAGCGTGCGCTGGGCGGGGGGCGGCGCGTGATCTACACCGCGCCGATCAAGGCGCTGAGCAACCAGAAGTTCCGGGATTTCTCCGCGCGCCATGGCGAGGCCGTCGGCATCATGACCGGCGACGTCACGATCAACCCCCGCGCGTCGCTGATGATCATGACCACCGAAATCTACCGCAACACGCTGCTGGAAGACCCGGAGCGGCTGGCCGCCTACGCCTGGATCATCTTCGACGAAATCCACTTCCTCGACGATCCGGAGCGCGGCACGGTGTGGGAGGAGGCCATCCTGTTCAGCCCCCCCTCGATCAACCTGCTGTGCCTCAGCGCCACGATCCCGAACGTCCAGGAGCTGGCGTCCTGGATCCGCGCGGTGCACGACCGGCCGGTGGAGATCGTCGAAGAGACGCGGCGGCCCGTGCCGCTCTCGATCATCTTTCAAGCGCAGGACCAGCTCTTCACGAGCGAAGCGGAGCTGGCGCGGGCCGGTTTCCGCTCCCACGCCTGGCAGCCGGCGCGGCAGCGCCATGCGCACCATCCGCACGGCGCGCGCCACCTGGCGAAGCCGAACCGGCTCGACACGCTCGTGCGGGACCTGCTCGAGCGGGAGCGCCTGCCCTGCCTCTTCTTCACGTTCGGCCGGCGGCGGACGGAGGAGATCGCCTGGGAGCTCTCCCGCTTCTCGCTCATCGGCGCGGAGGAGCGCGCATCACTGCGCCGCCTCTTCGACGATGTATGCGCGCGGTTCGGCGTGGCGCGCAGCGGCAGCATTGAGTCGCTGAGCCAGCTCCTGGACCGCGGCGTGGGGTACCATCACGCGGGGATGCTGCCCGCGGTGAAAGAAATCATCGAGCGGTGCTTCGCCAGCCGGCTGATGAAGATCATCGTCACGACGGAAACCTTCGCGCTGGGGATCAATATGCCGGCCCGCAGCGTCGTGCTGGACTCGCTGCAGAAGCGCGGTGACCGCGGCTTCGAGCTGCTGCGCCGGCGCGAGTTCCTGCAGATGGCCGGCCGGGCCGGGCGCCGGGGCATGGACGAGGAGGGCTTCGTGTACCTGCGCGTCAACCCGGCGCATGTCACCGCCGGGGATGTGGCCCACCTCCTGCACGGCCCGCCTGAGCCGGTGCACAGCCGGTTCAACACCGCGTACGCCACGCTGCTCAACCTCTACCGGCGCCACGGCCGCGGGCTGCTCGAGATCTTTCCCCGCACGCTCTACTACCTGCAGACGACCGGCCCGCGCCGGCAGCAGGGCCTCGACCACATGCGGCGGAAGCTGGATCTGCTCGAAGCGCTCGGCTATCTCGGGCCGCAGGGCCTGACGCCGAGAGGGGAGTTCGGCTCGTACATGTACGGGTCGGAATTGCTGATCACGGAGCTGCACGCCCAGCGCCGGCTGGCGGACCTGGATCCGGTGGCGCTGGCGGTCCTGATGGCCGCGCTGGTGTATGAGCCGCGGCCGCGCATGGGGCCGGCCCCGTCGCACCGCCTGAGCCGCCGGCTGGCCGCGCTCTGCCGCGAGCCGGCTGAACACATCCATCGCGAAGAGGCGCGCTTCCGGATCAGCCCGAAGACCAAGGTGCCGGCTTTCCACTTAACCCGGGCCATGGAGGCGTGGGTTTCGCGGGCGCCGTTTGACAAGCTCTCCAAGCTCTGCGATGTCGACGAGGGGGAAATCGTGCGGTACTTCCGGATGGCGGTGCAGCTCCTGCGGCAGCTTGCGGAAACGCCCGCGGCGGACCCGGCCCTGCGCGCCACCGCCGAGCGGGCGCGCCAGCGGGTCAACCGGGACGTCATCGATGCCGAGGCCCAGCTGCGCGTGGGGTCACAGTAGCCCACGGACCATCGACCACAGACCACACGGACCAAGAGCTCCTATCAACATACCGCGCGAGCCGCGTTGCGCGCGCCCGGGCCACGCGGCCGAGGCGCGACGACGACGGCGGAGTCGCCGCACTACGCCGAGGAGGAGCAACGACGGCCGCGGG
>JAHFGU010000125.1 GCA_023247285.1 Candidatus Omnitrophota bacterium
GCGCAGTGTTGTTGAGTCGGGCACCGGCCAGCTGGCGAATGTCCAGGGCCTCACGGTGGCCGGTAAAACCGGGACGGCTCAGAAGCTCGAGCCAACCGGCCGCTACTCCCACAGCCGTTTCGTTGCCTCCTTCGTCGGCTTTGGGCCGGTGCCCGACGCTCGTTTTGTCGCGGTGGTGTCGGTGGATGAGCCGCGGCCGCTCTATTTCGGCGGCACGGTGTCTGCCCCCATGTTCAAGCGGATGGTGGAACGGTTACGCGGGTATTGGGAGCTGCCCATCGTTAAGGAAGGTACGTGAATGCATCTGCGCGATCTCCTGCATGGCGTGACGGCCGATCCCGTGGCCGCGCTGCCGGTGGCCGGCATCGCCTGCCACTCGAAGCAGGTCCGACCGGGCGATCTCTTCATCGCGGTTGAGGGCGCGGCGGTCGACGGCCATGCGTTCATTGAGGAGGCGATTGCCCGTGGTGCCGCCGCCGTGGTGGCGCAACGCCTGCCGGGCCTACGCCACAGCGCGGCGGCGCGTCATTCGGCCATCGCCTGCCCATGCGTCTTGGTGCCGGACTCGCGCGACGCGCTCGCCAAGATTGCGACGCGGTTCTACGGGCACCCGTCGCGCAAGCTCCGGCTGCTCGGCGTGACCGGTACGAATGGTAAGACGACGACCACCTATCTGCTCCAGACGATCCTGGAGGCGACCGGCGCGCGCGCCGGTTTGCTGGGGACGATTGTCTATCAGGTCGGCGGTCGGACCCTGCCGTCCACGAATACGACGCCGGGGCCGCTCGAACTCCAGCGCTACTTCGCGCAGATGGTGGGGCAGGGCGTGCAGTGGTGCGCCATGGAGGTGTCTTCGCACGCGCTGGCGCAAGACCGCGTCGCCGGCCTCGAATATGAAGCCGCGATTTTCACCAACCTCGGCTCAGACCACCTCGATTACCACAAGACGCGCGACGCCTATGCCGCGGCCAAGCGGCGGCTCTTTGAGCACTTACGCCCGGATGGCATCGCGGTCGTCAACATCGATGACGAATTTGGCCGCGTGCTGGCGGAAACCCTGCCGCATCCGGTCATCACATACGGAGTCGAGCATCCGGCGAAAGTGGCCGTCAAGGAGGTGCACAGCTCGTGGCAGGGCCTGGAGCTGCTGCTGGCGTCACCCTGGGGCACGATCCCGCTGTCCACGGGCTTGCTCGGACGGCACAACGCGTGGAACATCGCCGCGGCGGCCGCGGCGCTGTTGGCGCTCGGCGTGACCCCGGGCGACCTGCGGACCGGGTTGGCGACTGTGGAGCAGGTGCCGGGGCGGCTCGAGCGGGTGCCCATCGACGGCGAGGCGGCTGTCTTGGTGGATTATGCGCATACCGCGGATGCGCTGCGGATGGTGTTGGCTTCGCTGCGCAGCCTGACGCGCGGCCGGCTGATTGTCGTGTTCGGCTGCGGCGGCAACCGCGATCAAAGCAAACGCCCGGTCATGGGGCGGATGGCCAGCGTGCTGGCCGATTATGTGGTCCTGACGTCGGATAACCCGCGCGGAGAAGACCCGGGCGAAATCATCCGCCAGATCAAAGCCGGATTCGACCCGAAGTTCGCGCACTATGAGGAGCAGCCGGATCGTGAGCAGGCGATTGTCGCCGCCCTCTCGATGGCTCGACGCGACGACACGGTGCTCATCGCCGGCAAGGGCCACGAGGCTTATCAGACGTTTGATCATATCTCCGTGCCGTTTTCGGATCGCGACGTCGTGGAGCGCTGGAGCGCTGCGCGCCATGCGGTGGCCCTGTCGTAGGCGGGCGGGCGCATGACGGGCTGGACGCTGCGCGAGCTTGCCGAAGCGACCGGCGGCCGGCTGCTCAATGACCGCCCGGATGTCATAGCCCGCGACGTCGCCATCGATTCCAGGCGGCTCGAGCCCGGCAGCGCCTTCGTGGCCATCCGCGGCGCTCGCTTCGACGGCCATGCGTTTCTAGCTGAGGCGGCGGATCGCGGAGCCGTCTGCGCGGTGGTGTCCCAAGACCCGGCCGCGCCGCTTGGGATCCCGAGCATACGCGTGCCTGATACGACCCAGGCGCTGCAGCGCTTGGCCAGATTCCATCGCCGGCGCATGGGCATCCCGGTCATTGCGGTGACCGGCTCCTGCGGCAAGACGACAACGAAGGAGCTCATCGCTCACCTGGCCGGCGACCCGGACACGATTCTCAAGACCGCCGGGACGCAGAACAATCACATCGGGGTGCCGCTGACCCTCCTGCGGATGGGGCCGGCCCATCGGCTCGCGGTCGTGGAGCTGGGCTCGAATCATCCCGGAGAGATCGCGGCGCTGGCGAGGATTGCCGAACCCGACATGGCGGTCGTGACGAACGTCGGGCCTGTGCATCTGGAGTATTTCGGTTCGTTGCTCGGCGTCTTGCATGAAAAGCTCTCGCTGCTGGAGGCGGTGGCGCCGCGGGGTGCCGCCGTGCTGCCCGGCGACCAGCTCGACGTCTGCCTCGAAGCGTCCAAGCGGCTCATCCCCGACACGCGGGTCGTCACGTTTGGGACGACCGACCGCTGCGACATCCAGGCCACGGACATCCAGCGATCCGCTGCTGGCATGTTGATGCGGCTGCGGGATCAGCTCACGCAATGGTCCGTGCCGCTCGTGGGCTATCACAACGTGGAGAATGCCCTGGCCGCGGTCGCGGCCGTCTGGGCGGTCGGCGTGCCGCTCTCGATGGCCAAGGCGCGCCTGGCCACGTTTGAGCCCATGCCGTTGCGCTCGGAGGTGGTCCGATGCGACGGCCTGACCATCTTGAATGATTGTTACAACGCCAATCCCTTGTCATTCGCCCGGGCCTTGGAAACGCTGCGCGACATGTCTGTGCGCCGGAAGGTGGCCATCGTCGGCGACATGCTGGAGCTCGGCGAGTACACGATGCCGGCGCACCGAGCCATCGGCCGCCTCGCGACGCAATTGGGCATCGATGCGATCCTGGCCGTAGGTCAATTTGCCCACGAGGTCGCTCACGGGGCGCTTGAAGGCGGCGCAGGCGGCGTGACCACTTACCGCACGGTGCCTGAGCTATTGGCCGTCTTGCCGGGGCTGCTGCAACAGGGCGACGGCCTGCTGGTCAAAGGCTCCCGCAAGCTGAATCTTGAGCGCGTCACCGATTTTCTTGTCGCGCATTACCGCGGGGCGCATGCCTGACGTGCTCAGGTACGCGGCGGTGACCGGGGTGGTCGCCGCCGGCGGATGCTTGCTGGCCGGTCGCGCGGTTATCCCCCTACTGGCCCGCGCGCAATGCGTCGCCCCGTCCCGCTATCACGATTGCCCGCCGCTCCACGCCTATCAAGCGGGGAAACCCCGCGTTCCCACAATGGGAGGCCTGTTCGTGCTTGGCGCCGGCGTGCTGGCGGCGGCGCTCAGCGGGGGGCTCGCGGCTCCGAGCGGCTGGATTGTGTTGGGTGCGACGGCCGCGTTCGGGGCGATCGGTGGGCTGGATGATTGGTTGAAAGTTCGCGACGCCAACGCGGTCGGCGTGCGGATGCTGCCCAAACTGGTCTGGGCGCTGGCGGCCGGCGCCCTCGTCGGGTGGGCCAGCGGCGCCCTGGCCGGGGAAGCGGCAGTGATTCCATGGACCGGCCGCACGTTGCTGTTGGGCGCGCTGTGGATCCCGTGCGCTGCAGTGGTGTTGGCCGGCTCCGCGCACGCGGTGAACCTCACCGACGGCATGGACGGCCTGGCCGCCGGCTGTCTCGCGATTGCTTTTACCGCGCTGGGCATCTGGGTAGCGGTTCGCGGTCCGCAGCACCAGGCGCTTGTGGGCTGGTGCGCGGCGCTTGCCGGCGCCTGTCTCGCCTTCCTGTGGTTCAACAGTTTCCCCGCGGCCGTCTATCTCGGCGACACCGGCGCCCTGGGGTTGGGCGCCGCCTTGGGCGCCATCAGCGTGATCGCCCAGGCCGGCGTCTGGCTGCCGATCATCGGGGCCGTCTTCGTGGCTGAAGCGGGCTCGGTGATGCTGCAAGTGGCGTCCTATAAATGGCGAGGCCAACGGCGCATTTTTCGCGTGGCGCCCCTCCACCACCACGTGCATCTGGGCGGGATGAGCGAACCAAAGGTGATCATCCGGTTCTGGCTCGCAGGTGCTGCGGCTGCGGCGATCGGCTTAACGGCCGTGGTCTCGCCATGACCGTCTTCGCTTCCGCGCCTGCTGTGCCTGCCGTGGATGTGCTCGGCCGTTCGTGGGCCGGCCGGCCGGTCACGGTGGTCGGATTAGCCCGCAGCGGCGTGGCCGCCGCGGCGCTGCTCCAGAGAGTGGGCTGCGCGGTCCGGGTCACCGACGAGCGAGACACGCCCTCGCTTCGGGCAGCCGCCGATCAGCTGCGCGTAACCGGGATGGACTCGATCGAGCTTGGCCGTCATACGCGGGATGCGGTGAAGGGCGCAGCTGCCGTGGTGGTCAGTCCCGGCGTGCCTGAGCAGAGCGCGCCGATCCGGTGGGCGGCGGACGCTGGCGTTCCGGTGATGAGCGAGATCGACTTGGCCTTCCTGTTTTGCCCCTCGCCGGTGATTGCCGTGACCGGCACCAACGGCAAGAGCACGGCCGTGACCCTCGTCACCCACGTCCTCAACGCCACTGGCCGGCCCGCCATTGCCTGCGGCAATCTCGGCATTCCATTCTCCTCGATGCTGGACCAATTGACGCCTGAGTCGGTGGCCGTGGTCGAGGTCAGCTCGTTCCAACTCTTGCGGTGCGAGCATTTTCGCCCTCGGATCGCGGTGCTCTTGAACATCGGCACCAACCATCTCGACCGGCACCCAGATTCCGTGGCCTACCTGGAGGCCAAGGCTCGAATCTTTCAGCGGCAAGGGGAGGCCGATTGGGCGGTGCTGAACGCCTGCGATGCCCGTATTGCCGGTCTGGCGGCGCGCCTGCGCGCACACGTCGCCTGGTTCAGCGCCGACTCAGGCAATGCGCCCGGGCTCCATCTGGCGCCTGAGACGCTGCGCGCGCTCACCCCCGGGATGCAGGCGGTGCTGCAAGTGGCGCGGCTCAGCGGAGTCCCCGATCCGCTCGCCTGGCAAGTCATCCGCG
>JAHFGU010000126.1 GCA_023247285.1 Candidatus Omnitrophota bacterium
CATAGGTGACGAACCGGATGGACGGCATGCCGTCGGATCCCGCCGGTGCCGCGGTGAACCACGCGAGCCGATCCGCTGCAAACTCCGGACGCGGCAGCGCCCCGATCTCATCCCCATACGCGTCCTCGCGCGCGTCATAGACCAGGCTGTTCGCGAGCTCTCGCTCGAGCCGGTCGAGCGCCACCCGGTGGCGCTGCAGCTGTTCGGCCGTCGTCGTGGCGCGCTCCCAGACCATCAGCCCGCCGCGCAGATGCGCGCCCAACCCGGTCAAGAGGATGGCGGTCATCGTCGAGGCCACCAGCAGCTCGACGAGCGTGAACGCGGCGCGCGGGCCGCGGCCCGTCACCACCATGAGGCAGGAATCCAATCCGCCGGCCAGATGGGGGCCACGCGCAATGCCGCGCGAGGCGGGCGCTGGCGGCTCACGGTCAGCCGCACGTCGGCCGCCGTCGGCTGCCCGGCGTCGTCGAGCCAGTCGGCCCGTCGCGCGGCTCGGACGTCCCAGCCCGTGTCGTTCTGCGCCTCCAGCTCGCCGGAGGAGCGGTCAGGCACCGGGCGACCAGCCAGCCGCTGGCTTTCCCACTCGAATAGGATCGCCTGCGCCTGGCCGAGGGCCTCCTCGCGGGTTTCGAGGACCTGCAGCGCGCGCAACTGGCCGGAGAGCCCGCGGCTGATGGCCACGAGGCCGACCGCGATGGCGGCCGCGGCCAGCACCGCTTCAATGAGGAGCAGGCCCTGCCGTGATCGCCACCTGGCTGGTCGCCGCATCCACCGACACGTCATACGCTCCCTCAGGGCCGCTCAGCGTGAGGCGCCCGCCGTCGCTGGTGCCGTCGGGAAAGAAGCGGACGCAGGCGCACGCAACGGGCTCATCGCGCTGGGCGAGGCGCACCGTAATCGCATCAGGGACCGGCCCGCTTTCAAACACGACCGGCCCATCGTCCGCCGTCCTGACCCGCGCGCGCCGGACCTCGTCTTCCCAGCGCCAGACGACCGGCTGCGCGCCGGCTACCGCATCCTCATGCGCCGCGCGGAACAGGTGCGCGGCCTCGGTCGCCGTCCGCTCGATGCGAAGCCGCTGCGCGGTGTGGTGGAGTCGAGGCGCAGTGGCCGCAACCAGGATGGCGATGACCAGCGTGACGAGGGCCAACTCGACCAGGGTGAATCCGCGCTCATTCCCAGTTCGCGATGTCGTCATGCCCCGGCTGGCCGTCGGCGCCAAGAGAGAAGAGATCGAAATCCTGATGATGGTCGGACTCGCGCTTGTATTGATACGGCCGCCCCCACGGATCCTTCGGCAGCCCCTTCTTCAGATACGGCCCGTTCCAGCCCGTCTTGCTGTCGGTGCTGAAATCCGCGGTCGGCTCGGTGGCCACCAGCGCCTCCAGAGAGGCGGGATGCTTCCCCGCATCCAGCTCATACAGGTCGAGGGCGAGGCTGATCGCGGCGATATCGGATTTCGCGCGCGCGATTTTGGCCTGCTCGGTGCGGCCGGTCAGGCGCGGCACCACCATCGCCGCCAGCACGCCGATGATGATCACCACCAGCATCAACTCCACCAATGTAAATCCTGGGCGTCCAATGACGCCCGCCGGGTGCTGACCGGATGAGCGTGTCGCCGCGTGTGCCAGAGCGGCGCGTCTGGCGGGCCGAGCGGGCATGGTGTCCCACGCCCCGGTAGCCGGCCGCGTAGCGGCCCCGTCGGCTGGGCCGACGGGTCGCCTTCGGCGACGGCCCTGGGGCGTGGGACGAGCGAGGCCCGCCAGCCGAGCGAAGGCCGGCCACGCTGCCTGTCCCGGCTGGCACGCACGGTCTGCCAGGAGGGCCGGCCGAGCGTCGCCGCGGAGGCACCGCGGCGACTGTAGTCGAGACCGTGCGGCGGGCGTCATTGGACGCCCAGCCCGATCTGGAACACCGGCAGCAGCATGGCCAGGACGATGAACATCACGACACCCCCGACGAGCAGCAGCAACACCGGCTCCAGAATCGTGGTCAGCACGCGCAGGGCGCGGTCGGCCTCCCGCTCATACGTCGCGGCCACCTTCAGCAACGCGCGGTCCGCGGTGCCGGACTCTTCCCCGACGGCGATCATGTTCGTCGCAAACGCCGGGAGCCGCCCGGTGGCCGCCAGCGCGGCGGCCAGGCTCGAGCCTTCCCGCACCGCATCGCGCGCCGCCTGCAGCGCCAGGCGCAGCAGCGCGTTGTCGATCGTGCCCACCGCGACCTCCAGCGCCTGGAGGATGGGCACGCCTTGGCCGACCATCATTCCGAGATTGCGCGCCAGGCGGGCCGTTTCCAGCTTCCTGACAAGGGGTCCGAGCGCTGGCACCGCAATGATCAGCCGGTCCAGCGCCAGCTTGCCCTGCGCGCGGGCGGACCAGCGGCGCACCGCCAAGACAGCCGCGGCCACCGCGGCCGCCAGCACCCACCACCACGCCACGACCACGTGGCTGATGGCCAGCAGTATGCGAGTCGGCAGCGGGAGAACCTGATCGGTTTCGAGGAACACGAGCGAAAGCTTGGGGATGACGTACGCCATCAAAAACGCCACCATGGCTATGGCGATGACCAGCACGAACAGCGGGTACGCGGCCGCGCTGAGCACTCGGCTGCGCAGCTCTGCTTCGCGCTCGCCCAGCTCGGCCAGCCGGCTGAGCGCCTGCTCGATCCCGCCGCCGGTTTCCCCGGCCTTCACCAAGCTGCGGTACAGCGGCGGAAAAATGTCCGGACGCGCGGCCAGCGCCTCGCTGAGCGACTGCCCGTCCCGCACCGCGTCGGCCACCTGCTCAATCACGCGGCGCAGCCTGGCCTCCTCGGTCTGATTGGCCAGCAGCGTGAGCGCGTTGAGCAGCGGCAGGCCGCCGGCGAGCAGATCGGCCAGTTGGTGCGTGGTGTAGGCGAGCGTTTCGGGGGACAGGCGGCGCCGGACCCGCTGGGGGGTGGTGGCCGCCAAGGTGCCGGCCTCGACGAGGGAAATCGGATAGATGCCGTGGTGGCTCAGCCGGCTGATGGCCGCCGCTTCGCTCTCAGCCTCGATCGTGCCCTCCACGACATGCAGGGTATGATCCTTGGCGCGATAGCTGAAACGCGGCATTGCAGGGAGTATAGCACAAGTAAAAAGTGCCTGGCTATGTGACGCGGAGGACTTCCTGGGGGGTGGTCAGGCCGCGCCGGATCTTGAGCCAGCCGGCCTGGCGGAGCGTGCACATGTTGCCGCCGCGCTGGGTCATTTGGGCGATCTCGTGCGAGGAGAGCCGCTGCATGATGCACTTCTGCACCATCTCATCGACGAGCAGGAACTCGTGGATCGCGGTCCGGCCCTGGTACCCGGTGCCCTTGCACGCAACACACCCGCGGCCGAACCGCAGGGTGGCCGGCACCGGCTCGCTCAACCCGAATTGCTCCCGCAGGCTCGGATCCGCCGGCCGGTCCTCGGCGCAGGCCCGGCAGACGACCCGCACCAGGCGCTGCGCGACAAACCCGAGCACCGAGGAGGCGACGAGGTAAGGCTCGATCCCCATGTCCAGCAGCCGCGTGATCCCGCCGGCGGCGTCGTTGGTGTGCAGCGTCGAGAACACCAGGTGCCCGGTCAGCGCGCTGCGGATGGTGATCTCCGCCGTCTCCGGGTCGCGCACCTCGCCCACCATCATGATGTCCGGATCATGGCGCAGCATCGACCGCAGCCCCTGGGCGAAGGAGAAGCCGATCTTCGGGTGCACCTGCAGCTGCGTGATGCGCGACAGCTGGTACTCGATCGGGTCTTCGATCGTGAGGATCTTCACGTCCGGGGTGTTCAGCTTGGCGAGGCAGGCGTACAGCGTGGTCGTTTTGCCTGACCCGGTCGGCCCGGTCACGAAGATGATCCCGTGCGGCTTCTGGATCAGCGTCTCGAGCAGCGGCAGCTGGTCCGGCTCGATCCCGAGCTGGGCGAGGTGGTAGAGCATCGCCGAGGAGAGCAGGCGGATCTCAACCGTTTCCCCGAAGCTCGTGGGCAACACCGAGACGCGCAGGTCCAGGTCATGCCCGTCCATCCGCACGCCGATGCGGCCGTCCTGCGGCAGCCGCCGCTCGGCGATGTCGAGCTCGGCCATCACCTTGATGCGGGAGACGATCGCCTGGTGCAGCTTGTGCAGATCCGGCGGCACCGGCAGGTCGTACATGAGGCCGTCGATCCGCTGACGGATAATCAGCTGCTTGTTGAAGGGCTCGATGTGGATGTCGGTGGCGCGCTCGCGGGCCGCGGTGGTGAGCAGCTGGTTCACGAATGAGACGACGGAGGCTTCCTCCGCCTGCAGGCTCACGTCCTCGGCAGCCCCCCGCCCTGCCGGCCTGGCGTGCGCGCCCGCGTCGAGGATCCGCTCCACGGCCGAGGCCCCGACGCCGTAGTGCCGCTGGATGGCCTCCGCGATCTCATGCGGGCTGGCGAGCACCGGCGCGATGCGGCAGTCGAGCAGCAGCCGCAGCTCATCCAGCGTCTGGATATCCAGAGGGTCGGCGATCGCGATCCGCAGCACCCCGGCTTCCAGGCTCAGGGGGATCAGGCGGTAGTGGCTGGCGAATTTCGGCGAGACCTTGACCAACGCCTCCTTGCTGATGGTGGCATCGGCCAGCCGCACGTAGGGCATGCCGAGCTGCTCGGCGAGGATGGGCATCAGGTGCTCGCTGGAGAGCAGCCCCATGCGGGTCAGGACCATCCCGAGGTATTCCCCGGTCACCTGCTGCTCGCCGAGCGCGCGGTCCAGCTCCTCGCGGCGCAGCAGCCCGCGCTCGATCAGCAGCTCCCCTAATTGCTGGCGGGTTCTCGGTGTGGCCATCCCCGCTACCTTACCACACCGGGGTCACGCGGTGAAGCGCTGGAAGACGACGGTGGCGTTGTGGCCGCCAAACCCGAGGGAGTTGGAGAGGGCCGCGTCCACGCGGTGCTGGCGGGCCTGGTTCGGCACGTAATCGAGGTCGCAGGACGGATCCGGGTGCTCGTAGTTCACCGTGGGCGGCAGCACGCCGTGGACGATCGCCAGCACGGAGATGATGGCCTCGACGCC
>JAHFGU010000127.1:0-3100 GCA_023247285.1 Candidatus Omnitrophota bacterium
CTTCAGGAAGAACGTGCTCGCCAGGTGGATCATGGCCGAGAGAATCAGCAGGTTCGCCGCCCAGGCGTGCACCGAGCGGATGAGCCAGCCGAACTCCACCTTGGTCATGATGAAGCGCACCGACTCAAAGGCCCCATCCGCCGATGGGCGGTAGTAGAGCAGGAGGAGCACGCCGCTGACGATCTGGACGGCGAGCAATGTGAGCGTCATCCCGCCGCAGTAGTACCACGCGGTGTGGCGGTGCAGCGGCACCTGCTTGTGAGTGAAGAGCTCGGCGAGGCCGCCGAGCTGGTAGCGGTCGCGGAAAAACGCGCCCAGGCGAGTGCGCCACCTCATGGCGGGATCCCCGCGCGCGGGGTCAGGCGCGCTTAGAGACGACGACCTCATCCCCGCGCACGTTCACCTGGTACGGCTCCAAGGGCCGAGGGGGCGGGCCGGAGATGACCTGGCCGTTCAAATCGAACTTGCCGTTATGGCAGGCGCACCAGATGACGCTGGCCTGATTGTCATACTGGACCGTGCAGTTCAGGTGCGTGCAGACCGCGGAGAAGGCTTTCAGCTCCCCTTGGGGCGTGCGGACCAGCAGCCCGGGCCGCGTTCCGAACCGGAAGATCTTCGCAGCGTTGGGTGCTAAGTCCCCGACCTTGCCTGCGACGGCGCTGGACACTGAGGAGTCGGAGCTGGCCGGGGGATAGCAATAGCGGAGGATGGGATAGATCGCGGCGCCGAACAGCGCGAGCCCGCCCCCTTTGAGGACGAGCACGAGGAATGCCCGGCGGCCGAGGCGCTGCTCCGGACACATCGTGAGCAGCCTCAGAACTTCTTCGTCAGCTCGAGGGAGATGGAGTGGGCGTCGTAGCCCCCGAACTCGGCGTAGGAGTTGGCCTGGTAGTGGTAGAAGGCGTACTGGGTGTCCAAGGACGTGTCTTCTGCCAGCGCCCATTTCAAGCCGCAGGTGAGGTCCAGCCGATCGAAGGCCGCCCCCAGCGGCAATCCCACGACCGCGAAATCGTTGTTGAAGTTATCCGCGGTGCTGTATTGCAGCGTCCCGTTCAGCCCCACCGTCGGCGTCGGGGCGTAATCCGCGCTGAACAACCAGGTGTTCACGTTTGCCTCGAAGGGGGGCACGGTCGTGGCGCTGTACCGGGCGGGCGTGCTGGTTCGCGCCAGCTGGTGCGAGAACGACGCGGTCGTCATGAGTGCCGCGGTGGGCTGCAGGACCACGTCATAGGTGAAGGTGTTCGAGCGCGTGATGGCTTCCACGGACTTCTGGGCTTCGAAGCGCGTGATGTAGAGGTCGCCGCGGAACTGATACCGGAACGAGGAGCGAAGCCACCGGCAGGGCTTGAATGTCGCCCGCGCGGCGAACTCGTTCGTATGGACGTCCTGCTCGTCGATGAAGGCGGAGAGCGCGGTGCCGGCCGCTACGCTCTCCCGCTGGTCATCATAGTCGTTGTTGTTGACCCGCCGGCGCACGTGGGAGGTCAGGTCCAGGAACCGCCAGGGATCGACGCGACCGCCCAGCGTCCAGGCGCCGCGGCGGATATCCGTGACGGTCTGACGGAAGAAGACCTCGCTGCTGCTGGAGCCGTTGCCGGTGTCCGGCCCGTCGAGGCTCTTCCGGTCTTCCCGCAGCAGGACGCGGGCCTGCTCAAGCTCCAGCTCGGTGTAGAGTGCCGTGCGCGGGAGGCCGGTGTAGCGCAGCCCGACCGATTCGCCCCACCGCACCGCCTTGCTGTCGCTGAGGCTGACCTCGGTGCGGTCGATGATCCCGTTGGGCGCATCGGTCGTGTTGTCGAGGGGGTAGGAGGAGTTGCCCTCGCGCTTGATGATCTCGGACTTGAACCGGGTCGTCAGGCCGACCGACGGCCAGGGAGCGACCATGACGCTTCCCACCCAGGAGTGGCTGTCGAAGTCGTTGTCCGCGCGGCTATTCGGCTTCTGCTCGGGGTTGGAGAAGTTCGCCGGCGCCCCGACGGCGTCGAATTCCAGCAGGGATTCGAACTCCCGGTTGTCCATGTGGGCGAAGTGATAGCCTGACGTGAACAAAACCTTGTCGCCGAGGAAATGGCGCTCGGCGCCCAGCGTCGTGGTCATGAGCGTGGATTCCGGCGCGATGTCCTGGCGGCGGACCTTTTGCAGCGTAGCCCCCGGGCTGCTCAGGAATCGCTCCTCCCGCACGAGCTCGGAGCGGACCCACTCCCAGCGCTGGTCGCCGGAGAGCGCGAACCCCGCGAGATCGTCCTTGGCGGTGAAGGTGATCGCATCCACGATCTCGTCGATATCCTGCCAGGACGAGTACAGGTTGCGGGTGATCCCGTTGTTCACCGCGCCCCAGTTCAGATGCGTCTTGGCGCCGTCCTTGTACTCCCGTTCATACTCGAAACCCAGCTCCGGCCACCCCTCCAGCGTCAGGCCGGTCTCCACGCCGAACTTGCCGATGTCCAGCGAGATGTCGTTCCTCGGCGCCTCAAACGGCCCGAGCGCGGCGAAGAATTGGTGGCTGCCGCCCGTGCCGTCGTAGTACTTGCGGAACTCCGTGTAATCGAAGTCGACAAACCCGAGATCGCCTTTCTTCACGGAGAGCTCGGCTCCGTAGTCGTTTTGGGGAATCAGCGCGTGCGAGGCGCCGGAGATCTCGACCCCGTCGGCCGTGGTGTAGCGCCCGCTGAGGTCCTTGAGCCCGCCGGTATAGCCGTCCGCCATCCAGTGGTGGGCGCGGAACTTGTCATCGTCGCCCTTGACCGCGATGTACCGGACCGGCAGCAGGGAGGCCTGGATCTCCGCGTCCGCGGCGCGGGCGGCCCGCGCGGCGACGCCGAGCAGCCCGCACCACGCCACCGCCACCCCGATCCAACGAGTCGCGCGCATGGTCGTCTCCTCGCGTCTCAATAGCGCAAGTGTTCGTCGAAGTTCGAGCCGTGAACCGCGGTATGGCACCCGGCGCTGAAACACGTGCCTTGGGGCAGCCGGCTGGAGTGGTTGGATTTGCCGATGGTCGGGAAGTTGACCTGGGTGTGGCAGCGCAGGCACAGGTTGTTGTCGCGGACCAGCAGCATCTTGTCGTGGATCGACCCGTGCACCTTGTGGCAGGTCGTGC
>JAHFGU010000127.1:3200-5033 GCA_023247285.1 Candidatus Omnitrophota bacterium
TGGTTGGATTTGCCGATGGTCGGGAAGTTGACCTGGGTGTGGCAGCGCAGGCACAGGTTGTTGTCGCGGACCAGCAGCATCTTGTCGTGGATCGACCCGTGCACCTTGTGGCAGGTCGTGCAGCCTTCGCGGAGGGCCTCATGCTCCCACACGAACGGGCCGCGCTGGTCCTTGTGGCACTTGAAGCAGGCCTCGTTGATGTCCTTCAGCGACGTGGCGGACCAGGGCCGGACATCCGGCGCGTGGACCTGATGACAGTCGGCGCAGCTCACCTTCCCTTCCATGAGCGGGTGATGGTAGGGCAGGCGGAACTCGGCCTTCTTGTCGAGGTGGCAGGCAAAACAGGTGCTCGGATCTTTCCGCGGATTGATGATCCCGCCCACCCCGCGGCCGCCGCCGGCGGCGACATGGAGGCTACCAGGCCCATGGCACATCTCGCAGCCCTGGGCCTTGGCCTCTGGCACCGTGATGCGCGCGTGCGTGGATTGCTGGAATTCCTGGTACTGTTTCGTGTGACAGGCGGCACAGGTCTCCGTGCCGACGTACTCGGCCTGTCCGGATTCGGCCGGCGCCTCATGGGCGTCGTGGCGCGCGGGCGTGGCCGGCTCGGCCGCCCACGCCGCCGGACCGGCAAGCGCCGCGAGGTACGCCTGCAACCGGTCAACGACATCGGGCGCGCAGGAGGACGGTTGTTCCCCGTCGCGGGTCTTCGCGGGTGGTGCGCTGGCCGGGGCGGACTCTGCAACAGGCGAAGCCTCAGGGGGTGCGCTGCCGGATGGCGCGATCGTGCCGGCCGGCGCGGAGGCGGGATCCGAAGGGTCGGTCCCGGCTTCCACTTCCTGAAGCGTGGTGGCGCCATCCCCGTCGGGATCCGCGGATTCGGCGGCGCGCACGTCTTCCACGGTGAGCTTCTTCGGGTCCGCCGGCGCCGGCAACTGTTGGAGGGCGTGGCCGTAGCCGTTCAGCTCGTCCTTCTTCCCGATCGCCCCTAGATGGCAGACCTTGCACGAGTACGCCTTGGGCTCCTTGCCCGGGTACGCGGCCTTGTAGCTTTTCCAGTTGTCGATCGTGGCCCGCGCCGACGACCCAGGCCCGAACACCGCAAGCGCGATGACACTGATGATCAGGCCGCGACGAGTTGGCATGCCAGGTCCTCCTGAGCCGAAACGGTCTGCCACCAGCGCATGAAATGCCCGACCTGCTGCTCGACGAGCGCGGTGGCGCGCGCCAGCTCTTCTTGGCGCGCCGCCAGCGTGCGCTGCGCCATCCCCTGCAGGTCATCCATGTCATATACCCTGATCCCGGCGCGGCCCTTCAGCGCGGGGTCCACGTTCCGCGGGACCGCGAGATCGATCAGGCAGAGTGGGCGCGCGCCTCGGCGAGGCTGCAGCGCGTCCATGTCCGCCTGGTCAATGACGTAGTGGGGCGCGTGCGTGCACACGATGGCGATGTCCACATGGGCCAAATGCGCCAGCGCCTGCTCCCAGGAGAGCAGGCGGCCCCGGCACTGCGAGGCCAAATCCTGCGCCTTCGCCTGCGTCCGGTTGACGATCCAGAGCTGCCGGATGCCCGCTTTGATCAGGTGCTGCGCTGTGGCTTCCGCCGCTTTCCCCGCGCCCCAGAGCAGCGCCTCGGACTGCCGCAAGCGCTCTCCGAAGACCTGCTTGGCCAACGCGACCACGACCGACCCCACGGACGCTTGCCCCTCGGCGATGCGCGTCTCGGATCGAACCGTCTTGGCGCCGTGGAGCGCTTTTTGGAACAGGCGATCAAGCATCGGACCCGTGGCCCCGCTGGCGCAGGCCGCCAGGTAGGCCTGCTTGACCTGGGCGA
>JAHFGU010000128.1 GCA_023247285.1 Candidatus Omnitrophota bacterium
CTCGCGCGGCCTGAGCCGGATGGGCGCCCGCTCGTCGTCCTGCATCCTGGCGCGAACTGGCCGCATAAGCGCTGGGCGCCTGAGCGGTTCGCCGCGCTGGGCGACCGGTTGGCGGAAGCCCGCCAAGCCGAGATCCTGATCACCGGCGGGCCGGCGGATGTGGGGCTCGCGGCGCTGGTCCGCGAGCGCATGCGCGCGCCGGCGCGGCTGTTGGCCGGGCAGACCACCCTGCGAGAACTCGCCGCCTGCCTGGAGCAGGCGCGCCTCATCGTGTCGAACGATACCGGCGTGCTGCACATCGCCGCCGCACTCGGCCGGCCGGTCGTGGCGCTCTATGGCCCGACCGCTCCCGCATTCACCGGGCCGCTGCCGCCGGACCCGGGGCGCGTCGTCGTGCTCCACCACCCCGACTGCTGTCCGGCCATCCCATGCTTCTCGCCGGACCAGCCGCCGCACGCCGGCATGGCAGCCATCGCGGTCGGCGAGGCGGCGGATGCCGCGCTGCGCCTGTTATCCCGCGATGGCTGATTCGCCGCCGCTGCGCGCGCTCATCATCGGGCTCTCCAACATCGGGGACGCCCTGCTCACCGCAGACGTCATCGACGAGGTGCGGCGCGCCTTCCCCGAGGCGCATCTCGCCCTGCTCGTCGGCGAGCGCGCCAGGCCGCTCTTCGACGGCGACCCGCGCATCCAGACGCTGCTGGTCGCCGATCGATACGAGTCGGTCATCGGCCGCTGCCGGCTGCTCGCCGCCCTCTGGCGCTACCGGCCGCAGGTCGTGGTGGACCTGCGCTCCACGCTGTATCCGCTGCTCCTGAAGCCGCTCGCGTCGTGGCGCTATCTCCGCCGGCCGCCGCGCGCGCTGCGGCACATGCGCGACCGCCACTGCTGGAAACTGCGCGCGCAGGTGCCGGGCCTGGCGCGCCGCTTGGATCGCGCGCCCGCCGGCAGCCCGTTCTGGGCGTCGGAGAAAGACCGCGCGCACGTCGAGCAGCTGCTGCGCCGCTGGCGCGCGGATGGCGCAGCGTCCCTGGCGGTGATCGCGCCCGGCGCCCGCAGCCATCTGAAGCGGTGGATGCCGGAGGGGTTCGCGGCGGTCGCCGACCGGCTCATCGCCGAGCGCGGCCTGCAGGTGGTCTTCACCGGCGAGCCCGACGAGGCGCCGGTCGTGGACGCCGTGGCCGCGCACATGGCCCGCCGCGCCCACAGCGCCGTCGGGCTGCTCACCATCCGGCAGCTCGGCGTGCTCATGGCGCGCGCGCGGCTCGTCGTGACGAATGATTCCGGCGCGCTGCACCTGGCGTCGCTGGTGGGGGCGCCCACCGTCGCCGTGTTCGGCCCGACCGACCCGGCCAAATACGGCCCACGCGCCGGGCGCGCGCGCGTCGTCCGGCGGAAGCTCTTCTGCGCCCCGTGCGAGCGGCCGCTGTGCCGCTATCAGCACGAGTGCATGCGGTTCATCCCGCCCGAGGAGGTGTACGCGGCCGCCGCGTCCATGCTGGACGGCTCATCCGTGGAGGCTGCGCCATGACGCCGGCCCCGCCTCCCATGGCCCGCATCCTTGTGATCCGCCTCGATCGCATCGGCGACGTGGTGCTGTCCACCCCGGTGCTGGCGGCGCTGCGCGCGCAGTTTCCCCACGCGGCGATCGCGATGATGGTGCGGCCCGCGTGCCGCGACCTCATCGCCGGGCATCCGCACGTGGACGAGGTGATCGAGTATGACAAGGAGGGCGCGCACCGCTCGGTGGCCGCCACCATCCGGTTCGCGCGCCGGCTGCGGCGCCAGGCGTTCGATGCGGCTTTCGTGCTCCACCCGACCAACCGCTCGCACTGGATCCCGTGGCTGGCCGGCATCCCGCTCCGCGCGGGCTTCGCCCGCAAAAGCGCCTGGCTGCTCACGCACCGGGTGCCGCATCGCAAGCAGGAAGGGGCGCGGCACGAGGCGGCCTACACGATGGAGCTGCTCCGGTGCGTCGGCGCAGCCGAGGCCCCGCTGCAGCCGCGGCTGCCGCCGCCGTCCCCCGCGGCCGCCGCGCGCATCGACGCCGTGCTCGCGGGCTCGGCCCGCCAGGGGGCGCGGCTGGTCGCGGTCCATCCGTCGGCCAGCTGCATCTCCAAGCGCTGGATGCCGGACCGGTTCGCGCGCGTGGCCGACCGGCTCGTGGCGGAGCAGGGGGTGCAGGTCTGCATCGTGGCAGGGATCGGCGACGCGCAGCCGGCCGAGGCGATGGCGCAGGCCATGACGCAGCCGGCGCTCAATCTCGCCGGCCGGCTCACGCTGGCCGAGCTGGCAGCGCTGCTGGGCCGCTGCGCGCTGCTCATCTCCAATGATTCCGGGCCGGTCCACATGGCGGCCGCGGTCGGCACGCCGGTGGTCGACATCTTCGGCCGCAACCAAGCCGGCCTCTCGCCCCAGCGCTGGGGCCCGCTCGGCGAGGGCCACATCGTCCTGCAGAAGGATGTGGGCTGCGTCCGCTGCCTGGCGCACGCGTGCGACATCGCGTTCCGCTGTCTCACGACGCTGGAGGCCGACGAGGTCTACGCGGCGGCTGCCTCCATCCTCGGCCGGGGTTTGACTTTGCGCCGGTTTCCCGGTTAAATACCCGCAGACGCATGACCACGACGCCCTCGCGGCGCGCCGCGCGCTGGTGCGCTGTTCTGAGCCTGCTTGGCATCACCCTCTCCGCCGTCCTCACCGTCCTGCATCTTGGCCTCATGCGCGGCGAGCTCCTTGGCGGATCGGTCTGCCGTGATGAGGGGTTGTTCAACTGCCACGCGGTGACCGGCGGCGCATTCGGTGCGCTGCTCGGCATGCCGCTCTCGCTCTGGGGGCTGCTGGGTTATCTCGTCGTGCTGGCGCTGGCCCTGTATGCGCTGGCCGCGCCGGACGCTTCCGAGGCTGCGATTACGCTGACCGTGGGGCTCGCCACGCTGTTCGTCGGGGCGGACGCCTTCCTCTTCTACGTGATGG
The DNA here is from genome assembly GCA_023247285.1 of Candidatus Omnitrophota bacterium. The sequence continues at coordinate 2,974 of JAHFGU010000128.1, forward strand.
CCTTCGTCATCCGGTACTACTGTCTCCTGTGCTTGCTGACGTATGCGGTGAATCTGGTCCTGCTCGTCGTCGCGGTCCGCGGCTCGGGCGCGTCATGGCCGCGCGCCCTTTCGCGCGTGCCGTCGTCGATGGCCGCGCTCGTGCCCTCCGCCCGCCATCCGGCCGCGTGGCTGTGGTGGGGCATGGTGGCGGCGAGCGCGCTGGCAGCCGTCAGCGTGCACGCGGCCACGGCGTTCGTCAGCCGCGGTTCGCCCGGTCTCATCCGGCAGCAGGTGCAGGAGTTCATCGCCAAGCAGACGCGCGTGCCGATCGACACGAGCGCGGACCCGCGGCTCGGATCGGCGAGCGCGCCGTTGCAGCTGGTCGAGTTCAGCGATTTCCTCTGTCCCTCCTGCCAGCGCGCCTCGAAGCTCAATCCGATCATCCTGGCCAGCCACCGCCGCGACACCGCGTTCATCTTCAAGCACTTTCCGCTGGACATGGAATGCAACGGGCAAGTGAGCCGCACCGTGCACCCCGGGGCCTGCCGGGTCGCCGCGGCTTCGGAGTGCGCGCATGACCAGGGCAAGTTCTGGGCGTTCCATGACCTGGTCTTCGCAGCCGCCCCGCACTACAATGTCGCGCAGGTGGATCAGGATGCCGCGAAGCTGGGGCTCGATGTGCCGCGGTTCCGCGCCTGCCTGGACTCAGGCAAGGGCATGGAGGCGGTGCGGCGTGATATCGCCGATGGCGGAAATGCGAAGGTGACCAGCACCCCGACATACGTCCTCAACGGCCTGCCGATCGCCGGCGGCATCACCCCGTCGCTGTATGAAGAGCTCGTGGCGGCCCTAAGGGAATCGAAATAATGGCGGAGCTGCGCGCAGGCGATCGGGCGCCGGAGTTTGCGCTGCAGGCCGCCGGGGGCGAGACGGTGCGGCTCTCCGCGCTGCGCGGCTCGCGCGTCGTGCTGTACTTCTATCCCAAAGATGACACGCCAGGCTGCACGCGCGAGGCCTGCGGGTTTCGCGATGAGCGGGCCGGCTTCCGGCGCGCGGGCGCGGTCGTGCTCGGCGTCAGCCCCGATGACCCGGCCTCGCATGCGCGCTTCACGAAGAAATTCTCGCTGCCGTTTCCGCTGCTGAGCGACCCGGGGGCCGAGGTCGGCAAGGCCTACGGCGTGTACAAGCAGAAGTCGCTGTATGGGCGGACGTACTGGGGCATCGAGCGCACGACCTTCCTCATCGACGAGCAGGGCCGGATCGCCCGCATCTTCCCCCGGGTCAAAGTCGATGGCCACATCGAAGCGGTCCTCGCGCAGCTCCGCGCGCCGGCGGAAGCCAGCCCGGCGGGCCGCCCCTCGGCGCGCGCCCGCCTCCGCACCAACTAGGTTGGTGCGGGGGCCCGCGCCGGCCGCCGCGCATAACGCACCCGCCGCCGTCGATCCCCGCCTCATCGCGGGTGTCGCGCTCTACAACCATCACCGGTTTTTCGAGTGCCATGAAGTGCTCGAAGCCCTCTGGCGGGACCCCGCCGCGCGCCCGCGCGATTTGTACAAGGGCCTGATTCAGGCGGCGGTCGCGTTCTACCACTGGTCGCGCGGCAATCCGGCCGGCGCCCTCAGCCTCTATCGCTCCTCGAGCCGCTCCCTGCGCCGGTGCGCCCCGTCCTGCCTCGGTCTCGACGTGACAGGGTTTCTCGCGCCGTATACCGAGCTGTTCGGCTGGCTGCGCCGCCATCGCCTCCCTTACGATCCGCGCCTGGTCCCGCCGCTGCGCTGGATCGCCCCGCCGCATGCCGCCTGCTGACCGGCCGACGCGCGTGCTGGCCGCGATCGACCGCCTCAATCGCGAGGATCCGAACCGGGAGCTCGTCGGCGGGATCGCGCGTCCGCGCGAGCTCGTCTACGCGGAGCGGATCACCGCGTGGGTCGCGCGGCTGAACCCTGCGGCGTCTGAGGCGCTCCGGATCGCGGCGCGCGGCCAGCATGTGCGGCGCTGGACGATTCCGCGCAGCCGGTATCCGATGACGCGCCAGGGGTACCTCAAGTGGCGGGAGACGCTCAAGACGTATCACG
>JAHFGU010000031.1 GCA_023247285.1 Candidatus Omnitrophota bacterium
CTCAAGCTGCACGCCCGCGGCGCGCCCCTTCCAGCCTGGGAGCGTGGAGAGGCCTGGAGCGCGCAGCAGCTGCTCTCGGAGCGTCTTCAGATCTTGGGATAGCTTTGGAAACCGCACGAGAATGATGAGAGTCGTCCCGTAGTCGCCGCCCCAGCCAACGCGCAGCAAGTAGCCGTGATACGCGCCGACGAGCCCCTCATTGCGAATGAACTGGCCGCGCTGCGGCTCGTGCACCAGCCCCCAAGACCTGGCCCACAGCTCCCATTCGCTGCGCTCGATCAATCCCATGGCGTTCTCCGAGCCTGCGGGGGAACGGACTGCCTCGCTGCGCCTGCCGAACGGGCTGCTGGCTGCTTAGCCATGCCCGGGGCCTTGCCGGTTGCGCCGACCTTCCTCCTCTTCCAGTTTCCGGATGCTCAGGTGCCAGAGGTGGCTGAAGAAGGGGCCGAAGAGGAAGCCGAGCGCGGCGATGCCCAGGCCGACGGAGAGAAACGCCATCAGGGCCACGAAGAGCTTGCCGGCGGCGGTGGCCGGGACGGTCACCGGCCCCTGCGCTGTGGCGATCATGCTCATGAAGTAGAACGCTTCGAGGTACGGCAGGCCTTCGAGCCGGTGCACCCCGATGGTGCCAATGGTCATGATCATCGCCACCAGGACCAGCGACCAGAGCCCGCGCCGCCACCACGAATGGTAGTGCCGGTGCAGGGGTTTCATGGGGGCAGGTACCGCCGGATGAAGGCGAGCAGTTCCTCCGCCTGGAAGGGCTTGATGAAGTAATCGGTGGCGCGCAATTCCTGGGAGGCCATCACGGCATGGGCGTCGCCTTGGGCCGTGAGCATGATGACCGGAATGGACCGCGTCTGCTCGGACATTTTCAGTTCCCGCAGCACCTGCCACCCATCCACCCCGGGCATGATCACATCCAGCAGGATCAGATCCGCCGGCTCAGTAACGAGCAGGTCCAGCGCTTCCCGGCCGCCGGCCGCGGTCAGCACGTCATAGTGATGCAAGGCCAGCAATGCCTCGAGCAGCTGGCGGATCTTCGGCTCGTCGTCGATCACGAGGATGCGCTTCGCCATCTTGACTCAATGCGCCCAGAGCGCGGGGACGAGGCCGCCGCCGCGGGAGACGTTGACGACGGGCAGGCCGGAGAACCGGCCGATGAGGCCGATCCCGGAGGAATTAAAGAAGAACCCGGAGACGACACTGCGCTCGACCCAGCGCGGGCCGCTGGGCGCCAGCGCCGGGAATCGGTCCGTCGCGATGCGCGCCGCCGCCTGGACCACGTAGCGTTCCTTGCCATGCAGCGCGCGCGCAAGCTCGCGCTCCCACGCGCGCTGAGTCACCGTGTGGCCGATCACCACCCCCTCGCCGCCGAACATGCTGTTGGGCTTGAGCACGAGGCGCGGCCGGTTGCGGCGGATATGCGCGGGCAGATCGACGAGCCGGCCGGCCGGATCGCTCACGCGCTCTTCGCGGACCAGCCGCGTCCACAGCAGGTGGTCGCGAAAGAGCCGGCGCTGCGGCGGGTTGAACCGGCGGGCGTAGCGCGCGTCGGTGAAGATCTCCCACACGGATTTCTGGTCGAACTCCCACGCGAGGCCGGAGATGAGCCGGCCCTGGCGGATCGCGGCGCGCAGCGCGGTCAGCCGCGCGCCGCTAGCTTCCATGTCCACGAACTCCTCCAGCTCGGAATCGCGGTAGAGCAGATCCACCCGCAGCCCTTTTGCGCGCAGCCCGCCGCGGGATAGCCGCAGGTCGCGCGGGTCGGCCACGACCGCCGGGATGCCGCGGCCGGTGAGGTATCCGGCCAGCCGCTCGAACTCATCCGTGCCGGTCGTGAAGTCGGTGTTTTCGATGAGTGCTACGCCGCGCAGCGGGCGGCCCAGGCGCCGGGCCACGGCGGCGAGCTCGTCGACGAGCAGCTGGCGCGGGTCAGGCGTAGCGGTGATCGCGCGGCCGGGCAGCGCCTCGGTGAGCAGGTCGCCGACCACGTCCATCACGACCGCGCAGGAGGCCGGCGCGTAGTACACGCCGCCCACACCGACGGTGTTGGGCTCGAGCATCCGGAAGTCGGCGCGCCAGCCCGCGTGGTCGTAGGTCGCGGTGGAATCCAGCCGGCCGACGACCCCGAGCGGACGGGCCGTCGGATGGGCGGCCAGCCGCAGCCAGGCGGCGCGCTTAGGCTCGAACTGCACGATGCGCCGCACCGCGGGCAGCCGGGCGTGCAGCCGCACCACGCGGAGCAGCGCGTCGGCCAGATGGCGCGCGACATGGTGGAAGGCGTAGAGCTGCTCGGTGGTGAGCACCCACGGCTTGAGCGCGATGTCGATGGTCCGCGGCCGGCCGGCGTCGTCCACATAGCGCACGCCGCGCGCCTCGGCCAGCGCGCGCATGGCGTGCAGGCGGTCGATCAGGGAGCGCCGGGACAGGCGGCGGAACGGACGCTCGAGGATGCGTTGGGGGATGTAGCCGGTCATTCGTGCAGACTCCGGAGCATCTTATTCCATCCACAGGGTTTCGCAAAGACAAATCTCGTCGAGTATGGTATATAACCTGGACACTGCTCATGCCTCCACGGACGATCGACCGCACCCTCCCGAAGCACCTGCTGGACCGCGTGATGCGCGACGTGGCGAAGCGCGGCGCGGACTACGCGGATGCCCGCTACGAGCGGCACGCGCACGAGAGCCTGGTCGCCGAGCACGGCAAAGTCTCGTCGATCAGCCTCTCCGAAAGCGCCGGCATCGGCATCCGCGTCCTGCTGAAAGGCTCGTGGGGGTTCGCGGCCACGCCCCACCTCTCTCAGGCCAGCCTCGCGCGGGCGGCGCGCCAGGCCATCGCGCTCGCGCAGGCCTCCAACCTGCTGAACCGCAAGCCGCGTCCCCTGGCGCCGGTCGAGCCGGCCGTCGCCAGCTACCGGTCGCCGTGCGCGGTCGATCCGTTCACCGTGCCCCTCGTGCAGAAACTGGATTACCTGCTGTGGGCCAACGGGGCGGCCATGGGGCCGGATGCGATCCAGCGGGTCACCACCCACATGGACTTCCACAAGCGCCGCAAGCTGTTCGTCTCGACGGAGGGCGCGCGGATCGAGCAGGAGCTCATCGAAAGCGGGGCCGGGATCGAGATCGTCGCCCGGCACGGCGATGAGGTGCAGACGCGCAGCTTCCCGAACTCGCACGGCGGGGCGCTGGCGCAGGCCGGCTACGAGTACGTCAAGCAGCTGGATCTGGTGGGCGGGGCCGCGCGCGCCCGCGACGAGGCGCTGCAGCTGCTGCGCGCCCAGCCGCCGAAGGCGGGCGAGACCACGCTCGTGCTCGATCCGACACAGGTGGTGATGCAGCTGCACGAATCGTGCGGCCATCCGGCCGAGCTGGACCGCGCGCTCGGCCAGGAGCTCAGCTACGCCGGCGGCAGCTTCCTCACGCCGGACCGGCTCGGCGCGTTCCAGTACGGCTCGCCGAAGGTCACGATCGTGGCGGACGCGACGGTGCCGGGCGGGGTGGGCAGCTTCGCGTTTGACGACGAGGGCGTGCCGGCACAGCGCGTCGAGCTCGTGCGCGACGGGCGGTTCGTGGGATACTTGAGCTCGCGCGAATCCGCGGCGCGGCTGACGCTTCCCGGCAGCAGCGGAGCGATGCGCGCCGAGCAGTGGAACGTGCCGCCGCTTATCCGCATGACGAACGTGAACCTCGAGCCCGGAGCCGGCACGCTCGAGGAGCTCTGCCAGGGCATCCGGCACGGCTACCTGCTGTCGACCAACAAAAGCTGGTCCATCGACGACCAGCGGCTCAATTTCCAGTTCACCACCGAAATCGGCTGGGAGATCGTGGATGGGAAGATCGGGGGCATCGTGAAGAACCCGCTCTATACCGGTATCACCCCGGTGTTCTGGGGACGGTGCACCGCGGTCGGCCGCCGGGAGGACTGGCGGCTCTGGGGCGTGCCCAACTGCGCGAAGGGCGAGCCGATGCAGCTCATGCACGTGGGCCATGGGGCGCCTTACGCGCGGTTCGACGGCGTGCTCGTGGCGCCGGCGAGATAGGCCATGCTCGGACGCCGTCTGGTTTCGGCGCTGGCCCGCGTGGTGAAGCGCTCGCGCGCCGACGGCATCAGCGTCTGCGCGCACGGGCGCACGCGGCGGGTGTTCCGGTTCGCGTACGACGCGATCCACCAGGATCTGGTGCAAGAGACCGTCACGGTGACGATCAAGGCGATCATCGGCCGGCGGGTCGGCGTGGCCAGCGCCGACACGCTCGAGCCGGCGAGCCTGGCGCGCAGCGTCCGCGCCGCTGAAGAGATCGCGCGCCACGCCCCGCCTCAAGACGTCCTGCCTGAGCTGCCCGCCGGCGCGCGGATGGCCACGCGCGCGGACTACGCGGCCGCCACCGCGGCGTGGAGCGCGCCCGAGGCGGTCGCAGCGCTCAAGCGCCTGTTCCTGCTGTGCCGCGGCGCCGGGGCAGCGCTGGCCGGCTCGCTCGTGACGGGCGAGGATGAGTTCGCGGTGGCCAACTCGCGCGGGCTGGCCTGCTACGCGGCGTCCACCGTCGCGGGTGCCAAGCTTGTCACCATGTATGGCGCGCTGTCAGGGTACGCCAGCACGGTGCACCGCAACATCCGCCGCGTCGCGCTTGAGTCCCTCCTCGAGCGTTCGCTGCGCCAGTGCCTGCGCCGCGACGAGCCGGTGGCGCTGCCGCTCGGCGACTATGAAGTGATCCTCGAACCCGAGGCGGTGGCCGACCTCGTCACGTGGCTGGGCTACACGGCCTTCGGCGCGAAGAGCATGCTGGAGCGCACCAGCTGCATGGCCGGGCGCATGGGCGAGCGGCTCATGGACCGGCAGATCACGATGTACGACGACGGGCGGGATGCGACCGCGCTGCGGATGCCGTTTGACTTTGAAGGCGTGCCCAAGCAGCGCCTCGTGCTCATCGACCGCGGCGCCGCCGCCGGCATCGCGTACGACGCGGCCTACGGGGCGCGGTTCGGCCATGCCTCCACCGGCCACGCGATGCCGCCGGATGACACCGAGGGGCCGCTGCCGCTGCACCTGGGCATCGCCCCGGGCCGCTCCTCGCTGCCGCGCATGATCCGCGCCTGCGCGCGGGGTCTGCTGATCCCGCGGTTCCATTACGTCAACGGCCTGCTGAACCCCCGCGCAGCGCTCATGACCGGCCTGACCCGCGAAGGCACGTTCCTCATCGAGCGCGGCCGGATCTCGAAGCCGGTGCGCACCATGCGCTTCACGCAGAGCCTGCTGGCGGCCTTCGCGCGCGTGCGCGGCATCTCGAAGGAGCGCCGGCTGATCGCCGACCCCAGCCAGGAGCTCGGCTGCGCCGTCATGCCGGCCCTGCATCTGCCCGCGTTCCGGTTCACCGGCCGCTCCGACGCGCCATGAGGCGGCTGCTCCTCTGCTTCGGGTTCCTCTTCATCCTCGCGGCGGGCTGCTCGGCGCTGACGAAGCTGCCGCAGCCCTATCCCAAGGCCGGCGCGGCCTCGCGACAATTCCCCAAACCCGACGACGGCTATGTCGATCATCCGGGCGTCATCCACATTCACACCACGTATTCGCATGACGCGCAGGGCACGTTTGACGAGGTCGTGCAGGCGGCCAACGCGCAACGGCTGGACTATGTCATCCTCACCGAGCACAACACGCTGCAGCCGCTGCGCGACGGCAAGCAGGGCTGGCACGGAGCGGTGCTGGTCCTTGTCGGGATGGAGATCTCGACGCGCTCCGGCCACTACGTGGCGCTCAACGTCACGCAGGAGATGGACCGCGCCGGCCGCACCGCGCAGCAGATCATCGACGCGGTGAAAGCCCAGGGCGGCCTGGGGTTCATCGCCCACCCGTACTTCAAACACGCGCGATGGACGGACTGGGGCGTGTCCGGCTTCACCGGCGTGGAGGCCTACAACGTCGCGCACGACACGCTGGATGAAAACAAGCTGCGGCTGGCCCTCTGGTCGCTCTCGGCGCCAGCGAGCCCGTTTTTCTTCTCCATCCTCGACCGGCCGTATGACCCGCTGGCCAAATGGGACGAGCTCATCGCCGCGCGCGGCCCGGTGGTCGGCATCGGCGCCTCGGACGCGCACGAGTTTAAGGCCTTCGGCGTCACCTTCGCGCCCTACGACGTGATGTTCCGCATGGCTCGCACGCACGTGCTGACCCGCTCGCAGACGCTGACCGCCGAGGCGGTGTACGACGCGCTCCGGGCCGGCCACGCGTATGTCGGCATCGAGCTGGCCGCCGAAGCCGAGGGGTTCGCCTACTTCGCGGAAACCGACGGCGGCATCGCCGGCATCATGGGGGACCAGGTGTCGTTCCAGCCCGGGATGCGCCTGGTGGTGTCCACGCCGGCGGTGGCGTTCCTCGCGATCTACCGCGACGGCCGGCCCATCCAGAGCACGATCGGCAGCCGCTGGATCGTGCCGGTGACGCAGCCAGGCGCCTACCGCATCGAAGCCTCCCGCCACAACAAGCCGTGGATCCTGTCGAATCCGATCTATGTCCGCCCCGCGCCCGCGACACCGCCGGGATAATCCCATCACCTGCCGCCGGGTGGCCGGACCGTGCCGCTCAGGCTGGATCGCCGGAACGCTCCTCCTGCTGCTGAGCGCCGGATGCGGGTCGACCGCAGCGCTCAGGTCCGGCGCGCCGCGGAAGGCGTTGCCGCTGCCGCCCGAGATGGCCGCGTATTATGATTACCCGGACCACAGCCCGAAGGCCACCCGCGAGCTGCTGCGCGTGTCCCACGGGGTCCGGGAGCAGCTCATCCGGTTTCCCCTTTCGGCCACGGGATTCGAGCCGACCGAACCGGTCGTCGAGATCGAATGGTTTCAGGCCGACCGGCCGGGCCGGCGCCCGGCCATCCTCTTCAACCCGATTCTGGGCGGCGATTATCCGCTGGAGCGCGGCATCTGCCTGTACCTGGCGCGCCATGGATTTCACGTCGCCCTCATCCACCGCAAGACGCTGAAGATCGCGCCTGAGCATGGCGTGGCGCACATCGAGCTCTTGCTGCGGCAGGGCGTGCTGCGCATGCGGCAGGCCGTCGATTGGATGGCCGCACAGGAGGAGGTGGACCCGGCGCGCCTGGGCAGCTTCGGGATCAGCATGGGCGGGATCGCGAGCGCGCTGGCCGCCGCGGTGGAGCCGCGGCTGAAGGTCCATGTGATCGGCCTGGCCGGCGGCAGCATCGCGGACATCTTGGTGACCACCCATGACCCGCTGCTGGCCAAGCCGCGCAGCCGGTATCTCGCCGCGCGCCGGCTGCGGCTCTCAGAGCTCGACGTTGAGCTGCGCCGCGCGGTCGTCACCGATCCGATTCGGCTCGCGCCGTACGTGGATCCATCCCGAATCCTGATGATCATGGCCGGCTTCGACCGGACCATCGGCCGGGCCAATGCGCTCCGGCTCTGGCAGGCGCTCGGCCGCCCTCGGGCGGTGACGCTGCCGCTGGGCCACTACACCTCGTACCTGGCGCTGCCCTACGTCAAGCGCATCAGCCTGCGGCATTTTCAGCGCGAGCTTTGACACGACGACGGAACCTTCTATAATGAGGCTCCCACATGGCACTCCGTAAGGTCATCCTGGCTAAACCCCGCGGATTTTGCGCCGGCGTGGTCCGCGCGATCGAGGTGGTCGAGCAAGCGCTGGACCACCTGCCCGGCCCGGTCTACGTCAGGAAGGAAATCGTGCACAATCCCCACGTCGTGAGCGCGCTGCGCCAGAAGGGTGCGGTGTTCGTGAACGAGCTCGACGACGTGCCGGAGGGGGCGACCGCGATTTTCAGCGCGCACGGGGTCTCGCCGGCCGTCCACACCCGCGCCCGCGCGCGGGGCCTGCGCGTGGTGGACGCCACCTGCCCGCTCGTGACCAAGGTCCACGTCGAGGCGCTGCGCTTCGCGCGCGAAGGCTACACCCTGCTGCTCATCGGCCACGCGGGCCACGAGGAAGTCGAGGGCACGATGGGCGAGGCGCCCCAGGCCATCCGGCTGATCCAGACCGTCGAGGAAGCGCGGGCGGTGCAGGTGCCGGACCCGCAGAAGGTCGCGGTCATCACGCAGACCACGCTGAGTGTCGACGACACGCGCGCCGTTATTGAAGCGCTCAAGGCGCGGTTCCCGAAGCTCGTGGCACCATCCAAGGATGACATCTGCTACGCGACGCAGAACCGGCAGAACGCGGTCAAGGCCATCGCGCGCGAGGCCGAGGTCTTTCTTGTGATCGGCGCCAAGAACAGCTCCAACTCGATCCGCCTCACCGAGGTGGCCGAGCACGCCGGCCGCCGCGCCCACCTGATCAATGACGCCTCCGAGATCCAGCCCGCATGGTTCCGCGGCGTGCAGTGCGTCGGGGTGACCTCCGGCGCCTCCGCCCCGGAGCACCTGGTGCAAGAAGTCATCGCGGCGCTGCGCCGCCTCGGCGCCACCGAGGTCGAGGAGCGCGAGGTGGCGCAGGAAGACGTCAACTTCGGCCTGCCGGGCGAGCTCCTCTCGCTGACGCGCAGCGCATGACTTCGCGCACCGACTACCTCTGGTTCACTACACCCAAGCGGCGCGACCTCGTCAACATCACCGACACGGTCGAGGGGCTGGTCAAGAAGAGCGGCGTGCAGGAAGGGCTCTGCCTCGTCTCGGCGATGCACATCACGGCGAGCATCTGGGTCAACGACGACGAAGAGGGCCTGTGGCAGGACTTCTGGGAGCTGTTGGAGCGGCTGGCCCCGCTCCGCGAGGACTACAAGCACCACCTGACCGGCGAGGACAACGGCGACGCGCACCTGAAGCGCACGCTCGTCGGCCACCAGGCGGTGCTCCCGATCACCAAGGGCAAGCTCGACCTCGGCCCCTGGGAGCAGGTCTTCTACGCCGAGTTCGACGGCAAGCGCAAGAAGCGCGTCGTCGTCAAAATCCTCGGCGAGTAAAAAAGTGTCAGGCACTTCGCTGCGAAGTGCCTGACACTTTTTCCTACCGAAGCAAATCGGCGGCGCTGAGGTGGTGATAGGTCGTGCGGGCGGCGGGGGTGCGGCCCTGGGCGTCGGCGATCCAGAGGTCGGGCCACGCGAAGACCACGCTCTGGACGTTGGAGTCCGGCGCGATCGCGCGCGCGATGGCCTGCGCCGCCGCCGCATCGAGCACGCCATACCGGCTGTGCAGGCCGGCGGCCTGGCCCAGGTAGCGCGTCTCATACGCGCTGCCTGAGGGCGGCTCGAGCCCGGGGCGCGATGGATCGCCGCCGGAAGCGCGCTGCCGGTCACGGATCGCCGGGTCGATGGCCGTGTCTGCCCGGAATACGGCGTCTTCCATCGGGCGGGCGCAGGCAATTCCCTGCTCCGCCGGGTCGTTGGCTGCAAAAACTCGGGCACGGCGCGCGGTCGTCTCTATCGCCACCGCTCGGCCGGCCTTCGCATCCGCGATCACGTAGTTGACGCCCACCGTGCGCCGCGCGGAGGCGATGATGGCCGCCGCCTCGTCGACCGTGGCCGCCTCCTCAAGCACCCGCCGCATCAGGAACGCCATCGGCTCCCCGTTGAAGGTCGCATCTACCGTGTCTGCGCCCACCTGGCCGATTGAGAGCTCCGCGTAGTTGATCCCGGTGAGCACGCCGATGCAGCCGGCCCAGCCGATATTGATGAAGGCGTGCTTGCCTGCCGGCCTGACCACGAACACCGTCGCAAAATCCTGGATGCCGGCCCCGATCGTCCAGTCGAGATTCCGCAGGTGGATCATGCGGCCGCCGGCGGTGGCGCGCCCCCAGGCCGCGAAATTCGCGCAGGCGTAGGTGCGGTCAGGGATCGCGTGCAGCCGCCACAGCTCGCGCAGCGGCACGCCGGAGCTGTCGGCCAACCCGCGCAGCTCTTCCAGATACGCCGGCGGGATGAAGGGCCTGGCCGCGTGCCACGGCATATCGAGCCAGCAGGTGACCGCCAGCGGCCCGATGACCGGGATTTTGAGATAGCCGCGCAGGTATCCCAGCACGCGCGAGACGGAGGCGCGCACCTGCTCGCGCAGCAGCTGCCCGTGCCGCTGGCCTAGCTCGTACGGCGAACCGGAAAGCTGGATGACCGGCGGTGCCGGCTCGTCAGCCGATGCGCGCGGGCCGCCAGCCAGCACGCCACCGACCAGCGCGAGAAGAAGCGCGCGCTGCGCGCACCGGCTCACGATCCCAACTCCCTCAGCAGCGCCAGCAGCTCCCGCACGATCAGCTCGCCCGCGTCCGGCCCGTTGAAGGCCATCGAACTTTCATACTGGCGCGCGGCGTAGGACGACGACGGGATGCAGTAGCCGACATAGTCGTTGGCGAAGTCGGCGATGAGCGCGGTGACGCCTTGGGCGCGCGCGCCGGCGCGCAGCTCGCCGCCGAGCGACGACGCCAAGTCGCACGGCACGCCCAGCACGGCAAGCTGATCGATGCGGACCGCGGTCACGGTCGCGTCATCATCCACGAGCCGCCGCCCGAGCCAGCGCGGCAGCCGCAGGCGGCCGAGGCGCACGGCGGCCGGGGGCAGCCGCAGCTCGCGCTGCGCCGCGTGGAGCGCCTGCGCCGGCGCCGGGCGCATCTCCTTCAGGAGCGCACCGGCCGACGTGGCGAGTGCCTGCCCGATCCGCTCCGCCGTCTCATACCCGGACCCGGACTTGACCGGCCCTTGATCGCCGACTCCCCCGGCGAAGAAGAAGGCGATCGTGGACGGATGCGCGGCCTCCACCGCCCGCATGGCCACGCCGGGGTAATCCGCCGAGAGCTCGCGGTTCCAAGCGCCGAGCGCTGTTGGATGGGCGGAGAAATTGAGGAGGATAGCGAACGGCTCGGCCTCCTGCCCGCGGTAGCAGGCGAGCACGCGCAGCTCGGGATCCACCGGGCCGTCCGGCATGACGCGGTTGCGCACCAGCCCCTCCGTTGCTGCGGCGCCGTAGGCGATGCGGACCGGCGCCAGCCCGGCGCGCGCGGTCTCGACCGTGTCGGCGATCTGGTCGGCCAGCGCCTCGAACACCGCAGGATCGAAATGGCCCATGGAGATGCGCTCCAGATACCGCGCGCCGTAGGCGCCAGGCCCGGAATGCGTGTGCGTCGCGGCCAGCAGCAGCACGAGATCGCGCGACAGGCCGCGGGCGCGCAGGCGCTCGCGCACCGCCGCGGCCAGCTGCTCGTCGATGACGAGGAGGTCGCAGCTGACCAGCGCGGCGGCATGCTCGCCGTCCTCGACCACCAGCGCGCGCACGCTGAGCGGATCATGCGCGCCGGTCGACGGCCGGCCGTGGCGCCGGCTGTAGCCGGCAAGCGGGATTTTCGCGGGGAGCACGAGCGCGCGGCGCGCAGCACCGGCGCGCACCGCAGCGCCTGCCGAAGCCGGCGCGGCGAGGGCTGCCGCGAGCCAACACGCGGCGGCAAGGCCTCGCGGCACGCGCCGGCGTCGAGGGATCATGCGGGCGGCCGCGGCTGCCCGAGCCGCAGACGCGCCAGCGCGAGCGCCTCATCCGGCGTCCGGATCGCGCCCTCGGCCTGCGCCTCTTCGATCGCGCCGAGCAGCTCCCCGATGAGCGGCCCGGGCGGCACGCTCAGCGCGCGCATCAGCGCGTGCCCGTCCAGCAGGCGCGGCGGCTTCACCACGTCGGCGGACTGGAAGAAATACGCGCGGAAGAGCCCTTCAAGAAACGCGCGCTGCTGGTCGAGCTGGTCGAGGCGGGATTTGGGGCCGCGCGTGGCCATCCGGTCCGACCACCAGACGAACAGGCAGGCAGGGCCGTGCTCGCCCAGCGTCTTGAAGAAGCGGTAGATGGCGCGGCGCGTCAGCTGCGGCTCGCGGCTGAGAAAGCCGGGCCGCAGGTGGTGCTGCACGAGCTGGCGCACGAGGTCGGCTTCGTGGTTCGAGAGGCGCAGGCGCGCGGTGATGCCATCCGCGAGCTCGGCCCCCGTGTCCTCGTGGCCGAGGAACCAGATCTCGCCGTCCGCCTCGACGGTGCGGCGCGCCGGCTTGCCCACGTCGTGCACCAGCCCGGCCAGCTTGATGAGCGCTTTGCGCGAGCGGTGCGGCACCAGCTCCACGGCGCAGTAGCGCATCATCGGCTCGCGGAGGTCGGCGGAGAATTCGCCGGCATCCGCGAGGATCCGGTCCGCCTGGGCCACGGTCTCGAGCTGGTGCCCGAGCACGTCCAGATGATGGTAGCCGCCCTGGAACAACCCGCGCCCGGGCAGCAGCTCCGGCACGAGGACGTCCAGCGCGCCCAGATCATTGAGCGCGCGCACGGCTGGTGCGGCCGCATCCGTCTCGCAGATCGCGAGCAGCTCATCCCGGACGCGCTCCATCGATACGCGCGCCAGCTGCGGTGCCGCCGCCTGCATCAGCGGCATCGCGGCCGGATCGAGCGCCATCCCCAATTCCGCGACGAACCGGAAGGCCCGCAGGATCCGCACCGGGTCCTCCGCGAACGCACCGGGGAAGCACGGGATCAGGCGCCGCTGCCGCAGCGCCGCGCGGCCGTCGAGCGGATCGATGAGGCCGGCGAGCGCATCCGGATCGCGGACCCATGCGGCCAGCGGCATCGCGAGCGCGTTGATGGTGAAATCGCGCTGCCGCAGGTCGGCCTCGAGCGAGCCGCCGCGCACGTCGCAGAGATCGAGCTCGATCGCCTCCGCCCCCGCGCCGACGACGACCCGGGCGCATCCGGCGGCCTCATCGAGCGGGACAAACGCGCCGGAGAGCTCGGCCGCCAGCGCGCGCGCCTGCGGCACCGCGCCCGACGCCAGCGCGAAATCGACGTTGCGCTTGCGCAGCGCGCGGCCCAGGAGCTGGTCGCGCAGCAATCCGCCGACGATCCACCAGCCGCCGCGCGCGCGCGCGAAGGCCTCGACGCGGGAGAGCGGCTCGCGCAGCGACGGAGCCATCATGCGGATTTTCCCTGCTTGACAATCATGCGCGCTCTGGCACAATAGGGCCAATCATACGTTGCATCCCTGTCATCATTATGGCGCGCCGGTCCAAGTCCGAAGAGCTCCTCGACTTTGAAATTGCCTTCTACGAAAAGCTCCTGCGCGCCTATCCCGATTTCGTGGACGCCCTGCTCCCGCTCGGCCACGCCTACACCCGCCGGCGCTCGCACGACAAGGCCCTCTCCGTCGATCAGCGGCTGACCCAGCTGCGCCCCGACGACCCGCTCTCGTGGTACAACCTCGCCTGCAGCTACTCGCTGCTGGATCGGATCGAGGACGCCGTCGAGGCGCTGCGGCGGGCGATCGCGCTGGGGTACGCCGACTTTTCCTACCTGCAGCAAGACCCTGACCTGGCGAACCTGCGCCGCTCGGCGCACTTCCGCGAGTTTGTCGCCGCCTTCCCCGGCCTGCTGGCCAAGCCGGCCCAGGCCAACCCCCCGGCCTAGCGGCCTTCCGCCGCAGGCGCACGCCATAAGCCCCGCTGGGCGGCGCGCGCCTCGGCCACGAGCGCGCGAAATGCTTCCGCGTGCTTCACGTCCGGCGGGATCGTCAATGGCTGGGCGAAGCCCTG
>JAHFGU010000129.1 GCA_023247285.1 Candidatus Omnitrophota bacterium
GATCGAGATGCCCAGGTCGCCGCGCGCCACCATGATGCCGTCGGCCGCGCGCAGGATGGCGGCGATGTTGCGCACCCCTTCCCGGTTTTCGATCTTCGCGATCACCTTGCACCGGGGGGCCGCGCGCGCCAGCCGGCGCGCGACCTCGCCCACATCGCCCGCGTCCCGCACGAACGATTGCGCGACGTAGTCCAGCCCGTTGGCGATGGCAAACTGCAAATCCTCCACGTCTTTCGCGCTGATCGGCGGAAAATCCAGCGGCACGCCCGGGATGTTCACGCCCTTGCGCTCTCCCAACACCCCTTCCTGGATGACGTCGGTGACGATCCGCTGCTCGGTCGCCCGCAGCACCCGCAGGTGGATTTTCCCGTCATCGATGTAGATCATCTCATGCCGGTGGATGCGCTGGAACGGGCCGGGATAATCCAGCGAGGCCCCGTGCGCATCGCCCAGGATCGGCTGCCGATAGAGGGTGAAGCGCTGTCCCCGTGAGAGCGCCACCGGCCGGCCGTGAGCCAAGCGGCCGGTGCGGATCCGGTGGCCGGCTAGGTCCTGCAGCACCCCGATGCGCCGGCCCAGGCGCCGTTCCACCTTGCGCACGCGCTCGAGCATGCGCTGGTGTTCTTCGAGGGTCCCGTGGGAGAAATTGAAGCGGAAGACGCTCACGCCTTCCTCCACCATCCGCCAGAGTGTCGGCGTGGCGGCGCACGCCGGACCGGTGGTCGCGATGATCCGGGTATGGTGGCTGCGGGCCAACGGCATGCCGGCCCTCAAGACACGTGCTCGAAGAACCGGGCGTGGGCGGAGAGGACCGGCTTATTCGCGCTGACCGGGAGGGTCAGCTCCGGGCTGGCTGAGCCGGGGACACAGACGTGTTTACACGCCAACCACTTCACGTTCGCCTTGAGGTGGATATCGCTCAGCGCAGGAGCCGGGGACCCGTCAGGCCTTGCTGTGGGGTACAAGAGGCTGCTGAACGGCACTACGGTGCCGGAATACCCGTGCGTCTTGATGCCCCCCGGCTCGTTGAAATCCTTCGGCAGCGGCCAGTGCAGCGGTCCGACCTCTATTCCTGAGGGCGCCGTCCACATGACATCGGTCGGCAGCCCGGCATCGCCCGGCTCAAGCGCGTAGATGTGCCAGCCATCGGCGATGTCGAAGTACACGGCCACTCGGGTGGCGCCGCCCGGCTGGATCGATGCGTGCTCGGCGATCACCGCCACCGCGACAGGCTGCTCATCGGATGCCGCAACAGCCGGCTTGGCGCCGGCGTCAGACTCTGGTTGCGCGAGCACGGCGCCACTCGACAGCAGGACGAACCCAGCAACCACCCATGCGCGGCATCTCATCGCGTTACTCCCATTCGATGGTGGCCGGCGGCTTCGACGAGATGTCGTAGACTACCCGGTTCACACCCTTCACTTCGTTGATGATCCGGTTGGCGATCCGCTCCAGCACCGGGGCGGGCAGCTTGGCCCAATCCGCGGTCATCGCGTCCTGACTGGTCACCGCGCGCACCGCGATCACGTGCTCGTACGTTCGTTCATCTCCCATCACGCCCACCGTCTTGACCGGCAGCAGCACTGCGAAGGCCTGCCACAGCGACGCATACAGCCCGGCTCTCTGGATTTCTTCGGTCACCCGCGCGTCAGCCTCGCGCACGATCCGCAGCCGTTCCGCGGTCACCTCGCCGAGGATCCGGACCGCCAGCCCAGGCCCAGGGAACGGGTGCCGCAGCAGAATGTCCTCCGGCAGCCCGAGCAGCCGGCCCAGCTCGCGCACCTCGTCCTTGAACAGGTCACGCAGCGGCTCGACCAGCGCCAGCCCCATGTCCTTGGGCAGCCCGCCCACGTTGTGATGCGTCTTGATCGTCGCCGATGGGCCGCCCCACGCCGACACGCTCTCGATGACATCCGGATAGAGGGTACCTTGCGCCAGATAGCGGACGCCAGGGAACGCGCGCGCCTCAGCTTCGAACACGCGGACAAACTCCTCGCCGATGATCTTGCGCTTCTGCTCCGGGTCGATCACGCCGGCCAGCCGCCGGAGGAAGCGGTCTGCCGCATCCACCAGCCGCAGGTCCAGGTGGACGTGCCGGCCGAACGTCTCCTCGATCTGCGCCCGCTCACCCTGGCGCAGCAAGCCGTTGTCCACGAAGATGCACGTCAGCTGCGCGCCGATGGCCCGGTGCAGCAGCGCTGCGGCCACGGAGGAGTCCACCCCGCCGGAAAGGCCGAGCACTACGCGCGCCTCCCCCACCTGCTTGCGGATCTGCGCGACCGCTTCCTCGATGAACGACGCCATGGACCATGCCCCGCGGCAGCGGCAGACCTGGAAGAGAAAATTGCGCAGGATGGCGCGGCCTTCTTCCGTGTGCGCCACTTCCGGATGGAACTGGAGGCCGTAGAGCCGGCGCCGGGGATCGGCGATCGCGGCGGCGGTGGTGTTGTCGCTCGTGGCACTCACCACGAAGCCCTTCGGCGGCTCAATCACCGAGTCGCCGTGGCTCATCCAGGATACGGACTCCGTCTTCACCGCGTCAAAGAGCCCTTCCGCCTTGATCACGCGCAGCGGCGCGCGGCCATACTCGCGCTTGTCCGCCCGCTGCACCCGTCCGCCGAGCCGGTGCGCCATCGCCTGCATGCCGTAGCAGATGCCCAGCACCGGCACGCCGGCCTCGAAGATCTCCGCCGGCGGCAGCGGCGCCCCTGGCTGATACACGCTGGCCGGCCCGCCGGAGAGGATCAGCCCTTGGGGACGCAGCTCCTGCACGAGCTGCAGGGTGAGGGCCTGGGGTGTTGCGATGCGGCAAAAGACGTGCTGCTCGCGGATGCGGCGCGCGATGAGCTGGGTGTACTGCGAGCCGTAGTCGACGATCAGGATGAGTTCGCGCGCGCCGTCCATGGCCGGAGCCTGGTTAGCGGGCGCTGCTGGAGAGGAGTTTGGATTTGCTGCGAGGAGCGGGGGCAGGTTGTTCCGCCGATTTACGCGCCATGCCGACGCGTTGGACCTGTTGGAAGATTTTCCCCTCGGTTTGAATAGACGGCGCGATGATGATTTCCGCAAGCTGGAAGGCCTTGATGTCCTTCGCCCCGACGGTGCCCATGCAGGTGGTCAACGCCCCCATCAGGTTCTGCGAACCGTCGTCGGTCTGCGCCGGGCCGAACAGGATCTGCTCGAGCGTGCCGGTCGTGCCAACATAGATGCGGGTGCCGCGCGGCAGGCTCGAATGCGGGTACGCCATGCCCCAGTGGTAGCCGCGCCCGGGCGCTTCCTTGGCCTTGGCGAACGCGGAGCCCACCATGACCGCGTCCGAGCCGCACGCGATCGCCTTGCAGATGTCCCCGCCGTTGCGCATGCCGCCGTCGGTGATGATCGGCACGTACCGGCCGGTCTTCTTGTAGAAAAAGTCGCGCGCAGAAGCACAGTCCACCGTAGCGGAAACCTGCGGCACGCCCACGCCCAGCACGCCGCGCGTCGTGCACGCCGCCCCAGGCCCGACGCCCACCAGCAGCGCGTCAGCGCCCGCATCCATCAGCTCCACGCACTGGTCGTACGTGACCGTGTTGCCGATGATGACCGGGATCTTCATGGACTTGGTGAACGCGGCGAAGTTGAGCGGCCGGTACAGCGTGGCGACGTGGCGGGCGGTGGTGACCGTGGACTGCACGACGAAGATGTCGCAGCCGGCTTCCTGGGCGATGGCGCCGAACCGCTCGGCGTTTTGCGGGATCGTGCTCACCGCGCACGGCACCTTGGCCGCCTTGATTTGCTGCACCCGCTTGGCGATCAGCGCTTCTTTGATCGGCGCCTTGTAGAGCTGCTGGACGATGTTCGTGGTTTCCTCGACATCGCCCTGGACGATCTGGCTGACCGCCTCCTGCGGATCGTCGTACCGGGCCTGGACGCCGTCGAGGTTGAGCACCGCGAGGCCGCCGAGCTTGCCCATGGCGATGGCGAACTCCACATCGACGACCCCGTCCATGGCCGAGGCGATGAACGGGATGCGGAACTTGATGTCGCCGATCGACCAGGTGGTGTCGACTTCGGCCGGATTCAGCGTGATCGTGCCTGGGACGAGCGCGATTTCATCGAAGCCGTAACACCGTCTGGCCCGCCGCCCAATCCCGATCCATTCACTCATAGTCGTGCTCCCCGATCTGTAATACGCTACAACAAGGAAAAATTATGTTAGCTTTTACCTTATAGTATGTCAATCGCTCGAGGGCAATAATCACATGGGGGTTAATTTATAGAAGTTATTCGAAGCAGTCGGATAATATTTACGCGCCGAATTTTCTCAAATGGTAAATCATGGATTAGGATCGGTGGGCCGGTGATATCGTTTGAAAGTCCGATGAGTTCTCTGGAAGCTTGAAGAACTGCATCTTTTTTGGCACAACTCGAATTCGTTCAAACATAGCATAGGCTGGAATGCTATTTGTTGCCGCCAAAAGATTGCCCGCGTGCTCTCTCAATGCGTTGGACGCCTCTCGATTCTCACTTCCAGAATTCACGTTGGCATAATAAACAAGAGAAGAAGCAATTCTGCCTATTACTGAGGATTGATCTTTGATGGGTTCGATTACGAATTTCACCAATGATTGCCCTAGAACTGTAATACATATTCCAGTAAGAATTCCAGCTAAGAAGGTGATCATGACAAAAACCCCCGTGCGAATGCAGCCGCACGGGGGCTACTTGACGATATGGAATCGTCAGTCTCAGGTGACGATGGCGAGGATCTCGTCTTCGGTGAGGAAGACATACTCCTTGTCGTCGACTTTGATCTCCGAGCCGGAGTACTTGCCGAAGATGATCTTGTCGCCCGACTTGACGGCCAGGGGGACCACCTTCCCCGACTTGAGGGTCTTGCCGGAGCCGACCGCGACCACGCGGCCCTCCTGCGGCTTCTCCTGCGCGCTATCCGGCAGGTAGAGGCCGCTCTTCGTCTTCTCGACTGAGCCCAGCCGCTCGACGATCACGC
>JAHFGU010000130.1 GCA_023247285.1 Candidatus Omnitrophota bacterium
ATCACGGTGGTGCCGGACCTGCTGCCCCAGCTCATCGGCAGGCTTCGCGCGCCGAAAACCATGCGATGGAATGACAGCGGGGTGCGCTTCGCCCGGCCGATCCGGTGGCTGCTGGCGCTCTATCGCGACCGGCCGATCCGGTTCGCGCACGGACGGCTGAAGAGCGGAACGGTAACGTGGGTTGGGCGGCCGCAGCGCCTCGCGCGCCGGCCGGTGACCTCGCTGGCCGGCTACCTGGCGACGTTGGCGCGCGACGGCATCATCCTGGATCACGCGAAGCGGCGGGCTGTGATCGAGCGCGCCGTGGCCAAGATCGCGGCCGCTTCGAAAGGCGCTGCCGCGCCGGAGATGGTCACGCACGGGCTCCTCGATGAAGTGACGCACCTCGCGGAGCACCCGGTGCCGCTCGCTGGAGGCTTCGACGCCAAGTACCTCAGCCTGCCGCGCGAGGTGCTGCTGGCCAGCATGGCGAAATACCAGCGGGTCTTCGCGATCGAGCGCGGCGGCAAGACGCTGCCGGCGTTTGTGGCGATTTTGGAAGGAACACCTGGCAAGCCGGCGCACGTGCGGGAGATCATTGAGCGAATTCTGAACGCGCGGCTCGCCGATAGCTTGCTCTTCTTCGAGCAGGACCGGAAGCGACCATTGAGTGAACTGGCGGCCGCGCTCACCGGGGTAATCTTCCACGAAAAGCTTGGCTCAATGGCAGACAAGGTTGGGCGGCTCCACAAGTTCGCGGCCGCGCTTGAGCGTCCTTGGAATCTCTCGGCCGAAGAGTTTCGCCAACTCCGGCGTGCGTGCGAACTGGCTAAGGCCGACCTCGTGAGCACGCTCGTGAAAGAGTTTCCCACGCTGCAGGGCGTCATGGGCAAGTCCTATGCGCTGGCCGCCGGCGAGCCGCCGGCTGTCGCGGCCGCGATCGAAGAACATTACCTGCCGCTGGCCGGCCGCAGCCCGGCCACCCTGATCGGCTCAGCGCTCTCCATCCTGGATAAATACGACACGCTGGCCGGTTACTTCAGCGTGGGGATCATGCCCACCGGCGATCAGGACCCGTTCGGGCTTCGGCGGGCGGCGCAAGGCATCGTCGAAGTCGGCTGGGCGATGCACCGCCCCCTGTCGCTGGACGCGCTCTTCGCCGCGTGGCGCACGTGCGCCCCGGCGAAGATCGCCGATGATCTGCAACAGCGAGTCCGCCGCTACGTCCTCGAGCGGCTCTACACCTTCGCCTGGCCCCAGCCGGCTCCAGGGCAGGATCTCATCGAGGCCGTGCTCGCCGCCCCGTGCGACGATGTGGTGGACGCCATGGAGCGGGTCCTCACCCTTCAGCGCCTCAGCGGCAAGCCGGCGTTGCGCAAGGCCGCGAAGGTCATTGAGCGGACGCGCAACATCCTGAAGGGTACCGCCGTACGCCAGCGCGACGTGGATACCGCGAAATTCCAGGCGCCGCCGGAACGGCGCTTATGGGAGCTCTATGAGACGCACCAGCCGCGCGTGGCTGAGCTGGCTGAGAAGCGGCAATATGCCGAGGCGACCACGCTCTTCGGCGACACCTTCTTCGAGCCGCTGCACGTATTCTTCGACGAGGTCATGGTCAATGTCCCCGACGAGGCGCTGCAGCAGAACCGGCTTGCCTTGATGCAGGCGATTCACACGTTGTATACTGGTCGCATTGCCGACCTCTCGAAACTCACACTACTGCAGCACGACGAGGAGCCCGCGCCATGAAGAAGACCCTGCGATCCCCGAGCCTGTCCCGCCGCCCTGCCACCCGCAATGGTCGCGCGCGCGCCGCGAAGCCCAAATACCTCTACGCCTTCGGCGGCGGCAAGGCCGAGGGCCGGGCCGACATGAAGCAGCTCCTCGGGGGCAAGGGCGCCAACCTCGCCGAAATGACGAACTTGGGCGTGCCGGTGCCGCCAGGGTTCACGATCACGACGGAGGCCTGCCGCAGCTTCTACGCGGCCGGCGAGCGCTGGCCGGCCGGGCTGGACGGCGAGCTCGCCCAGCGGCTCACGTGGCTCGAGCGCATCACCAAGAAGGGCTTCGGCGACCCGAAGAATCCGCTCCTGGTGTCGGTGCGGTCCGGCGCGGCCGTGTCGATGCCGGGCATGATGGACACCATCCTGAACCTCGGCCTCAACACGCAGACGGTGCAGGGTCTCATCGTCAAAACGGAGAATCCGCGCTTCGCGTACGACGCCTACCGGCGGTTCATCCAGATGTTCGGCGATGTCGTCCTGGCGGTGGAGCACAAGCGGTTCGAGGAGATCCTGACGCGCCACCGCCGCGCGCACAAGGCGGCGACCGATGCGGACCTGCCTCCCGAGGCGCTCCGCGCCATCGTCGCGGACTACAAAGCGCTCATCCAGCAGGCCACCGGGGCCGCGTTTCCCGAAGACCCGCGCGAGCAGCTGCGCCTCTCCATCAACGCCGTGTTCTCCTCCTGGCAGAATGAGCGCGCGATCACCTATCGCCGGCTGCACAACATCCCCCATACGCTCGGCACCGCGGTCACGGTGCAATCCATGGTCTTCGGCAACATGGGCGCCACCTCGCTCACCGGCGTCTGTTTCACCCGCGACCCGGGCACCGGCGAGCGGATCTTCTACGGCGAGTATCTCGTGAACGCGCAAGGCGAGGATGTCGTCGCCGGCATCCGGACGCCCAAGCCCATCGCCGAGCTGAAGCGGGAATTCCCGCCCATCTACGCGCAGCTCTTCCGCGTCGGCCAGCAGCTCGAGAAATACTTCAAGGACGTCCAAGACATGGAATTCACCGTTGAAGAGGGCCGGCTCTTCATGCTGCAGACCCGCACCGGCAAGCGCACCGCGCGCGCGGCCGTGAAGATCGCCACCGATTTCGTCGATGAAGGCGTGCTCAGCCGCGAGGCCGCCCTGCTGCGCGTGGATCCGCCGCAGCTCGACCAGCTGCTCCACCCGACGATCGATCCGAAAGCCAAACCCACGGTCATCGCCAAGGGCCTGCCCGCTTCGCCCGGGGCTGCCGTGGGACGGGTGGTGTTCACGACGCACCGCGCCGTCGAGCTGGCCGAGGAAGCGTCCGAGCCGGTCATTCTCGTGCGCGAAGAAACCTCGCCGGAGGATATTGAGGGCATGGCGGCAGCCCAAGGCATCCTGACCGCGCGCGGCGGCATGACAAGCCATGCGGCGGTCGTGGGGCGCGGGATGGGGAAATGCTGCGTGGTCGGCTGCTCGGACATCGTGGTCCGCGAAGCAGACGGCTTGTTCAAAGCCGGCGACCATCTCGTCAAGGAGCACGACTTCATCACGCTCAACGGCACCACCGGCGAGGTCATGACCGGCCAGGTCCCGCTGGTGGAGCCGCAGTTGACCGGCAGCTTCAAACGGCTGCTCCAGTGGGCGGACCAGACGCGGCGCCTCGGCGTGCGCGCCAACGCCGACACGCCGAAAGACGCGCAGGTCGCGCGCGACTTCGGCGCCGAGGGCATCGGGCTCTGCCGCACCGAACACATGTTCTTTGGCGAAGAACGGCTGCCGGTCGTGCGGGAAATGATCCTTGCCAAGGATGTGCCGGCACGCAAGGCGGCGCTGGCCAAGCTGCTGCCGTTCCAGCGGCAAGACTTCATCGACATCTTCAATGCGATGAAGGGATTGCCGGTGACGATCCGGCTGCTGGATCCGCCGCTGCACGAGTTTTTGCCCAACACGTCGGATGACCAGGGGCGCGTGGCAAAGCAGCTTGGCATCGACCCGCGGGAGCTGCGCGAGACGGTTCAGGCCCTCCACGAGTTCAACCCCATGCTCGGCCATCGCGGTTGCCGGCTCGGCATCACGTACCCGGAAATCAATGAGATGCAGGCGCAGGCCATCTTCGAGGCAGCCGCAGCGCTCGCGCGCGACGGCGTCAAGGTGGTGCCCGAAGTCATGGTGCCGCTCGTCGGCCATCCGCAGGAATTCCGCATCGCCAAGCAGACCATCGATGAGGTGGCACAGCGCGTCATGGCGCAGGCCCGCCTCACCTTCAAGTATCTGGTCGGGACGATGATCGAGGTTCCGCGCGCCGCCGTCGTGGCGGAGTCCATCGCGCAGGACGCCGAGTTCTTCAGCTTCGGCACGAACGACCTGACCCAGATGACGTTTGGCTTTTCCCGGGATGATATCGGCAAGTTCCTGCCGCACTACCTCAAGCAGAACATCCTGCCGGCCGATCCCTTCGTGAAGCTGGACCAGGACGGGGTGGGGGCGCTCATCCGGCTCGGCATTGAGAACGGCCGCGCGGCGCGCAAGGCGCTCAAGGTCGGGATCTGCGGGGAGCATGGCGGCGAGCCCTCCTCGATCGACTTCTGTCATCGGGTTGGAATGGATTATGTCTCGTGCTCGCCGTACCGCGTGCCGATTGCCCGTTTGGCCGCCGCCCACGCCGCGGTGCGGCACAAGGGGTGAGCCTGGCTCCGACAGCCTATCTACAGGGAAGCGCATGGATCCGATCCGCGCCTACTTGAAAGACATTAAGCCGATCCCTCTGCTGACCGCCCGGCAGGAGATCGAGCTCGCCACGCGCATCCGCAAGGGCGACCTGAAGGCCAAGCGGCTCATGACCATCTCCAACCTGCGCCTGGTCATCAATATCGCCAAACGCTATGGCCACCTCGGCGTCCCCCTGCTCGACCTCATCGAGGAAGGGAATCTCGGCCTCATGAAGGCGGTCACCAAGTACAATCCCAAAAAAGGCTACCGGTTCTCCACCTACGGGGCCTGGTGGATCCGGCAGTACATCACCCGCGCGATCGCCAACCAGGGCAAGACCGTGCGCATCCCGGTGTACATGACTGAATTGCTCTC
>JAHFGU010000131.1 GCA_023247285.1 Candidatus Omnitrophota bacterium
GGAGGGGCGCTCCCCGATCTCCACCTGGACGGATTGGCGCTTGCCCTCGCGCAGCAGCTCCACCGGCACACTCCGGCCCGCGTGCGTCTGGCTCACCTGCTGGATCAGCTCGCGCGCGTGGTGAATCGGCTTGGCGTCGAACGACTTGATGATGTCGCCGTCCTGTACGCCGGCCTTCTGCGCGGGACTGTCCGGCAGCACCTGGTAGACCAGCACGCCTTCCCGCTCGGTAATGCCATAGTACTCCGCCACGTCCGGCGTGATGTCCTGGATCTGGATGCCGAGCCACCCGTAGACCACCCGCTTGCCCTCGATCAGCGTATCCAGGATCGTCTTCGCCTTGTTGATCGGGATCGCGAACCCGATCCCCTCGAAGCCGCGCGAGCTGGTGAGGATCGCGACGTTAATGCCGATGACATCGCCGGTGAGGTTCAGCAGCGGCCCGCCGCTGTTGCCCGGGTTGATGGCCGCGTCCGTCTGGATCAGGTCGCTGTAGTCCCGGTCATAGCGCGAGGTCCGCGGCAGCTGCCGATTGAGCGCGCTCACCACGCCGACGGTGAGCGTCGGCTCCGCGCCGGCGACATGCGACGGCCCGATGCCCATCAGCCCGAAGGGATTGCCCAGCGCGATCGCCCACTGGCCGGTGCGCACCGAATCCGAATCCCCGAGCGGGGCCACCGGCATGTCCTTCGCGTTGATCTTCACCACGGCCAAGTCCGAGCGCGGATCCTTGCCCTTGACCGTGCCTTCGAACTCCCGCCCATCGGCCAGCGTCACCATGATCTTCTCGGCGTCGGCCACCACGTGCTCATTGGTCAGCACGAAGCCGCGCGGATCGATGATCACCCCGGAGCCCAGCCCGAAGCGCCGGAACTCGCGCTCCGGCACGTTGCCGTAAAACTGCCGGAAGAAATCCTCGAACGGCTCCTCCCCGAAGAAGGGATGCTGGTGGAAGTACTTGCGCACGCGCTCGATCTGCTCGGTGGAGATGCTGACGACCGAGGGGCCGACCCGCTCGGCAATCCGCATGAACGCGCCTTGGAGGCCCTCCGCCTCGCTCACCGCGGCGTGGGCCGCGGCCGGCTGCAGCGGTGCCGGCTTGGCACTGCTGCCGGACCAGAGCTCCATCCGCCCGCTGAGCACCACCGCCATCGTCACGAGGATCCCGCTCGCCACCCGAATGCCCCATCGACGCGTGTGGGTCATGCCCTGCTCCTCATCGCTGTTGCCCGTGTGTGCTTACGCGCGCGCCGCGGCCGCAGGCGCAGGTTCGTGCGCAGGGCTCGGCTCGCGGGCCGCCTCCTGCGCGCGCTGGCGGATCTGGTCTTCCAACTGCCGCATGAGCTTGGGATTCTCCCTGAGGAAGTGGCGGGCGGCCTCACGGCCCTGGCCCAGCTTCACCTCGCCGGCGGCCAGCCAGCTGCCCTGCCGCTGGATCACGCCGACGCTCTCGCCCACATCCAGCAGGCTGCCGGCCTTGGAAATGCCCTCGTCGAAGAGAATGTCGAACTCCGCCTGGCGGAAGGGCGCGGCGACCTTGTTCTTCACGATCTTCGCCCGCACCCGATTGCCGACCACGCGGTCGCCGACTTTGATGCTGTCGATGCGGCGCAGATCGATGCGCACCGACGCGTAGAACTTGAGCGCCCGGCCGCCGGGTGTAGTCTCCGGGTTGCCGAACATGACGCCGATCTTCTCGCGCAGCTGGTTGATGAAGATGCAGCAGGTCTTCGACTTGGAGATCGCCGCAGTCAGCTTCCGCAGCGCCTGGCTCATCAGCCGGGCCTGCAGGCCGATGAACTGGTCGCCCATCTCGCCTTCAATCTCGGCGCGGGGGACCAGCGCGGCCACGGAGTCGATGACGATGACGCCCACCGCGTTCGACCGCACCAGCGTCTCCGCGATCTCGAGCGCCTGCTCCCCGGTGTCCGGCTGCGAGACCAAGAGCTCATCCAGATTGACCCCGACGGTCTTGGCGTAGGTGGGGTCGAGCGCGTGCTCCGCGTCAATGAAGGCGGCGACGCCCCCGGCGCGCTGCACCTCCGCGAGGATGCTCAAGCTCAGGGTCGTCTTGCCTGAGGATTCCGGGCCGAAAATCTCCACCACCCGGCCGCACGGCACCCCGCCGATGCCCAAGGCGACGTCCACCGCCAGCGACCCGGTGGGCAGCGCCGGAATATCCAGCCGCGTGTCCTGCCCTAACCGCATGATCGAGCCTTTGCCGAACTGTTTCTCAATCTGGCTGAGGGTCAGCTCCAGCGCCTTCTGCCGCTCTGCCCGGTCCTTCTCCTGCTGTTCCCGTGCCCCGTCTCGTCCTGATCCCGCCATCTGGTCTCCTCGACGCTCTGTGCCGGTTTCCGTGCGCGCGCCGTCCCGTCGCTGGGCGCAACGGCCCGCCGATGAAACGCTTTATTATAGGGGAAGCTGGATTGGCTTGTAAAGCGAGTCGGCCATTGGGTGCTCCCCTGTGGCGGGGCCTGCCCGGCGCCATCCCATCGGTCCTCGCCGCGCCGCACTATCGGCGTCGTCGGCTGCGGGCCGCTGGGAGCCCTGGCGCCGGTCACCCGCCACAGGAGGAGAGCACGAATCCGGGGGGAGCGTCTCCCGTTGCCGGATGCCGCGGCACAATCCGGCAACGGGAACTCTCAGCGCCAGGCTGCCAGGCCCATGGCGACCTGACCGCTCTGAGGGTATACTACCGGGAATGCGCGTGGAACTCCTGACGGTCGGCTCGGAGCTCATCAGCGGTGCCACCGTGAACACCAACGCGGCCTACCTGGCCCGCCGGCTGGCGGAGGCTGGCCTGCCGTGCGCGCGGCAGACCGCAGTCGGCGATGAGCTAAACGGGCTGCGCGCCGCCCTCCGGGAGATCCTCGCCCGTTCCCAGCTCGTCCTGCTCACCGGCGGCTTGGGGCCGACCTTCGATGATGTCACGCTCGAGGCGGTCGCCGAGGCCACCGGCCGGCCGTTGGTGCGGCACGCCGCCACGCAGGCGCGCGTCCGACGGTTCTACACCCGCCGCCATCGGCGGCTGCAGCAGGCCGCCTTGCGCCAGGCTGCCCTGCCGCGCGGCGCCGAAGCCTTGCCTAACCCCATCGGGACAGCGCCTGGCGTGTGGCTGCGCCTGCCCGCAACGCTCGTGATCGCGCTGCCAGGCGTTCCCGGCGAGATGCGGGCCATCATGGAGCAGTCGGTGCTCCCGCGCCTGCGCCGCCTGCCTGATCGCCTGCCATCGGCAACCCTCACCCTGCGCACCATCGGCGTCGTCGAGCTCTCGATCGAAGCAATCCTGCGCCGGCTCCGTCTGCCGCCGCGGATCGACGTCGGGTTGTATCCGTCGCTGCGGATGGTGGATGTGCGGCTGACCGCGACCGGACCTGGGGCAACCCGCGCGGTGAAACGGGTCGCCGCCGCGCTGCGCCGGCGGCTCGGTCTCGCCGTGTATGGCGTAGATGGACAGACGCTCAGCGAGGCGGTTGGCCGCCTGTTGCTCCGGCGCGGCGCGACGCTGGCCGTGGCCGAATCCTGCACCGGCGGCCTGCTCACCGACCACCTGACCGACACGCCGGGCAGCTCGCGCTACCTTCTTGGCAGCGTCGTGGCGTATGCCAACGCGGTCAAGTCCGGCTGTCTGGGCGTACCCAAGGAAACCCTCGCCCGGCACGGAGCGGTCAGCCCCCAGACCGCCGGCCGCATGGCCCGCGGCGTCCGGCGGCTGCTGCGGGCGGATGTCGGGGTGGCGATCACCGGCATCGCCGGACCATCAGGCGGAACGGCGAAGAAACCGGTGGGGCTGGCGTATGTCGCGGTCGCCGATCCGCGCGGGGCGCTCGTGCGCCGCTACCAGTTCTTCGGGGATCGCGCGGCGGTGAAGATGCAAGCTGCCCAGGCGGCCATGGACGCGCTGCGCCGACGATTGCTCGAGCGCTAACTTCCGAGGGGAGCCTCGGCCAGCGCCGTGTACCGCGGGCCGGACGAACTCAAGACGCTCTGATACAGCGTCACGGCGGCCGCCGGCCAGGGTGATGGTGGTCGCCACGCCGCTTTGCGCAGCGCGTGGACAAGCTGGGCTCGGCCGCGCGGGGACCGCACCCGGCCGAGCGTCAGATGCGGGGAAAACGGCCGCTCCGCTTGCCGCCATCCCAGCGCGCGTCCTGATCGCTCAAGCTGCTGCGCGAGCGCAGCCAGCGGCTGCGCCCCTTCGTGCAGGCCCACCCAGACCACGCGCGGCGACGCCATCGAGGGAAACGCGCCGAGTGCGCCCAACCCCAACTCGACGCGGGCCACGGACCGCGCAGTGACAGTGAGTGCCTCGGTGATCGCCGGCACCTGGCCTTCCGGGGTCTCGCCGAGGAATTTCAGCGTCAGGTGGAGGTTGGCCGGTTCAACCCACTTGATGTCCGCCTGCGCCTCAGCCAAGCGCTCCTGCAATTGGCCCAACGCAGCCCGAACCTGGTCCGGCAGCGGCACGGCGATGAAGAGCCTCATCACGGCCTGCCTTACACGCCGGCGCGCAGCACCAGCCACGTGAGCGCCAGCGCATACGCGGCAGCGCCCACGTCGTCGGCCATGATCCCCCATCCGCCGGGCAACCGCGCCAGCAGCTTGAGCGGCGGCGGCTTGACCGTGTCGAAGAAGCGGAAGAAGAGGAAGGCGCACGCCAGGGGCAGCCAGCGAGCCGCAGCCTGCGGGGCCAGCAGCAGGATGGCCGCCATCCCCCAGATTTCATCGAGGATGAAACTCGGCGGGTCATGCGACTGCAGCTGCCGTTCTCCCAGGCCCGACACCCAGGCGAAAAGCACCA
>JAHFGU010000132.1 GCA_023247285.1 Candidatus Omnitrophota bacterium
CAACCTTGACCACCACCACAACAAGGCGGCGCTGCTCGATTCGATAGATCACGCGGTAGGGGCCAACGCGCAGACGCCAGTACCCGCGGAGCAGCCCCGAGAGCGGCTTCCCAAACTCAGTGGGATGGGTCGCCAGTTTGTTCCGAATGGCCTTCGTGATTTGGACGCGGGCCGGCGGATCAAGCCGAGCGAAATCCTCCTCCCAGACGAGCAGATGGATCTCGACGTGCCACATCGCTAACGATGTCGCAGGCCGACCCGCTTCTCCAGCTCTTCAAGGGTGAGCACGTCCTTGCGGCGGGATCGCTGCTCGCGCGCTTTCGCGAGCAGCCCCAAGATGGTGTCTTCCAGAAGGTCAAGGGTGTTTTCGGTTCGTTCGTACCGCTCAATGGGGACGAGGACCGCGATGGGCTTGTGGCGCTTTTCCAATACGACCGGCTCCCGCTGCGCCGCTTTCACAATGGCCTCCGCCTGCGTGCGCAGTTCAGAGATGCCCGCCAAAATCGTATCCTCTTTGACCCGCCTCATCGTCCTGCCCTCCTTTAAAAACTAGCGCAGCGCACTCTGTTTCAACCGGAGGACTTCTTTCGCCGCGCGGACAATGTCCTCGGGCATCAGGTGGAAGGCCTTGAGCAGGTCAGCCGGGTCGCCGGAGGTGCCGAACGTGTCCTGGACGCCAACGAATCGCATCGGGACCGGGTGGGATTCCGCCAGCGCCTCGGCGACCGCCCCCCCCAGCCCGCCGATGACGGTGTGCTCCTCTGCGGTCACGATGGCACCGGTCTCCCGGGCCGCGGTCACGAGCGCCGGCCGGTCGATCGGCTTGATCGTGTGCAGGTTGAGCACGCGCGCCTGGATGTCCTCGCGCGCCAGCTGCTCGGCCGCCTGGAGCGCGTGTCCGACCATGACGCCGCAGGCCACCAGCGTGATGTCGCCGCCCTGGCGCATGACGGCCGCCTCGCCGATGCGGTACGGGTCGGTCTCCTTGGTAATGAGCGGCACCGGGCTGCGCCCCAGGCGCAGGAACACCGGGCCCGGGTGGTCGGCGCACGCGATCGTCGCCTTCTTCGCCTGGACCGCGTCGCACGGCACGAGGACCGTCATGGACGGCAGCGACCGCATGTGGGACAGCTCTTCGAGCGCCTCGGCGGTGGCGCCGTCAGCGCCCACGGAGAGCCCGCCGTGCGAGCCGGCGACCTTGACGTTGAGCCGCTGGTAGCAGACCGCCATCCGCAGCTGCTCCAGCGTTTTGCCGGTCACGAACTGGGAGAACGAGCACGCGAACGGGATCTTGCCGGCCAGCGCCAGCCCGGCCGCGGTCCCGATCATGTCCTGCTCGGCGATGCCCACGGAGAAGAACCGGTCCGGATACCGCTGCTTGAACCACACCGCGCGCGCCGAGTCCTCGAGGTCGCCGGAGAGGGCCACGACGTCAGGATGGGTTGCGCCCAGCTCGAGCAGCCCTTCCCCGAATCCGTCCCGCGTCGGCTTGTCGGCCATCACGCCTGCCCTCCGGCGGCCGGGATCGCCGCGCGCAGCTCGGCCAGCGCCCGCGCAAGCTCCTCTGGCTTCGGCGCCACGCCATGCCACGCCGGGTTCAGCTCCATGAACGACACCCCTTTGCCTTTGACGGTCCGCGCGATGATCGCCTGCGGCTGGCCGCGCACCGCGGCGGCCTCGTCGTACGCGCGCAGCACCCGTGCCAGGTCATGCCCGTTGATCTCGATCGTGTGCCAGCCGAAGGCGCGCCACTTGTCCGGCAGCGGCTCGATGTCCTGGATCTCCTTCACCGGCCCGTTCTGCTGGAGCTGGTTCGCGTCGATGATGGCGCACACGGCCTCCAGGCGGTGATGGTGGGCGGTCATCGCCGCCTCCCACACCTGGCCCTCCTGGATCTCCCCGTCGCCCATCAGGCAGTAGATGCGCCGCCGGCGGCCGTCGAGCCGATCGGCCAGCGCGATCCCGTTCGCCATGGACAGGCCCTGGCCCAGCGAGCCGGCCGCGATCTCCACCCCGGGCACCGAGTTGCGCTCCGGGTGGCCCTGCAGCCGCGTGGGGTAGCGCCGCAGCGTCATGAGCTCTTCCCGCGGGAAGTAGCCGCGCTCGGCGAGCACCGCGTAGAGCGCCGGGCAGCCGTGGCCCTTCGAGAGCAGGAACAGATCGCGCTCCGGCCAGTCCGGCCGCTGCGGATCATGGCGCAGCGCGTGCCAGTACAGCCCGACGAGCAGCTCGACCATGGACAGCGAGCCGCCCGGATGCCCGCTGCCGGCCTTCGCGATCATCTGGAGGATGGTCTGCCGCAGCCGGTTCGCCAGGCCGCACAGCTCGTCGAGATGTGGAGTGGTGGCAGGGGGGATCATCCCGCCACCTGGGCGTGGGCCGGTTCGCCAACATGCGGCAGCAGCGCCCGAACCGGCCCGGGACCGCGATGCCTGTTTTCCAGATGCGCGGGCGATCCGCCCCGCCGCTGGCGGGGCCGCCCAGGTGGCGGGATCATGGGGTTGTCGCAGGCTCCTGCGTTGAGGGCAGCTGCTCCAAGCGTTCCCGCACCGCGGTCTGGGCCGGATCCAGCGTCAGGGCCCGCTCCCAGCTCTGCCGGGCCCGGTCCCAATCCTGCGCCGTGAAGTAGGCGTCGCCGAGGTGGCTGAAGATGACCGGATCGGATCCGACGAGCTCGGCCGCCCGCTCGAGGAGCAGGATGGCTTCCTGCGGCCGGCCCATCTTGTAGTACACCCAGCCCAGGCTGTCCATGTACGCGCCGTTGTCCGGATCCAGCTCCAGCGCCCGCTCGATGCGGGCCTTCGCGTCGGCCAGGTGCTCCCCGGCCTCGGCGTCCATGTAGCCGAGGTAGTTGAGCGCGTCCGGGTGGTTGGGGTCGAGCTCCAGCGTCCGCTCCAGGCTGTGGCGCGCCTCGGCGCGCTGGCCCAGCTGGTCCAGCTGGGCGGCGAGGTAGAAATGGCCCTGCGCGTACCCTGCTTTGCGCGCCACCGCGCGCTCGAACGCCCGGAGCGCCTCCTCCTGCTGGTGCGCTTCGCGGTACACGATGCCCAGCGCCACGTACAGCTCGGCCGGCTCGCCCAGCTCCTTCAGTTTCTTCGCGAGGAACGTCTCCGCCTTGTCGAACCGCAGCTGCGCGATCCACACGCGCACGAGCCCCATCATGGCCTCGAAATCGCGGGGTGCTACGTCGAGCACCGCGGCGTAGTTGCTCTCCGCCCGGTCGTACTGCTTGCCGTTGAAGTAGGCGCGGGCGGTGTGGTGGTAGAGCCGCGGGCTCAAGGGGTCCAGCCGGATCGCGTCCTCGTAGTGCGCCGCGGCCTGCGCGTACCGGCCGCTCAGCTCGTAGGTCAGCCCGAGGGCGGTGCGCACCTCCAGCGACTCGGGCGAGAGCTCGAACGCCTTCGAGAGCTCCTGGATCGCCTCGTCATACTGCTCCAGCCGGCCGTACAGCACGCCGAGGTTGAAGTGGAGCTGGCTGGTCGGCCCTTCCTCTTGGATCATGCGATGGTAGAGGTCGATCGCCTTGGCCAGGTCGCCCTGCAGGACGTAGAGGTCGGCCAGCGTGCTCAGGATGAAATCGTCGTCCGGCTTCAGGGCCAGCAGCTGCTCGTACGCGGCGATGGCCGGCTCGATCCGCCCCTGCGAGGCGTGGAGCATCGCGACCCAGCGCAGCGCGTCCGGATGGCGCGGCTCGAGCTCGAGGGCGCGGCGGAACTCCCGGAGCGCCTGATCCATGTCGCCCAGCTTAAGATAAGCCGCCCCGGCCCGCGTGTGCAGGCGCGGGGAGGCATGGTCGTGTTCCAGAGCCAGCCGGTAGGCGTCCAGCGCGGCGGGGAAATCCGACTCGCGTTCCAGCATCAGGCCGTGGAGGTAGGCGCTGAAGGCGGTGCGGTCGGCTGCGCGGGTGGCGTGCCGCGGGGCGGCGCACCCGGCCCCGAGCAGCAGCGTGGCCAGTGTGGCCGCGGCCCGCGCAGCTTTAGTAGATGACCTTGTTGAGCGGGTATTCGATGATATCTTGCGCGCCCGCCTCTTTCAGCTTCGGGATGAGCGCCTTCACCTGGCGCTCTTCGATGATGGTTTCCACCGCCCACCACGGATCGCCGGAGTGCTCGGACCACAGCTTCGACACAGTCGGCCGCTTCATCGCCGGCAGCGCCTTCATGACGTCGCGCAGCCGGCGCTCCGGCACGTTGAGCTTCAGGCCCACCTTGCCGTCGGCTTCCACCGCGCCGGAGAGCAGGGTGCGAAGGCTGTCGATCTTGCGCCGCTTCCAGGGGTCGGCTAGCGCGGCCGCGTTCGCGATGAGCTGGGTGGTCGATTCGCAGAGCGTGTCCACGATGCGCAGGCCGTTGGCCACGAGCGTCTGGCCGGTTTCGGTGAGCTCGACGATGGCGTCCACCAGCCCGGCGCGCACCTTGCCTTCGGTGGCACCCCACGAGAACTCCACGTGCGCGCGCACGCCGTGCTTCGCGAGGTACGCCTTGGTCACCTCGACCAGCTCGGTCGCGATGCGCTTATCCTGCAAGTCGCGCAGCGTGCGGATCGGCGCGGCGGCCGGCACCGCGATCACCCAGCGCACCGGGTGGCGGGTGCGTTTGGCGTACACCAACTCGGCGACGCGCGTGACCTTCGAGCCGTTCTCCAGCACCCAGTCGTTGCCGGTGATCCCGCAGTCCAGAATCCCCTGCTCGACGTAGCGGGACATCTCCTGGGCGCGCAGCAGCATCGGCTCCAGCTCCGCGTCGTCGATGGACGGCGCGTAGGAGCGCTCGCTGATGACCACCTTGAAGCCCGCCCGGGCG
>JAHFGU010000032.1:0-3367 GCA_023247285.1 Candidatus Omnitrophota bacterium
CGCCGGGTATGTGGCGTGCGCGCCCGACCTCTACGCGCGCATCGGCGGCGGGGTCACGGCGGATCCGGCCCAGGCGGCCGCCCTGATGAGCCGGCTCATGTCGCAGTGGGCGCTGCGCGACCTCAACGCCGCGCTGCGGCTCTTGGCGTCGCATGCGGCGGTCGACCCGCTGCGCCTGGGTGTGGTGGGTTTCTCCATGGGCGGCACGTTCGCCTTGAACCAGGCGACGCATAACTCGGATCTTAAGGCCGCGGTGGCGTTCTACGGCAAGGTGCCGCCGGCGGAATCCTTCGACTACCTGCTCTGTCCGGTGCTGTTCCACCATGCGGCCAAGGACGCGTGGGTGACGAAGGCCGAGGTGGACCTGTTGCGGCAGGCCAGGGAAACATCCGGCAAGCCAATCGACGTGGCCGTGTATCCAGAGGCGGACCACGGGTTCTTCGATGCGGGTCGCCCGCAGACGTACCGGCCGGCCGACGCGGAGGCGGCGTGGGCTCGAACCTTGCAGTTCCTGGCCGCGCATCTGGGGTGAGTATGGATTTGCAAGCGAAGAAGACGGCGCTGCGCAAGATCCCGCACGGCGTCTACATTGTGGGCGTCAAGCAAGGCTCGCAGCTCAACGCCTTCACCGCCACCTGGCTCACGCAGGTTTCCTTCACACCGCCGCTCGTCGCCGTCGGCATCAAGAAAGACTCGCATTCGCTGGCGATGATCCAGCAGGACAAGGTGTTCACGGTCAATCTGCTGGGCAAGGAGCAGAAGTCGGTGGCCGAGCACTTCGTCAAGCCGGCGACGGTGGTGGGCGAAAAGCTGCAGACGGTTCGCCACCGGATCGGCAAGACCGGCGCGCCGATCCTGGAGGAGGCGATCGCCTACGTGGAGTGCGAGGTGCGGGAAGTTGCGAACCAGCTCGGCGACCACGCCGTCGTCATCGGGGAAGTGATCGAGGCCGGCGTGCACCGCGATGAGCCGGCCCTAACGTTGATGGACACCGGATGGCATTATGGCGGCTGACCGACTCACGGGACGCCGCACGAGGCTCGTGACGCGCAGCGCATGGTTCGCGACCGTGGCGGCCGTGGGGTTGCTGGCTGCGCCGCCGGCCCACGCAGGGCTGGTAAGCGGCATCGGCAGAATCGTCGCCGGCGTGTTTCAGCTTCCTCTTTCCACGCTGGTCGGCACCCTGAGCGGGCCGCCAGTGCTCGGCACCGTGTTCGGCGCGGTCAACGGCGCCATCGGCACTGTGACGATGGTCACCGGCGGCGTGCTCGAAGTGGCAGCGGCAGCCATCCCCTGGGCTCGGGCGGCCGCGCCGCTCGTCCTGCCGTTTGTGTTCTAGCCAGCCCGGATCGCCTCGGAACTCATGAGCGAACTCATCATCGAGCACCGGCTCAAAACCTACGCGGATTTTCTGAAGATCGAGCATACGGTCTTCTCGCTGCCGCTCATGTTCGCGGGCGCGCTGCTGCATCGCGCCGGCCCGCTGACCGCAGGCGCGGCCGGGCTCATTATCTGCGCGGGTGCCGGCGCGCGGGCCGTGGCGATGGGGCTCAACCGGCTCATCGACGCGGAAATCGACGCGCGCAATCCGCGCACCCGGCAGCGCGCGCTGCCCCGCGGGGCCATGCGCCGGTGGGAGGCGTGGCTGATCGTCGCGGCCGCCGGCGCGCTCTACCTGTCCAGCGCATGGGCCCTGGCGCCGGTGTGCCTGTGGCTCTCGCCCATCCCGGTGGCGCTCTTCGTAATCTATCCCTACTTGAAGCGGTTCACCGCGCTGGCGCATCTTGGCTTGGGCCTGGCGTGGTCGATGGCGCCGGTGGGCGGATGGCTGGCGGCCTCGCGTTCACTTTCCGGCATCCGCGAAGTCGGATGGCTGTGGCTCTTCTCGATCGCCTGGGTCGCCGGGTTCGACATCATTTACGCGACGCTCGATGAAGCGTTCGACCGCGAGGAAGGCCTGCGCTCGCTGCCGGTGGCGTTGGGCAAGCGCCCGGCGCTGTTCCTCGCGTCGCTGGTCCATATCGCCGCGTTCGTGTGCCTGTGGATGGTGTGGCGCACGCAGTTGCGGACGATGTTCGCGGTGTGGTGGCTTGCCGCGATCGGCGCGCTGTTCATCTGGCAGCACGCCATCGCCGCCCGCAACCCCGAGTTCGCCTTCTTCCAGCTCAACGGCATGCTGGGCTTTCTTGTTTTTGCCTTCGTCTGGGCTGGGGTTTGAAATGCGGGGCTTCGCGGGTCCTGCCGCGGTGCCACCCCAGCCGTGCTCGCCGCGGCGGACTATCGCCGCCGTCGGCTGCGCGCGGCTAGGGGCCCCGCACCGCGTCACCCGCGAAGCCAAGCAAAAATGACAATTAGAAATAAGAGCCGGTTCCAATTTTCCTAATACACAAAATGGAACCAATAAGCCGACAAGAACAGATGCAAGAACTGGGAATATGGGTCCTCGGATATGCTGGTGGTGCCGCCGTGCTCGTGCTCATCAGTACCTGGTCGCAAACTGTCGGGTACGCAAACTGGGAAGGCTACGCAACCGGTTTCATTCACGCGGCTTGGTACGTATCTACTAACTTCGCTTTTCTGAGTGTTCTTCTCAGCTCTCTGCTGCTATTCATTGGTGGGATAGGGTTGTGCTCAACCGGGCGATGGGGTGCTGTGCCAGGCATCTTCGGGATTGCGGGAAATAGCATTGCCTGTGTGTTGAATATTCTGGCGGATTTTCTGGCGAGTTTCCATGGAGTTATCGAGCGGGACAGGTACGGGAATATGCGTGAGCTTCCATGGAGCGTTTCTGAGAATCTTCGTGTTTTCTTGTTTGATCGGTTCCCTCCTTTATTAATTGTCGCTATTGTAGTTATCGGGGCAGGGGTTCTTCTCATTAAGAAGTTCATGGACAATTCTGACATCTGAGGAGTAGCGTCATGCGTGTAATTGTTGGAATTACAGGAGCGTCGGGATCGGTGTTTGGGGTTGAGTTTCTGCGGCGGTGCCCCGGGGAGAAGTTTCTGATCCTGACGAAGTGGGGGCGCTACGTCCTCAAAGAGGAGACCGGGCTCACCGAGCACCACCTCGCCGAGCACGTCAAGCGCAGCTTCTCCGACGAAGATCTGGCCGCGCCGTTCTCATCAGGCTCAACGCCCTTCGATGCGCTGGTCATCCTGCCGTGCTCGGTCTCGACGATGGCCAAGATCGCCTGCGGGCTCGGCGATACGCTGCTGACCCGCGCGGCCGGCGTGGCCCTCAAGGAGCGTCGAAAGCTCATCATCGGATTGCGCGAGACCCCGCTCTCAACCATCCACCTTGAGCAGGCGCACCGGCTCTCCCAGGCCGGCGCGATCATCATGCCGCTGTCGCCGCCCTTCTATCACAA
>JAHFGU010000032.1:3467-12285 GCA_023247285.1 Candidatus Omnitrophota bacterium
GTCGAAAGCTCATCATCGGATTGCGCGAGACCCCGCTCTCAACCATCCACCTTGAGCAGGCGCACCGGCTCTCCCAGGCCGGCGCGATCATCATGCCGCTGTCGCCGCCCTTCTATCACAAGCCCCAGACGCTCGACGACTTGGCCGAGCATTTCAGCGCCAAGGTGCTCAGCCTCCTCGGCGTCGAGACCGCCCTCGCCTGGAAGCCCGAAGCCCTCGAATGAGAAGTGAATTGTCGGCTGCGGGTGGCGCTGCGTTCACGGAGCGGCGCGTCTGGCGGGCTGAGCGGGCAT
Source organism: Candidatus Omnitrophota bacterium (assembly GCA_023247285.1). Next base: position 3,761 of record JAHFGU010000032.1, read on the forward strand.
GGTGTCCCCCCACCTGCCGCCGGGCCACAGGCCGGCCGCGTTCCGCGGCCGCGGCGCTGCAGCGCCGCGCGGTAGGTGGGGGGACGAGCGAGGCCCGACAGCCGAGCGAAGGCCGGCCACGCTGGGGCCGGCCAAGCGCCGCCGCGCAGTGAATGCGGCGCCAGGCCCCGCAGCTCTAATGGATCTCCAAAGTTTCCTGGCGCTGTTGGAGCGGGAAGGGGAGCTCGCCCGCGTCCGGGTCGAGGTGGATCCGGAGCTTGAGATCACCGAGATCGCCACCCGCGTCGTGAAGCAGCGCGGGCCAGCCCTGCTCTTCGAGTCGGTCAAGGGCGCCGAGGCTCCGTTGGCCATCAACATCCTCGGCAGCGAGCGCCGCATCGAGCTGGCACTCGGCCGCCATCCGCAGCAAGTCGGCGATGAGCTGCGCCGGCTCATCGAAGCCGCAGCCCCGCCGCGCCCGCGCCGCCTCATCGGCGAGTGGCGCACGATCGGCCGGGTCCTCGCGGCCGCCCCGCGGCGCGTGCGCCGCGCCGCCTGCCAAGACGTCGACGAGCCGCCCAACCTCTCCCGGCTGCCGATCATGCAATGCTGGCCCAAGGACGCCGGCCGCTTCATCACGTGCGGGATGGTGCTGACGCACGACCCGGACACCGACGCCAGGAACCTGGGCATCTACCGCATGCAGGTCGTCGCCCCGGACCAAGTGCTCATGCACTGGCAGATCCAGAAAGGCGGCGGGTTCCATTATTGGAAGGCGGAGCAGCAGGGCAAGGCGCTGGCGGTCGCGGTGGTGATCGGCGGGGATCCGGTGTTATACCTGGCCGCGGTCTCGCCGCTGCCCGAAGGCATCGACGAGCTAGCGCTCGCCGGCTTCTTGCGCGGCAGCCCGATCAAGCTCGTGCTGGGGCGGATGGGGCAAACCGTCGCCCCGGCGGATGCCGAGATTATCTTGGAGGGCATCGTGCCGCCTGATGAGCGGCAGCCGGAAGGGCCCTTCGGCGACCACTTCGGCCATTATTCGCACCCGGCCCCATTCCCGGTGCTGTGGATCCAACGGATGACGCGCCGCGCCCATCCGGTGTATCTCTCCGCCGTCGTCGGCAAGCCGCCGCAGGAAGACCGCTTCATCGGCGAAGCGGTGCAGGAAATCCTGCTGCCGATGATCCGGCTGGTCCATCCGGAGCTGCGGGACATCTGGGCGTACTATGAGGCCGGGTTCCACAGCCTGGCCGTGGCCTCGGTCTGGGAGCGGTTCGGCAAAGAGGGGATGAAGACCGCGCTGGGCTTGCTCGGCACCGGCCAGATGGCGCTGACCAAATGCCTCGTGATCGTCGACGCGGATGTGGATGCGCGGGATTTCACCGCGGTCCTGCGGGCGATCCGCGATTCGTTCGACCCAGCCCAGGACTTCCTCTTGCTTCCAGGGGTGCCATTTGATACGCTGGATTTTACGAGTTTTACGCTCAACCTGGGCAGCAAGATGGTGCTCGACGCCACCCGGGGCGGCGCGCCGCGCGCGGCATCGAGCCAGGCCCTGCCCGCGATCACCGAAGCCCAGGTGACAGCCCTCCATCCCAGGATCCGGCGCGCCCGGCTGCTTGAAGGCGCGCTCTTGGCGGTGCAGGTCGAGGGGGAAGGGCGGGAGGTGATCCGCGCGCTCGTGGCAGCGCCGGCGCTCTCCCGCATCAAGCTCATCGCCGCGGTCAGCCCGGACGTCGATGTGGCGGACCGCGAAAGCCTGCTCTGGGGCATCTTCACGCGATTTGACCCGGCGCGCGACATCCAGTTCGCGTCGGCCGCGCTGCAGCAGGCGTGGCCGGTCTACCGCGGCTGCCTCGGCATCGACGCGACCTTCAAGCCCGGCTATCCGGAGCCGGTCATCATGGACCCGCAGATCGTGGAGCGCGTGAGCGCGCAATGGCATCGCTACTTGAACGCGTAGCCCAAAAGCTCCAACAGCAGGAGCGCCTCAGCCGTGAGGAGGCGCTGGCCCTGTTCCAGGAGCGCGATATCGTCAGCCTCGGCCGGCTGGCCGACCAGGCCAAGCGCGCCCGCTGGGGCGACCGCGCGCACTTCGTGGTGAACCGGCAAATCAACCCCTCCAACCTCTGCGCGCTCTCGTGCCGCTTCTGCGACTTCGCGACCAAGCGCGGCCGGCCCAACGCCTACGAGATGACCCTCGAGGAGATCCTGCAGCGCTGCAGCGCCGAGCTCCATGAGGTGCACATCGTCGGCGGCCTGCATCCGGACTGGCCGTGGACGCATTACCTGGACATGCTGCGCGGCATCAAGGAGCGCTTCCCGCAGATCCAGATCAAGGCGTGGACCGCGGTGGAGATCGATTTCTTCTCGAAGAAGTTCCGGCTCAGCGTCGAGGAGGTGCTGCGCCAGCTCCAGGAGGCCGGCTTGGCCGCGCTGCCAGGCGGCGGGGCTGAGGTGTTCTCCGAGCGGGTCCGCAAGGCGCTCTTTCCCTTCAAGATCGGCGCGCCGCGGTGGCTCGAGATCCATCGGATCGCGCACGGGCTTGGCATTCCGACCAATGCCACGCTGCTCTACGGCCACATGGAGACCTACGAGGAGCGGGTCGATCACATGCTGAAGCTGCGCGGCCTGCAGGATCAGACGCGCGGGTTCATGAGCTTCATCCCGCTGGCGTATCAGCCGGGCAAGACGCAGGTGGTGGCGCGCCAGGTTTCGTCGCTGGAGGACGTGAAGACGATCGCCGTCGCGCGCCTGCTGCTCGACAACGTCCCGCACATCAAAGCCTACTGGGTCACGATGGGCGAAGAGATCGCCTCGGTGGCGCTGCATTTCGGCGCCGATGACATGGACGGCACGATCGGCGAAGAGCGCATCATGCACGCGGCCGATGCCGCCTCGCCAATCAGCCTCACCCGCGGCCGGCTCGTGGAGCTCATCCGCGGGTCCGGCTGCGTGCCGGTGGAACGGGATGCCCTCTATCACACCCTCCACATCTACGACGACGCGGCTTGCGCGAGTGCCGTTCCTCAATAGCGCGCCGTTCTTCCGCGGGCTGACACTCGGCGGGGGGATCGAGCTCGTCGATCTCGCGCCCCGCGCGCTGGGCGAGCAAGCCGCCGCAGGGACGCTGCTGGCCGGCCTGCTGCCGCTGGCCGACTACCTGCGGCTTGAGGACCGGTTCGAGCGCATCGGGCCGTTCGGCATCGCGGTGCGCGGGCGGGCGCAGAGCGTCATGCTCTTTTCGCGACGTCCCCTGCTGCAGCTTGACGGGGCCACGATCTCGGTCACGGAAGAGACGTCCACGAGCGCTGTGCTGCTGCGCCTGCTGCTCGAGCAGCGCCACCGCGTAGCACCGGCGAATTACGCGCGCGGGCAGGATCCGGCTGCCGACGCGCTGCTGCTGATCGGCGATGAGGCGCTGCGCTTCCGCCGGGCGAACGCGCGCTACCCGTATGAAACGGATCTGGCGTTCGAATGGTGGACCTGGCAGCACCTGCCCTGCGTCTTCGCGGTCTGGGCGGTGCGGCGCGACGCGCCCGCCGCGGAGAAGCGCCGGCTCGAGCTGGCGCTGAGCGGGACGCTGGGCCGCAATGTCGGCGACCTGGCCGCCATCGCGCAGGAGCGGGCGGCTGGTTTGGATCTGCCTGCGCCGGACCTCGCCGCTTACCTCGGCAGCTTCATCTACCGGCTAAGCCAGCCTGAAGAAGCCGGGATTCAGCGGTTCCGCGAGCTCGTCCATGCGCATCATCTGCTCTGAGGCGCTGGAAGAGAAAGTCCTCGGCGCTGCCCGCCTGACCCGCGAGGAGGGCCTGTGGCTCTGGCGCCGCGCCGACCTGTTGGAGCTTGCGCGCCTGGCCAGCCACGTTCGGCGCCGGCTGCATCCTGATCCGGCCGTGACGTTCGTCATCGATTCGAACCCCAACTACACCAACGCGTGCATCACCGACTGCGTCTTCTGCGCCTTCTACCGCAAGCCAGGGTCCAAGGACGCGTACACGCTGACGGTAGAGCAGGTGATGGGGAAGATCCAGCATGCCGCCGACCTGGGTGCCACGACTGTGCTGCTGCAGGGCGGCCACAACCCGGAGATTCCGCTCGACTACTACCTCTCGCTCATCCGCGAGACGCGCCGCCGGTTCCCGCAGATCACGCCGCACTTTTTCACGGCCTCCGAAGTGACGATGATGGGCCAGGTCTCCGGCCTGAGCATCCGCGAGGTGCTGGAGCGGCTGAAGGAGGCAGGCCAGCACACGCTGCCAGGCGGCGGCGCTGAAATTCTGTCCGATCGGATCCGCAGGCGGCTGGCACCCAAGAAGGGCGGGGCCGACGCGTGGCTCACCGTGCACCGCCAGGCGCACCAGCTGGGGTTTAAGTCGACCGCGACGATGATGTTCGGCCACATCGAGGAAGACGAAGACATCCTGGAGCACCTGGACCGGGTTCGGGAGCTGCAGGACGAGACCGGCGGATTCACCGCGTTCGTGCCCTGGACATTCAAGCCGGGCAACACGCCGCTGGAGAAGCCGATCCCGCACCATGCCGGCCCGACCGCGTACCTCCGGATGATCGCCTTCTCGCGGCTCTACCTGGACAACGTCCCGCACATCCAGGCGTCGTGGTTCTCGGAAGGGAAGAAGACCGGGCAGATCGCGCTGCACTTCGGCGCCGATGACTTCGGCGGCACGCTCTTCGAAGAAAACGTGCACGCAGCCACCTCGTTCGTGAACACCACGACGGTGGACGACGTCGTGACCCTCATCCGCGAAGCCGGGTTTACCCCGGCGCAGCGCACCACCCGCTACGAGGTCCTCCGCCGGTTCGAGCCGGCTGCTTCGCCGGTGAACGCATGACGCAGGCTGCAGCCGCGCCGGCCGTGCCCGCCATGCCTGAAGCGAGTCTGCGCCTCGACTGGCCTCGCCTCGTCGAGCGGTCGCTCGGCGGGCAGGGCATCAGCCGCGAGGAAGGCCGGGCCATCCTTGGGCTTCCGGACGAGGACGTGCCGCTGGCGTTGCGCGCCGCCTTCGAAGTGCGCCAGGCAGCGTTCGGCAAGCGGGTGAAGGTCTGCGTGCTGCAGAACGCGCGCAGCGGCCTCTGCCCGGAAGACTGCCACTACTGCTCCCAGTCCTCGCTCTCCACCGCGAAGATCGACAAGTACCCGCTCATGGATGCGGAGCAACTGGTCGACGGCGCGCGCCGCGCCGCTGCGGCCGGGGCGACCCGGTACTGCATGGTGGCGAGCGGGCGCGGGCCGGCCGACGAGGAGATCGAGCACGTCTGTGCCGTGACGCGCGCCATCAAGCAGCACGCACCCGCGTTGGAGATCTGCGTCTGCCTCGGTCTGCTCAGCGAGGCGCAGGCCAGGCGCCTTAAGGCGGCCGGGGTCGGCTGGGTCAACCACAACCTCAACACGAGCGAGCGGTTCTACCCGGAGATCTGCGGCACGCACACCTACCAGGACCGGGTCGAGACCGTGCGGAACGTGCGCCGCGCCGGGCTGCTCACGTGCAGCGGCGGGATCGTGGGGATGGGCGAGACCGACGAGGACATCCTTGATCTGGCGTTCGCGACGCGCGAGCTGCGGATGGACTCGATCCCGATCAACTTCCTCCATCCGATTTCCGGCACGCCGCTCGAGGCCGCGCGGTTCCTGACGCCGATGAAGTGCCTCAAGGTGCTGTGCCTGTTCCGCCTGCTCAATCCCGCAAGCGAGATCCGCGCCGCCGGCGGCCGCGAGGTCAACCTGCGCTCGCTGCAGCCGCTCGCGCTCTACGCCGCGAATTCGATTTTCGTCGAGGGCTATCTCACCACGCCCGGGCAGCAGGCTGAGGAGGCGCGCCGCATGATCGAGGATCTGGGGTTCGAGGTCGAAATGGAAGGTCGCCCATGCCGCGCCGCTGGATCCTGATCGCGGTCGGGAAGGACCGCCCCGGCATCGTGGCCGGGGTCACACAGGTCCTCTACGAGCAGGGCTGCAACCTTGAGGATTCGGCGATGACGCGGCTCGGCGGCGAGTTCGCGATCATGCTGGCGTTCGCCGGCCCATCCGGCGGAACCGCGCAAGGCTTGCGGCGCGCGCTCGCACCGCTCGAACAGCGGCTGCGCCTGGCCGTGCACCTGAAGGCGCTCTCCGCGGCCGAGGCGCGAGCGCCGCGCGGCCGGGGGCGGCGGTTCCTCATCTCGGTCTACGGCGCGGACCGGCGCGGGATCGTCTTCCGCGTCGCCGACGCGCTCGCGCGCGAGGGCGTCAACATCACCGACCTGCACACGCACCGCAGCCCCAAGGGACGGCCGGCGCTGTACCTGACGCTGCTCGAGGTCGAGCTGCCGGCGCGCAGTTCCGGCGAGCGGCTCGAGCACCGCCTCCAGCAGGTGGCCAAGCGCGTCGGCGTGCAAGTCTCGGTGCGCCCGGCCGACCCCGCCGTTCTCTAGCGCGCAGAGCGGCGATGCTGGCCATCCGCCGGTTCCCCGATCCCATCCTCAAGCACCCGACGCGGCGGATCGAGCGATTCGACGCAGCCACCCGCCGGCTGATCGACGCGATGATCAGCACCATGCGGCATCATCCGCGGTGCGTCGGGCTGGCAGCACCCCAGGTCGGCCGCTCGGTGCGCCTGGCGGTCATGGACGCCTCGCAGCATCCGAAAGCGGACGCGACCCACGGCCTGCTCATCCTCGTCAATCCGGCGCTGGATCAGATGGAGGGGGGGTCCATCGGCCGTGAAGGCTGCCTCTCCGTTCCAGATCTCACCGCCAATGTCCGGCGGGCGGCGCGCGTGCGCCTCAGCGCGCAGGATCAGGCCGGGGCGGCGTACAGCGTCTGGCTGGAAGGATTTGAGGCGGTGGTGGTCCAGCACGAAGTCGATCACCTGGATGGCGCGCTCTTCCTCGACCGCGTCGCCAACCTGCGGGCCGACGTCTTTCCGCGCAAGACCTACTCTTGAAAAAAGTGTCAGGCACTTCGGCTACCGAAGTGCCTGACACTTTTTTCTCGGGCGCTTAGGCGGGCTTGAGAGGCTCGATGACTTCGAGGCGGGGGACGGCGGGGATCAGGCCGGCGTCGCGGGCGCGCTTGTAGAGCACGCGCAGGGCTTCGCGGCAGGGCTTCGACAGAGTGAGCGATTCCTCATTGACGTACATGCCGATGAACTGCCGCGCGCGGGCCGCGTCGGTGCCGCGCGCGAACTGCATCGCGTAGGCCAGCGCCTCGTCCTGGTGCGCGAAGGCGTAGAGGATGCTGTCGCGGAGGATGGTCGTCGCGCGCCGCGCCGCCTCGCGCCCCAGGGCCTTCTTCACGGCGTTGAGGCCAAGCGGCAACGGCAGCTTGGTTTGCTGCTGCCACCACGTTCCAAGGTCCAGGACCGGCAGCAAGCCGGCATCCCGGTAGGTGAGCTGCCGCTCATGGATGACCAGCCCGGCCTCCACCTCGCCGCGCAGCACTGCTGCGGGGATCTCGGAGAAGGGCAGCTCCACCGGGATGATGCCGGGCGCTGCCAGCCGCAGCAGGAAATAGGCCGTTGTCTGCAGACCGGGAATCGCGACGCGGCGCCCCTCGAGCTGCTCCGGGCTCTTCGGCTGCGAGGAGACCAGCAGCGGTCCGTAGCCCTGCCCGACGCTGGAGCCGACGGAGACGATCCAGTAGTCCTTGGCCAGCGACGGGTAGCTGGCCGCTGAAATCGCGGTCATCTCCAGCTCGGCCCCGGCCGCCCGCCGGTTGAGCGCCTGGATGTCCTCAATGACGTGCTCGAAGCGCAGGCCGTCAAGGGGGACGGCGCCGGTGGCGATCGCGAAGAACATGAAGGCGTCGTCCATGTCCGGCGTATGCCCGACGCGCAACAAGGCCGGGGCGTCGGCCTGGTGGCGGGGCAGCTTCAGCTCCATGTCTTACGCCCACTCCTCGTAGTGCAGCTTCTCCTTGGGCACCCCGAAGGTTTGCAGGTCGGCATAGACCGCCTTCACCACCTCCATCCAGCCGCACAAGTAGATTTCCTTGTTCGCGAAGTCCTTGATGTGCTTCTGGAAGGTCTGCTGGACGTGGCCGGCTTCGCCGTGCCATTCTTTCGGGCGGCTGACCGTCGGCAGGTAGTGGAAGCTGTGGCGCAGCGCGGCCAGCGAGCGGAACTCGGATTCATAGAGCAGGCCGTGCTCGTACCGGGTCCCGAAGACCAGCCACATGTCGCGCAGGACATTCTTGTGCAGCAGGTGCTTGATCATGGCGCGGAAGGGGGCCACGCCGGTGCCGGTGGCCACGAAGACCGGCTCGTAGTCCAGCGGCTCCTTCAGCATGAAGGCGCCGTGCGGCCCGGAGATCGAGACCGGCTCGCCGGCCTTCAGCTTCCAGAGGTAGGTGGAGGCGATCCCGCCCTCGAGGTGCTGGATGCACAACTCCACCGCGCCCGGATCGTGCGGCGGGGAGGCGATGGAATACGCCCGCTTCACGACCTTGCCCTCGTGCGGGACGTTCAGGATGAGGAATTGGCCGGGCTTAAAGTCGATCGCGGGCGGATCGAGCAGCTTGAATCGGAACCCGCGGACATTGTACGACA
>JAHFGU010000133.1 GCA_023247285.1 Candidatus Omnitrophota bacterium
CCAGATCGCCTCCATCGGGCTGCTGGGCGAGCTGCTGATCTTCACGCATGCCCGCGACCAGAAAGACTACGTGGTGCAAGAGGAGCGGGGATGATCATGCGGTGGCTGGCGGAACCCTGGCCTGTGCAGCGCGGGATGTCGGAGCCCGTAGAGACGGGCGTCTTAGCGATAGACGTCGCGCCGATGCCCGACTCTCGTGATGAGGATGCCGGTGCCTTCCCAATCGAAGATGACTCGATAGTCGCCGATCCGATATCGAAAACACGGTTGAGGAGCGTCAACGATCCGTTCGGCAAAACGCAGGGGGGAGGTAGTCTGCAGCCAGTGGTCGACTTTCCGCAGGATGCGGCGTTGAATCTCGCGAGGCAGTTTCAAGAACTCGGCTTCCGCGTGCTTCGTGAACGCGTACGCAATCACGCGAGACGGGTTTTTTGCTTGACGGTGGCGGCGGAAACTCGGCCGGACTTCCGAGAGGCTTCGAGCGAGGCGAGAAATTCCGGTGTGCGGGCTTCCAGGTCTTCCTCAATCTCGTCCAGGGTCTTCCTGTCGATCACAAGGCCCAGGGTTTGGCCCTTCGCATCAACGAATCGAGTGATGCCATGATACAGGAAAGAGAATCGTTTCCGCTTCGCGCCAACCAGCACGACCCGTTCTCCCGCGAGCGTTTTCAGAAGTGGAATCTGCATATGACACGCCCTTTTCTTTGGACTATAGCTCGACGAGACGATCCTGTCAAGGACGGGCGATCCTTATCCGATCGCACCCCGCGACGCCAGGTGTGGCTTGTGACATGACAACCGTTTCCGTCATCATCCCGACGTACAACGAGGCGGAGAACGTGCCGCTGCTGCTCGAGCAGCTCGGCCGGGCGCTGTCAGGCTGCGGCGCGGACTACGAGCTCATCATCGTGGACGATGACAGCCCGGATGAAACGTGGCGAGTCGCGGAAGCGTGCCAGCGCCAGGATCCGCGGGTGCGGGTCATTCGCCGGACAGGCGGGGTGAAGGGGTTGGCGCCATCCGTCGTGGATGGCTGGCGTCAGGCGCGCGGCGAGCTGCTGGGCGTGATCGATGCGGACCTGCAGCATCCTCCCGAGGTGCTCGCCACATTGGTGCGCGTGTTCGAGGATCCGTCGGTGGACGTCGCGGTGGCCAGCCGCTACACGTCCAACGGCGTCCGGCTGCGCTGGAACCCGGTGCGGAAATGGATCTCGCGCGGCGCCTCGAACCTGGCGCAGGCGGTGCTGCCGTCCGCCGCGCACGGGGTGACGGATCCCATGTCCGGGTTCTTCGTGCTCCGGCGGCGCGTGGTGGAGGATGCGGCCCTGCGCCCGACCGGCTATAAAATCCTGCTGGAAGTGCTGGGCCGTGGCCGGTACCGGCGGGTAGCTGAAGTGCCGTACCAGTTCGGGCGCCGGCGCCGCGGAGAGAGCAAGCTGGGGGCGCTGGTGATGCGCGATTACTTGGCGCAGGTCTGGCGGCTCGTCTGGGCGCCTGAAGGGATGGGGCGGTTCGTGCGCTTCTGCCTGGTGGGCGCCGCCGGGGTCGTCGTCAACCTGGGCATCTTCTGGTGGCTGAAGGCGTCAGGGATGCTGGGAACGCTGCGCGCCGGGGCGGTGGCGGTGGAGTGCGCCATCCTCAATAACTTCCTCTGGAATGAGCTGTGGACGTTCAAGGACCGCAGTCAAGGGGCTCCGCGCCTTGCGGATCGGCTCCGGCGCCTCGCGCACTTCAATCTCATCTGCGGGGTCGGGGCGGCGATCCAGTTGGCGCTCTTGTGGGCGCTCTCCATCCGGCTCGGATGGCACTACCTGGTTTCGAACGCGATCGCCATCGGCCTGGTGACGTTCTGGAACTACGGCCTCAACACCACCTGGACGTGGACGCGGCTGGCCGGCACGCCGACGGCGATTGGGCGTCCGGCGATCAGCGGCTGGCGCCAGCTCAGGTGGTTTCTCGTGCTGCTGGGCGTCTGGCTGGCGCTGCAGGCGTGGATGGTGCAGGTGCACTGGGTCAACGCGGATGAAGGCGCGCACCTCATGGACGCGCGGCTGGCGATGGCCGGGCTGGTACCGGAGGTGGATTTCCACGCGCGGCAGCCGCTCTACGTCTACGCCTACGTGCCGTTTTTGGCGTTGTTCGGCGGCGGGCTCTCCGCGGGGCGCTGGATGCCGGTGCTGGCCACAGCGCTGACCGCCTGGGTCTTGTGGCTCTTTGGCAGGCGGTTGTGGAGCACTGCGGCTGGGCTGATTGCGGCAGCGCTCTTCCTCTATACTCCCACCATCTTCATCAACGCGGCTGTCGTCAAAACTGAGCCGCTGGCTATGCTGCTGACGGCGTTGGGGCTTTACGGCGTTGTGGCGCATCTCCAGGACCGGCGGCGGTGGCCGCTGGTGCTGGCCGGGGCAGCGCTGGGTGCCGGCTACTACGTGCGCGAGTCCACGTTAGCCGGGCTGCCGGCGGCTGCACTGCTGCTCTTCCTGGAGTGCGGCGGCCTCCGCGCCTGGCTCCGGCGAGCCGGCCGGCTGGCCCTGGGCTACGGCGGCGTTGTTGCGGCGGTGCTGCTGGCGTACGCGCCGCTGGTGCCGGCCTCGGAGCTCTTCTCGCGGTGGAGCCTCTCTCCGGTGGCGGCGGTTACCGCGAGCCTCGGCCGCATCTTCGGATGGATGCCGCGCGCCGAGGCGGCCGGCGCAGCGGTTCGCCAGTCGAGCCAGCCGTGGTTTGAGACGATGGACCGGCTGTACGATGTCGTGCGCCTCAACCTCTATTTCGGGATCGGCTTGGTCATCGCGGCCGCGCTGTGGTGGCGGGCGAGCCGGCGGCCATCCGCCGCGCAGCCATCGGGGCAGCGGCTGGGCCTGCGCGCGGCATTCGCATGGCTCGGCTGCGTCGCCTTCCTCTATAGCTACCACGTCGCGTCCCGGGGGTTCTTCCAGTACTACTTCCGCGAGCTGATCCCGCCGCTTGCGCTGCTCACAGGGTTCTCCGTAGCCTGGTTGTTCGGGCCTGACAGCCGGCTGCGCGTTACGGCGGCGCGATATGGGCTGTTGGCGCTAGCACTCGGCGCCGCCGCGTGGCTCGCCGAGCATGCCGGCTGGAAGACCAGCATGCCGCTGGCGCTCGCGGCGATCGGGGCAAGCGGCCGGCTCGCGGCGCGGGCTGGCCGAGGCTCGACCGCCGTCCAGGCGCGTTACGGACTCGGCTATCTGCTGTGCGCCGCGCTGCTGCTTCTCGCGCGGTTCACGCCGCTGGCCGGCGGGCCGTATCCGAAACTCGGCCTGCTGTTCGTGGCGATCGGCCTTGCCGCAGCGCTCGGCTTGGTGTGGGGGTTGGCACGGACCCGGCTCGCGGTTGGCCAGGCCGCAGCACTCGGCGCGCTGAGTGCCGCACTCGTCCTTGCCGCGGCGTACGCCGGGCAAGTGGTGGATCGATCCTATGATTGCGAATGGCCGCCGGCGATGGTGGCGCGCGCAGCACAGGTGGTCGCCGCGCACTCGGCCCCGCAGGGCGAGGTGCTCTCCGGCACGGTGATCTGGGAATTTGCCGCGCATCGGCAGCCATTCCTGCGCATCTCGCATCCGCTCGGCTTCATGGAGGAAATGTCGGCGCCGGAGCGATCGCGCATCGCCCGGCGGCTGGCCGAGGATCCGCCCGCCGTCATTGTCATGGACCGCTATACGCCGTTGACCTACGGCCGGCACCTGGCGCTGGCGCCGGTGCTGGCGTCTTCCTATCACCTCGTCGGCGAGTTCACCGATGCGCCCTGGCCGGTGCGGGTCTACGCGCGCGGAGCGAGCGAGTAAGCGATGGCGTTTGTGTGCCTGTTGGTCTACTTGATCGCGGTCTACCTGCGGCCGTCGGAGTGGGTCCCTGGATTCATGGGATGGCCGCTGCTCTCCATTGCGCTGGCGGTCACGACGTTCTTGTTCTGCCTGCGGATCGCGCTGACGAAGGGCTCCAATCTCGTGCGGATCCCGCACAACCGCCTGCTCGTCGGCTTCTTCTTCGCCATGATCCTCTCGCACGTGGCGCACGGCTACATGGGCGGCGTCACCCACGTCATCTCGATTTTCCTGGTCAATCTCATCATGTACTTTCTCGTCGTGAACCTCCTCAACACGCCGGCGAAGGTGAAGATCGCGGTGTGGGTGATGGTGGTGCTCACCGCCATCCTGGCGGTGCAGGGCATCGCGCAGGCCGCGCGCGGCTACGGGTGGGCCGGGCAAGGCCTCTCCGAAGGCACGCGCATCACGTGGATCGGCATCTTCGACGACCCGAACGATTTGGCCATGGCCTTCGTCACGATGGTCCCGTTCCTGCTGGCGTTCATCTTCGGGCCGTCCTTTATCGGGTTCAAATGGCTGCCGCTCGGGCTGATCGGGCTGCTGGTCTATGGCGTCTACTTGACGAACTCGCGCGGCGGGATGCTGGCGCTCCTGATGGCCGTCGGGTTCTTCTTCATCCGCCGCTCCAAGCATCGCGTGCTGGGCGGCGTGCTCGGCGGGACCGTCGCGCTGCTCGTATTTCTCTTCGGCCCGTCCCGGATGGCCTCGATCTCCGCCGACGAAGAGTCGGCAGCCGGCCGCCTGGACGCATGGCATTACGGTTTCCAGCTCTTGAAGCACAACCCGGTGTTCGGCGCTGGCCAGGACATGTTCACCGATGGCTATCCGCTCACCGCGCACAACTCCTTCGTGCTGGCCTTCGCCGAGCTGGGCCTGGTCGGCT
>JAHFGU010000134.1 GCA_023247285.1 Candidatus Omnitrophota bacterium
CTCATCCAGCAAGTAGAGCGTGCGGCCCGTGGCGCGCCGCGAGAGCTCTTTGGCCAGCTTGATGCGCTGCGCCTCGCCGCCGGAGAGCGTCGTCGCGGACTGGCCCAGCTCGATGTAGCCGAGCCCGACCGCCTCGATCGTGCGCAGCTTCTGCGCGATGGCCGGGACCGCGCCGAACAGCTCCAGCGCTTCTTCCACCGTCATGGCCAGCACCTCGGCGATGGAGCGGCCTTTGTACGTGACCTGCAGGGTCTGCTCGTTGAACCGGCGCCCCTTGCACACCTCGCAGCGCACGTACACATCCGGCAGGAAATGCATCTCGATGCGCTTGATGCCGTCGCCCTCGCAGGCCTCGCAACGGCCGCCTTTGACGTTGAAGCTGAACCGGCCAGGATTGAACCCGTAGACCCTGGCGGCGGGCGTGCGGCTGAAGAGCTCGCGGATCGGCCCGAAGGCGCCGGTGTAGGTGGCCGGGTTGGACCGCGGCGTGCGGCCGATCGGGGACTGGTCGATGACGATGACTTTGTCGAGGTGCTCGATGCCGGAGATGCGCCGGTGGGCGCCCGGACGCTCGGCGCTGCCGTAGAGCCGGCGCGCCAGCGCCCGGTAGAGAATCTCGTCGATGAGCGTCGACTTGCCAGAGCCCGACACCCCGGTGACGCACACGAAGCACCCCAGCGGGATGGCGACGTCGATGCCTTTGAGGTTGTGCTCGGCAGCGCCGGCGATGACCAGCGCCGGCCGCCCGCGGAATGGCCGCCGCGCAACAGGCAGCGGGATACGCCGCTTGCCTGAGAGGTACTGGCCGGTCGCGCTGCGCGGCTCCTGCATGAGCTCCTGCACCGAGCCGCAGGCCACGACCTCGCCCCCGTGCTTGCCCGCGCCCGGCCCCAGATCCACGAGGTAATCCGCGCGCCGGATGGTGGCCTCATCGTGCTCCACCACGATCAGCGTGTTGCCCAGATCGCGCAGCCGCTCGAGCGTGTTGAGCAGCTTTTCGTTGTCCCGCTGGTGGAGGCCGATCGACGGCTCATCCAGGATGTAGAGCACGCCCACCAGCCCGGAGCCGACCTGTGTCGCCAGGCGGATGCGCTGCGCCTCGCCGCCCGACAGGCTGGCCGAGGCGCGGTCCAGGGTGAGGTATCCGAGCCCGACGTCGAGCAGGAATTCCAACCGCTTGCGGATCTCCTTCATCACCGGCTCGGCCACGGCGCGCTGTTGCGCGGTCCACGAAAGGCGGGCGATCCAGCGGTGGCATGCGGCGACCGAATCCATCGTCACCTCGGCGATGGACCGGCCATCGATGGACACCGCGAGCGCCTCGGGTTTCAGGCGCGCGCCCTGGCAGGCCGGGCACGGGAGGATGCTCATGAACCGGGCGATCTCTTCCTTCACATAGTCCGACTCCGTCTGGCGGAACCGGCGATCGAGGTTGGGGATGACGCCCTCGAACGGCCCGCCCCAGATGCGGTCGGGCGTGCCGGAGAGCAGCGCGCGCTGGACCCGCTTGTCCAGCGAGCGGAAGGGCGCCTCGAGGCTGACCCCGTAATGCTCCGCCACTTCGCGCAGCAGACGGCTGTAATACATGGCGGCGTGGCGCCCGCCGCGCCGCCACGGCTCGATGGCCTCGCGCAGCGGCCGGTCCCGGTCCGGCACGACCAGCTCCGGGTCGATCTCCAGCTTCGTGCCGAGGCCGTCGCACGTGGGGCAGGCGCCGTACGGCGAATTGAAAGAAAACAGGCGCGGCGAGAGTTCCTCGAAGCTGAACCCGCACCGCGGACAGGCGTACAGCTCGCTGAACACCAGGTCTGAGTGGCGAGTTGAGCGGTGAGCGGGGCGGCTGACAATGACCATGCCCTTGCCCACGCGGAGCGCGGTCTCGACCGATTCCGTCAATCGGGTCTTGGCGTCCGGGGCTAGGGCGACGCGATCCACGACCGCGTCGATGGTGTGCGCGCGCTTCTTGTCCAGCGTGACCGGCTCGTCGAGGTCGCGGACGACCCCGTCGATGCGGGCGCGGACGAACCCCTGGCGCTTGATGTCGCGCAGCAGCTCAGCGTACTCGCCCTTGCGCCCGCGCACCAGCGGCGCGAGAACGGCGAGCTGGCTGCCGGAGGGCAGCGCCAACACCTGGGCCACGATCTCCTGCGCCGACTGCTGGCTGATCGGCGCGCGGCAGCGCGGGCAGTGCGGGACCCCGGCGCGCGCGAAGAGCACGCGCAGGTAGTCGTAGATCTCCGTCTGGGTTGCCACGGTCGAGCGGGGATTGCCCCCGGCGGTGCGCTGCTCGATGGCGATGGCCGGTGAGAGTCCCTCAATAGCGTCCACATCGGGTTTCTCCAGGCGCTCGAGGAACTGGCGGGCGTAGGCCGAGAGGCTCTCGACGTAGCGGCGCTGGCCCTCGGCATACAGCGTGTCGAACGCCAGCGAGGACTTCCCGGAGCCGGAGAGCCCGGTGACGACAATGAACCGGTTGCGCGGCAGGGTCAGCGAGATGGACTTGAGATTATGCTCGCGGGCGCCGCGGATGATGATCCCACCACCCAGGTTCCCCGCCTCACGGCGGGGCTGAACGGGTGACGGCGATGAACCGTCTGCGGATGTGGCCATAGTGTTCAGCAGCCTGCCCCTGGCAGGCCGACCTGGGTGGTGGGATGATGGCGTCGGAGGACATGGGCGGCACACAACGGATTATACCAGGCTGGAAAAACACGTGGGGACGTTTCTCCATGACGAGAAACGTCCCCACGGTGAACCGCTTGCGCGCGTCGCTTAGCGACGGCTGCGGCGGCGGCGCTGTCCGCCTCGCGCCATCCTGGCTCGGGAGATATCCCCTTGCTTGTCCACGAAGTACAGGTAGCCAGGCTGCTTCTTGATGCCCACCTTAGCGACTTTCTCAGCCACGACAAGTCACCCCCTTCCCCTCGGCCTCACGGTGATGTAGGCCGCCGCTCCGGGTTGCGGCGGATGGAAATCCCGTCACGTGCCAATCACGATCGGGTCGAACAGCCGCGCGACGGTGGCGATCGCCGAGCGCACCGCCAGCTCGCTCGTCTTCGGGTTGGCGCTTGGCCGGCTCTCGATGCGGCAGCGGACCCGCCCGGCGTCGCCCTCCGCGTCCAGCTCGTGCACGTTCCGCGCCAGGCGTGGATCGGCGACGACGCGCACGCGGATGCGGCGGGCGGCGCGGCCGCAGGCCAGGCTCAGCGCGGCGGCGATGTTCGTGTTCTGGGTGAAGGCGGCCACCACGGCTCGGGGCGACCCCTCGAAGAGCCGCATCGGCCGGGTCAGGCGCGCGAGGCGCCGCCCGCGCAGCGCCGGGGCGCCGGCGAGCGCGCGCGGCGGTTTGCTGGTGGTCAGCGTGACGCGGCGCAGGCGGCCGGCCGCCAGTGCGGCCACACCGTCCAGCCCGGCGAGCGCGCCGCTGGGCACGATCAGGCGGCCGCGCCCCCGGTCGGCGAGCGCGCGCCAGCGCGCATCGCGCAGCAGTCCGCCCACGCTCATGATGAGCACCGTGCGCCCGGCTCGGAGGGCGCGCGCGGCGACCTCCGGCGCGATGCCGGCGGACGCGGCTTCAATGACGAGCTGGCTTGTGCGGATGAGCGCAGGCAGGGGCAGGAGCGGAGGGTGGGAACGGAGCCGGCGCCGCAGTCGGTGCGCGCGCGCCGGGTCGCTGTCATGGAGTGCCACGAGCCGCGCGTGGCGGGCATATCGACGCTCGAGTGCTGCAGCCACGCCCGAGCCGATGGTCCCGCAGCCGACGAGACCCACGCGGACCATCACTCAGGAAATGTACGGAGTGTCCCAAACTCGTCCTCGGAGAGCTGTGTCGCGGCGGTCGTCACCTGCAGGATGCGGTTGCGCGCATCCAGCAGCACGATTTTCGGCTCGAAGCGCTCCAGCTCTTCGGACGCCAGCTGGGCGTAGGAGATGATGATCACGCGGTCGCCGGCGGCGACGAGCCGCGCAGCCGCGCCGTTGATGCACACGGTCCCGGAGCCGGCGCGCCCTTCGAGGCAGTAGGTGACGAGCCGAGCGCCGTTGTCCACATCGAGGACATGGACTTGCTCGTAGGGGGCGAGGCCCGCGGCCCGCATGAGATCCGCGTCCAGCGTGACGCTCCCCGTGTACTCGAGGTTCGCGTCGGTCACCGTGGCGCGGTGGAGCTTGGACTTGCAGATCGTGCGCAGCATCGTCGACGGCGTATTATGGCACGTCGACGAGAAGATTGTCAATCAGGCGCGTGCGCCCGATCCACGCAGCGACGAGCAGGGCCACCCGCCCGCGCAGCCGCCACGCGGGCGCCAGCGTCGCGGCGTCGACGATCGCCACGTAGTCCACGCGCGCCTCCGGCGCTTCGCTGATGAGGCGCCGCATCCCGTCGAGCAGCGGCTCGGCGCGCCGCTCCCCCTCGCGGATCCGGTCGGCGGCGAGCGTCAGCGCCTCGAAGAGAACCGGCGCCTGCGCGCGCTGCCCCCGCGCGAGGTAGGCATTGCGCGAGCTGCGCGCCAGCCCGTCCGGCTCGCGCACGGTGGGCAGGATGCGCACCCGCACCGGCAGGCGCCAATCGCGCACCAGCCGCTCGATGATCAGCGCCTGCTGATAATCCTTCTGCCCGACATACAGGTCGGTGGGCCGCG
>JAHFGU010000135.1 GCA_023247285.1 Candidatus Omnitrophota bacterium
GACGATGGGGCCCTGAAACCAACCCGGCCATGCGCGCGACCGGAGCCCTGGTTGTAGCACAGCGCCGTTGTAACGTCAAGGTGAATCAGGGGTTAATGAGCAATTGCGTGGGGCCATGCTCTGGCGGTTAACAGACGTCACCACGAGATCTCCTCGATGCGAGTGCCGTCTCCTGATCGGAGGCTCTCACGAGCTGAGCGGATCCGTCGCAAAAACCTCGGGTCATGCTCTAAGCGGTACTCGAACCAATCATCCTCGGATTTGAAGCCGATGAGGATTCCCGCCGGCTTACCGTGACGCGTAATGATGATCCCCTGCTGTTCCGCCAAACGCAGGTAGCGCGACAGATCGTCTTTCACTTCTGACAAGGCAATCGCTTTCATCGTGATCCCTCCAGGCCTTTCAGCCATGCTGCGGCGTCGGATTTCAGGACCACGGCGAGCACCTCCACGCGGTCCCCTGACACATCGTAGAAGACACGCAGGCCGCCGACACGGAGTCGGAACTGCGGCCGGGACACGCCTGCCAAACGCTTAATCCGGTGTGCGCTCACCCGGGTTGGCGCATGCCGTACATGGCGTTCAACGGCGCCCCGCACGCGCGATCGATCATACGCCTTTAAGTTTCGGATATCCTCAACCGCTTCCGGCGCGAAGACGATCGCGTACTTCATTCTGGCTATAGTATAGCCAGAATAAGCGGCCGCGTCAAGCGAGCGCTAGTGCGGCGTCCAGAGGCGGTGCCTGGCGGGAACCGGCTTGCCGTGCAGGAGAAATTCTTCGCGGTTGCGGACCCGGCTGAGGGCGGTGTCGAACGAAATGATCTTGCGGTCGGCCAGCGACTTCAGACACGAGTCCATGGTGCACATCCCGTGCTGCGCGCCGGTCTGCAACACGGTCAGGAGCTGCTCGGTCTGGTGCTCGCGGATGAGGTTGCGCACCGCCGGGGTCGCGATCATGACCTCGTAGGCCGGCACGCGGCCGGGCTTGTCGATCCGCGGCAAGAGCTGCTGCGAGACCACGCCCTGGAGGCACTCGGAGAGCTGCACCTTGACCTCCTCCTGCCGGTGCGGCGGGAACACATCGAGGATGCGGTCGATCGTCTGCGAGGCGTCCGGCGTGTGGAGCGTGGCCAGCACGAGGTGGCCGGTCTCCGCCGCGGTGATGGTGGTGGAAATGGTCTCGAGGTCGCGCATTTCGCCGACAACCAGGACGTTGGGATCCTGCCGCAGCACCCGCACGAGCGCGTTGGCGAACGACTTGGTGTCGGAGTAGACCTCGCGCTGCTTGATGATCGACAGATGATTCTGGTGCACGAACTCGATCGGGTCCTCGATCACCATGATGTGGTGCCGGCGCTCGTGGTTGATCAGATCCACCATCGCGGCCAGCGTGGTGGTCTTCCCCACCCCGGTCGGCCCGGTCACGAGCACTAGGCCGTTGGGCTTCCGGGCCAGATCCTTCACGACGGCCGGCAGCCCGAGCTCTTCCAGCGAGGGAATCCGCGAGGGCACTAGGCGGAACGCCGCCTCCACACTCCCCCGCTGCATGTGCACATTGACGCGGAACCGGCCCAGCCCCCCAACCTCGAAGGAGATATCCAACTCGAGCTCCCGCTCGAACTGCGCTTTTTGCCGGTCGGTGAGCAGGCTGTAGACGAGCCTCTTGGTGTTTTCGCGCGTCACCGGGGCCAGCGGCAGCGGCTCGAGCGCGCCGTCGATCCGCAGCAGCGGGGGGGCGTGCTCGGTCAAGTGAATATCCGAGGCCCTGCGGTCGAAGGCGATCTGGAAAAGCTGCCGCATGTCGGCGACCGGCGGCAGGCTGCTGGCGGCCGCAGCGGAAAATGGCTGCGCGCTTAGAGCTGTCGGAGTCAAATTATCGTCGCCGGGCATCTTTGATGGACCGGATATCGCGGACCGCCAGCAGCAGCTCATCCGGGCTGTCCGCGTAACGCAGCGCCTCCTCCAGCTCGACCTCCTGCGCGCGGTAGAGCCGGTGGAGCGCCTGGGTGAAGGTCTGCATGCCGAACATGCCCCCATCGGCCAGCGCAGCCGGCAGCTCGCCGGTGCGGCCCTCGCGGATGAGCTCGCGGACGGTGGGCGTGGCGACCAGCGCCTCGCAGGCCGGCACGCGGCCTGAGCCATCACGGCGCATCAAGAGCCGCAGCGAGATGATCCCGCGCAGCGCCAGCGAAAGCCGCAGCCGGATGAGCTGCTGCTGATGCGGAGGGAAAAACGCGACAAGGCGCTCGATCGTCGTGACCGCGTTGGTCGTGTGCAGGCAGCTGAGCACGAGCTGCCCGGCTTCGGCCGCCAGCAGGCAGGCTTCCATCGCCTCGCGGTCGCGGATGTCGCTGACAAACAGCATGTCCGGGCTCTGCCGCAGCACGTTGCGCAAGCCCTCGCTGAACGACCGGGTGTCGCTGCCGATCTCGCGCTGGTTGATGATCGCCTGCGCTTCTTCGAACTGGTACTCGATGGGGTCTTCCAGCGTGACGATGTGTTTGGCGGTGTGCTGGTTGAGGTGGTCCAGCATCGCGGCTGCCGTCGTGGACTTGCCGGAGCCGGTCGGGCCGGTCACGAGAATGAGCCCGCTCTGTTCGCTCAGCAGGCGCGTCAGCGTCTCAACCGGCAGGTTGAGCTCCGCGAATCCGGCGACCGACCGGTTGACCCGCCGGATCACCAGCGCCATCGCGCCCTTCTGCCAGAGCACGTTGGCCCGGAACCGGCCGATCCCCGGACGCTCGAAGGCGAAATTCAGCTCCCGCTCGGCGTGAAACGTCTGCCGGTGCTGGGCGCCCATGAGTGCCGCAGCCGCGGCCGCGAGATCCTCGGCTGAGAGATCCTGCTCGCCCACCGGGATGAGTTTCCCGTGGATGCGCAGGAACGGATGGTTCCCGACCTTCAAGAACAGGTCGGAGGCCTCCTGCTCGACCATGGCCCTGAACAACCGGTCCATCTCCATAAAAGTGTCAGACACTTTTGGTGCCAGACACTTTTAGTGTCTGGCACCTCATGTTTGAAAGTATACCCAAGCTGCGGAATCAAAAACAAATATGCTAAAGAGCACATAACGCCCCGGGCACACGATTCAGCCACCGCACCGGAGGAATGATTTTTTGGCGGTGTAATCGATCCAACCAATTGTGCACGGCGTGTTCATCCGTCAGTACCTGCTCGACAAATTCCCGATAGCGCTTAGTTTGTTCCGCAGCGGTCGGCCCGAACAGACTCAAAATAGGTCCTGGCTCAACCAGCCCAAGCGGATCTGGCTTTCCCGCCACATACGAACCGTAGCTGCTCCAAGGATACATCTCAGGGCGCGCGCTGAGGCCAGCTCGATAAGGGTTCAGATGCACGTAGCGTGTCACTTCTAACAGATAGGGCTCATTGTCGACCATATTGCTATAGAATCGACCTTGGTAGACATGACCGACACGCTGGTGACGATGATTGAAATACTTCGCAAACACGGTGCTGACGCGCTGCATGACGGTGGAAAGCGAAACCTGTTCCACCGCTTCAAATACCAAATGAACATGATTCGGCATTAGGGCGAACGCCAGGAGGCGATAGGAGAACTCGCCCCGGCACTGGCGCAAAGCGAGCAGATATTGCTGATAATCGAGGTCATCGAGGAAAATAGCTTGCCGGTTGTTCCCTCTGGCGGTGAGATGATACACGACTCCGGGAACCCAGATACGTAGCGGGCGCGGCATGGGCACCTCCGGTGATGGGAAACAAGACACAATGACGGCCACGGGCCGAATGGGAGCATGAAACGGAAGGAACGACCCTTACGGCCGCTATTGTATCACGCCGCAAAAAGTGTCAGGCACTAAAAGTGTCTGACACTTTTAATAGATGGAGGGGGAGCCGAGGGTGCCGGAGCTGCGCGGGGTGCGGCCGGCCGGGATGCCGGAGACGGTCACGGCGGCCGGGGCGGTGTTGGCCTGGTTGTTGGCCGCGTCGGTAATGTTCGTGCCGGTGGTGACCTGGACGGTGTGGGTGCCCAACGTGAGGAGATTGGCGTTGGCGGTGTTGCCGGAGCCGAAGGTCACCCGGATCGTGTCGTTGCTGGTCGTGGTCGTCGCCAGCGCGATCGGATTCGAGCCGCTGCCGGTGGAGGGGAGGTTGTCGCCGTCGGTGGCCCCGCCCGCGAAGGTCAGGGCGGCTTCGAGGTTCGCTTCGGTCGGCGCGGCGCTGACGGCCTCGCTGAAGACGAGGTCGATCTGGTCGCCCGCGTCATTGAAGACGCCTGTCGTGGTCACGTCGGTCCCGCCTGCCGACAGCAGCACCGGCTTCGCCCCGTCGCTGGTGGCTGAGAAGGTTTGGGCCGGGGCCGCGTTGGCCGGGCTGGCGCGGTCGGTGAGCGAGGCGGAGGCGACCGTGACGTTCGGGACCGCCCCGGAGTCGGCGCTGGCGCCCTCGGTGAAGGTCACCCGGAAGACCGCGTCGTTGGCGGTCCCGGTCGCGGCGAACGCCTCCCCGCTGCGGCCAGCGACATCGTAGCCACCGGAGCCCGAGGCGCTCGCATCGGTCACCGATTCGCTCGCGGTGACCTGGACGGCGTCGAGCTTGCCGTTATTGTTCGTATCCAGCGTCTGGGCGCTGAGGATCGCCGG
>JAHFGU010000136.1 GCA_023247285.1 Candidatus Omnitrophota bacterium
CTGAGGTACTTGGCGTCGAAGCCTCCAGCGAGCGGCACCGGGTGCTCCGCGAGGTGCGTCACTTCATCGAGGAGCCCGTGCGTGACCATCTCCGGCGCGGCAGCGCCTTTTGAAGCGGCCGCGATCTTGGCCACGGCGCGCTCGATCACGGCCCGCCGCTTCGCGTGATCCAGGATGATGCCGTCGCGCGCCAATGTCGCCAGGTAGCCGGCCAGCGAGGTCACCGGCCGGCGCGCGAGGCGCTGCGGCCGCCCAACCCACGTTACCGTTCCGCTCTTCAGCCGTCCATGCGCGAACCGGACCGGCCGGTCGCGATAAAGCGCCAGCAGCCACCGGATCGGCCGGGCGAAGCGCACCCCGCTGTCATTCCATCGCATGGTGTTCGGCGCGCGAAGCCTGCCGATGAGCTGGGGCAGCAGGTCCGGCACCACCGTGATGGTGGGCGTGGTGGTCGGCGGCTTGGTCAGATAGACGTAGGCGCCCTTGTCCGTGGACACGACCTTCGTCTGCGCCACGGCGCCGCCTTGGGAGCGCAGGAATCCGAGCAGCGCCGGCGTGGGCGTGCCTGCCGCATCATAGGCCGCCTGCTTCGACGGGCCGCGGATCTCTGTGCCTGGAGTGTGCTGGACGCTGCCGAGTCCGCGCACGATCAGCACCAGCCGGCGCGGCGCGCCATAGGCGTGCACCGCCTGGAATGAGAGATGACGCGCCTCCAGGATGACCGTTGCTTCCCTGTCCAGCTGCTCGATGAGCCCGGGCAGATACGCGGCCGGCAGCTCCTCGGTGCCGATCTCGAGCAGCAGATCCGCTGGGTTCAATGTGGAGTGCGGAGTGCGGAGTGCGGAATGCACCGTTCCTTGATTCCGCATTCCGAATTCTGCATTCCAAATTTTCCGTCGCCCACTAGCTCTTTTCATGTGCTCGGGTAAGGTACAGCTCGGCGCACCGCTTCGCCAGCCCGCGGATGCGCAGGACAAACCGAGGCCGGTCCGATTGGCTGATGGCGCCCCGGGCATCGAGCAGGTTGAACGTGTGGCTGCAGCGCAGCAGCTGCTCGTACGCGGGCACGAGGATCTGCGCATCCAGCAGCCGCTTCGCGTCTTGTTCATATCGCGCAAAGAGCTGCTGTTGCAGCTCCACGTCGGCATGGCGGAAGTTATAGTCCGAGCCTTCCCGTTCGGCGGCCAGGTGCAGCGCCCCGTAGGAAGCCTGCGGTCCGTAGCGAACGCGGTACACGTCCGGCGCGCCCTGGACGAACATGGCGATGCGCTCCAAGCCGTAGGTGATCTCGCACGAGATCGGGGCCAGGTCGATGCCGCCCACCTGCTGGAAGTACGTGAACTGCGTGATCTCCAAGCTGTCGAACCACACTTCCCACCCCAGGCCCCACGCGCCCAGCGTCGGCGACTCCCAGTCATCCTGCACGAACCGGACATCGTGGTCATCGAGCCGAAGGCCGCAGGCCCGCAGGCTCTGCAGGTAGAGCGGCTGCACGTCATCCAGCGACGGTTTGAGCAGCACTTGGTACTGGTAATAGCGCTGCATCCGCAGCGGGTTCTGGCCGTAGCGGCCGTCGGTCGGGCGGCGCGAAGGCTGCACGTAGGCGGCGCGGGTTGGCGCAGGCCCCAGCGCGCCGAAGAACGTCGCAGGATGAAACGTGCCCGCGCCCATTTCCATGTCATACGGCTGGACGATGACGCAGCCCCGCTGTTCCCAGAAGGTGTCGAGCGTGCGGATCAGCTGCTGGAAGTCCATGAGCCCGTCCCTCATCAGGCCAGGGCGGCAAGCGTTTTCAACGGACGGTCCAGGCGCCAGTGCAGGAATTCGCGGAGCCGGCTGGCCAGCCACGCACCGAGCGACGGGTCCAGGGCGATCGGGTGCGTCGCCGCGGCTAAGGCGGCCAGCTGCTCCAGCGCATCAGCGCCGGCCGGTTCGGCACGCGGGTCTTCGGGCCGGCAGGCTGGGCAGAGGAGGCCGCCTTGCCGGGCGCTCCAGAACCCAGCACCCTGCACCCGGCTGTTGCAGGCGGTGCACTGGTCGACCTGCGGTTGGAATCCGGCCAGGCGCAGCAGCCGGACAATGAAATGGATCTGCACCGGGCTTCGCTCGCCGGCGCCGAGTGCTAGGCGCTCCAGCGTGTGCTTGAGCAGCGCATACACGGCCGGATGAGGGTCTTCCAGCTCGGTGACCGCATCGACGAGCTCGGCGCACAGCGCTGCGGCGCGCGCCGTCTCCACATCCCGCTGCAGCTCGGGAAACGGGGCGAGCAAGTCGCACTGGCTGATGAGGTGCAGTTGGCTGGCGCGCGTGTCGTAGAAGACGATGCGATTGACCGTCAACGGCTCCAGCGCGCTGCCGTACCGGTTGGGCTGCGTCCGGAGCCCCTTGACCAGCCCCTTCAGCTTGCCGTAGCGGTCGGTGAAGCAGCTGAGCGTCACGCTGGTCTCGCGGTAGGGGTACCGCCGCAGGACAATGGCGTCGGCGGCATGCAGGCCCATTACGCGGCTCGTCCAGCCGCCCGCCGCCGGGCGCAGTGCTGCAGGAGGTCGTCCTCGAGTGCCCGCATGCGCCGCCGCTGAGCGGCCGTGCGATCCTGGCGGCCCAACCAGTGCAGCAGGCCATGGATCACATAGCGCGCCAGCTCGCTGTCATAGGAGATGCGCTGGGCGCGCGCATACGCGCGCGCGGCCCGCGGCGCGATGAGCACTTCCCCGACGACCGGCTCGCCATCATAGCGGAAACTCAGGACGTCCGTCATCCAGTCGTGCCGCAGAAACCGGCGGTTCAGCGCGCGCAGCCGTGCGGCCCCCACAAAGGTGATCGCCATCGTGCCGGAGCCGTTGAGCCCAAGCCGCCGGACCGCGCGGCGCGCAAGCGTGGCCATGCGCGCCGCGTTCACGGGCGCTTCGCGTTGCGCGTTCTGAACAGTGATGCGCATCACAGGGCTGCCCGGGCCGAGCCGGTCTCATAGGCCGAGATGATGGCCTGCACCAGCTCATGCCGGACCACGTCCTGGCCGCTGAACAGCGTGAACTTAATACCGGGGATGTTGGCGAGCAGCTGCTGGGCCTGGATGAGCCCGGAGGGCTTCTCCGCCGGCAGGTCGATCTGCGTGACGTCGCCTGTGATGACCGCCTTGGAATCGAAGCCGAGCCGGGTCAGGAACATCTTCATCTGCTCGCTGGTCGTGTTCTGGGCCTCATCGAGCACGATGAACGAGTCATTGAGCGTCCTTCCGCGCATATAAGCCAGCGGGGCGACTTCAATGATGCCGCGGTCGAGGTAGCGCTGCACCATGTCGACTTCCATCATTTCGTAGAGGGCGTCGTACAGCGGGCGCAGGTAGGGGTTGATCTTTTCTTCGAGCGCACCGGGCAGGTAGCCGAGCCGCTCCCCGGCTTCCACCGCCGGCCGGGTCAGGATGATCCGGGAGACCTCGCCCTTGGTGAGATTCTCGACGGCCATCGCCATCCCCAGGTAGGTCTTCCCCGTGCCGGCCGGCCCGATGCCGAAGACGATGTCATGCGCGCGCATCGCCTCGACGTACAGTTTCTGCCCTGGGGTCCGCGGCATCACGAACCGCCGCTTGGAGGGCACCTCGATGCGCTCCTGATAGACCTGGTGGAGCTGGATCAGCCGGGAATCCTGCAGGGCCCGCAGCGCGTAGTCCACGTCGTCCTTGCGCAGCGGAGCGGCGGACCGCACCACGACCAGCAGATCATCGAACAGCTGCATCGCCTTGGTTACGGCCGCGTCCGGGCCGCTCACGGAAATGGCGTCGCCGCGCGCCACGACGGTGATGCCCAGCGCTTGCTCGATCTTGCGCAAATGCTGGTCGTGCTTGCCAAAGAGGGCCTGGGCCTCCTGTTCCCGCAAGACGAGCGCGCGTTCAGCCATGCCGCCTGTTACTTCTTGAACCTCATCCCCTTGTCTTCCGCTTCACCGCCCGCCTGCGCGCCGCGCGGGATTTTCAGCCTCATGCCGGCCTTGAGCTTGCCCGGCCCCTTGAGCTGATCGCGGTTGGCGTCATAGAGCAGCCGCCAGCGCGACGCGCGCCCGTAGATCTCCGGCTTTGCCGCAATCGACCAGAGCGAATCGCCTTGCTGGACAACGTAGGTGTCATAGGTGCCCGGCGCCATCTGCCCTGGCGCGTTTGCGCCGGCCTCGGGCCCTTCCGTCTCCGGCGGTGCCAGCCCATCGAGGCTCACCGGCGTCCGCGACATCTTCGGCCGGTAGAAGCTGGGCACCTCGATATCGGTGGACACCATCTGCCGGGTGGGTTTCAGGTCTGCCGATGCCGGGGGCGTGCCGACTAAGTAGCCGCGGTTGCCGCCTTCCAATTGCTGGTCCACCCGCGGCACCTCGGCGACCTGGGTGGCGGTCCGGCAGCCGGTTAGCAGCGCGGCGATGCCGGCGAGCACAATCGACCGTGTCTGTTGCGTCATGCGTCCCTCCTCATCGTTCAGATTTCTTCACGTGCGCCACCACAATGCCCAGCTCCTTCAGCTGCGCCTCCGTCACCGGCGAAGGGGCATCGGTGACCGGGTCGACGGCCTTCTGCGTTTTTGGGAACGCGATGACCTCGCGGATCGACG
>JAHFGU010000137.1 GCA_023247285.1 Candidatus Omnitrophota bacterium
CGTGCGCCACCACAATGCCCAGCTCCTTCAGCTGCGCCTCCGTCACCGGCGAAGGGGCATCGGTGACCGGGTCGACGGCCTTCTGCGTTTTTGGGAACGCGATGACCTCGCGGATCGACGGCGCCCCGGTCGCGAGCGCGGCCAGGCGGTCCAGCCCCAGCGCGAACCCGCCGTGCGGCGGCGCCCCGTAGGTGAAGGCCTGCAGCAAGAACCCGAAGCGCTCCTGCACGGTTTGCTCGCTCAAGCCCAGCACCTGGAAGATCCGCCGCTGCAGATCCTGCTGATGGATCCGGATGCTGCCGGACCCGAGCTCCAGCCCGTTGAGCACCAGGTCATAGGCGCGGGAGCGGACAGCACCCGGGTCGGCGGCCAGCCGGTCCACATCCTGCGGGTGGGGTGCAGTGAATGGGTGGTGCTCGGCGTTCCACCGCTTGGCGTCGGCATCCCAGCGGAAGAGCGGGAACTCGGTGATCCAGCAGAAAGCCCAGGGCTGCTGCGGCGTGCGCAGATCCGGCTTGTCGCTCTGGTACCGCTCCTGGGCCTCGCGGTGGCTCAGGCGCGGGAACGGGATGGCCAGCGGGATGCCCAGCTCCTCCGCGAACACCGCGCCCACCACCTGCTCCATGACCTCGAAGACGTCCTCTTCATCGACGAACGACATCTCCAGGTCAAGCTGCGTGAATTCCGGCTGCCGGTCTGCGCGTAGGTCTTCGTCCCGGAAGCAGCGCGCGATCTGGAAGTACCGCTCCAGCCCGGCCACCATGAGCAGCTGCTTGAAGAGTTGCGGGGACTGCGGCAGCGCGAAGAAGCGTCCCGGGTTCACGCGCGAGGGCACCAGGTAATCCCGCGCGCCCTCAGGCGTGGATTTGGTCAGGATCGGCGTTTCCACTTCAAGAAACCGCAGCCCGTGGAGGGTCGTGCGGATCCGATGGACGATCGCGTCGCGCACGACCAGCTTCCGCAGACTGGAAGGGCGGCGCAGGTCCACATACCGCCACTGCATCCGCACGTCCTCGGAAATTTCGCTGGCGTCATCAATCTCAAACGGCGGGGGCGCGGCGGGGTTCAGCACCTCGAGCGCTTCCGCAGCCACTTCGACCATGCCGGAGGGCAGCTTCGGGTTCTCGGTGCCTTTCGGCCGAGCACGGATGGCGCCGGTCACCGCGACGACATACTCCGGGCCGAGCGTTTTGGCCTGTTGGTGAAGCGGCGCGTTCGCTTTCGCATTGAAGACGATCTGGGCCAGGCCGGAGCGGTCGCGCAAGTCGATGAAGCTTAAGCCCCCGTGGTCTCGGCGCCGGTGCACCCAACCGCAGAGCGTGGCCTGCTGGCCGACCTGCTCAGGCTGCAGCTCCCCGCAGCCGCGCGTGCGCTTCATGCGGAGCGAGTCGCGTGGTCGCACGCAGGTCCGGAGACCTGCTGGACCTCATCGGCGAAGGAGGTAAGCGGCACCGTCCGCTGGCCGCCGCCGGCCAGATCCTTGAGCGTCAAGGACTGCTGCTTCAGCTCCGCTTCGCCAATGATGGCGACAAACCGGCAGCCGGCCTTGTCCGCCTCCCGCAACTGGGCTTTGAGGCTCTTGCCGTCATAATCCATGAGCGCTACGACCCCGCGGCCGCGCAGCGCATCCGCGAGCTGGAACGCTTCGCCTGACAGCGCCGGCTGCGCCACCGCAAGATACACGCCGCGCCGCGGCAGACCATCCGCCGATGGGGCGGCCGGCTGCTGCGCGGCTTGGGCCAACAAGACCCGTTCGATGCCGGCGGCGAACCCCACCGCCCCGACTGAGGGCCCGCCGAAGGACTCGACGAGATGGTCGTACCGGCCGCCGGCGGCGACCGCGTCCTGCGCCCCGAGCCCGCGCGCGCGGATCTCGAAGACGGTGCGCGTGTAGTAGTCCAGCCCGCGGGCGAAGACCTGCGTGTCGTCGAAGGCGATCTTGGCGCGGCGCAGCCCGTCGCGGACGTCGTCGAAATGCCGGGTGCAGGCCGCGCACAGGAGAAACGGCGAGCCGGGGTGCTGCCAGGCGATGGCCCGGCACCCCGGGCGCTTGCAGTCGAGGATGCGGAAGATGTTCTTCTCGAACCGCGCGGCGCACTCCTTGCACAGCGCGGCCAGATGCGGGCGCAGCCGCTCGCGGAGCGCTGCGGCCGACCGCGCCTGATCCTCGCGGCAACCCATGCTGGAGAGCCACACGATGGCGTCGGTTATACCGCACGCCTCCAGGATCCGGCGGCAAAGGACGATGCTCTCCGCATCCACCCAGGCGCTGCCTGAGCCGATCGCCTCGGCGCCGAACTGGTGGAACTGGCGGAACCGCCCGGCCTGCGGCCGTTCGGCGCGGAACATCGGTCCCAGGTAGAAGAGCTTGGCGAATCCTTCGGTTTTGTCCAGGTTGTGCTCGAGATAGGCGCGGACGACCGCCGCCGTGCCCTCAGGGCGCAGGACAATGGCGTGGCCGCCGCGATCCTCGAACTGGAACATCTCCTTCTGGACGATATCGGTGGTTTCGCCGACTGATCGCTGAAACAGCGCGGCGTCCTCGATGATCGGCGTGCGGAGCTCCCGGTAGCCGAAGAGGCGGGAGAGCCGGCGGGCGGCGTGCTCGACCACGGACCAGCGGGAGACGTCCCCCGGCAACAGATCAGCGGTGCCGCGCAGGGCCTGGGGTCGCATGGACCGTGACGGAGTCCGAGGGTGACGGTGTGAGAGCTGGGGTGGAAGGCGGAACGCTTATTTAATGTCCTGGCGCATCAACAGGCCAGGCTTAAACACGACAACCCGCTTGGGCGGCACCGGCACTTCCTCGCCGGTCTTCGGGTTGCGACCGCGGCGCGGCGCCCGCTGCCTGACTTTGAAGACCCCGAAGTTGCGCAGCTCAATGGTCTTCCCTTCCTTCAGGCTCTCGACGACGCGGTCCAGCGTGCGCTGAATCACCCGCTTAACATTCACTTGGGTGATGCCGGTGGTCTTCGCCACGTCCAGCACTAAGTCCTTCTTAGTCAGCGCCATAGGAGAGTCAAGCTTAACATTCCTAATGTCGCGCTGTCAAGTGCTATCCT
Organism: Candidatus Omnitrophota bacterium; assembly: GCA_023247285.1. Next base: position 3,063 of record JAHFGU010000137.1, read on the forward strand.
GCAGGGCGCTGCGCATGCGCGGCACAAACGGAGCCGGCGGCTTCGGCGGGTGCCGCTTGATGATAACCGATTCGTCGCCAAGGAGTTGTCCTAAGGATTCTAAGAGTTCTTGCCGAGGCTCCACTTTGAAATGCTCCGCCAACTTCAGGCGCATAGCCGGCTGCTCCGGCAGCTCCAGGCGGACGTAAATGGGCACGCTGCCTGGAAATCGGGCCAGCAGCGTCTTCAACTGCTCGAGCAGCTCTTTTTCTCCGTGCCGCCGCAGGACCAGCTCCATGGCCTGGGCGAGCTTGCCAGCGCCGTCTTCCATGGGGATGATCTGCTGGGCGATGAGCCGCGGCCGATCCTCGCGGATCGCGACCCGGCCCTCCACGAAGACGATGGCATTGGGCTTCAGCTGCGGGGCCAGCTGCGTGAAGCTATTCGGAAAGACCAGCACCTCCACGTCCCCTTCCAGGTCTTCGAGCAGGCAGACCGCCATTTGCTCATTGCTCTTTTTCGTCGTGGTCAGCTTGATCTTCGTGAGCATGCCGCCCACGATGACGACGCTGCTCTCCTCGAGGTGGAGCAGCCCCTGCGAGGTCGCCGTGGCCAGGCCTTTCATGAGACGCTCGTACCGCGCCAAGGGATGGCCGGAGACATAGAACCCCAGCAGCGCTTTCTCAAACCCGAGCTTCTGGCTCTCCGGCCAGTCGCGCAGCATCGCGGCGGCCGGTAGTTCGGCCGCGGCCTCCGGAGCGGAGGCCGTGAGATCTTCAAAGAAGGTCATCTGCCCGCGCACCCGGTCTTGCTGCAGGCTCGTCGCCTCCTCCATCGCCTGGTCGAGGCCCGCCAGCAGCGCTGCGCGGGACAGGCCCATGCTGTCGCAGGCGCCGGACTTGATCAGGCTCTCGCAGACCTTTCGGTTGACCAGGCGCAAGTCCGCGTCCCGGCACAGCGCCTTGATGGTGGTGAACCGGCCGCGCGCCGCGTGCGCCCCGGTAATCGAGGCGATCGCCGCCATGCCGACGTTCTTGATGACGCCCAGCCCGCAGCGGATCGTCCGGTCATCGACGACGGTGAAAATCGCCTGGCTCTCGTTGACATCCGGCGGCAGGATGCGCAGGCCCATGCGCTTGGCCTCTTCGAGGTAGACGACGAGCTTGTCGGTGTTGCCCATTTCACTCGTGAGCAGGACCGCCATGAATTCCACCGGGTAGCGCGCTTTGAGGTGCGCGGTGCGGTACGAGATCAGCGCGTAGGCGGCGCTGTGCGACTTATTGAAGCCGTATCCCGCGAAATGCTCCATCAGGTCGAAGATCCGGTTGGCCGCGCGGTCGCTGAGGCCGCGTCCCTTCGCGCCGTCGATGAACGCCTTGCGCTGCGCCTCCATGACCTCGGGATTCTTTTTACCCATCGCGCGCCGCAGCAGGTCGGCCTGCGCGAGCGAAAACCCGGCGAGATCATTCGCAATCCGCATCACCTGTTCTTGGAACACGATCACCCCGTAGGTCGACTTGAGGATGGACTCCA
>JAHFGU010000138.1 GCA_023247285.1 Candidatus Omnitrophota bacterium
TACCAGGCGCCTGTCGGCTGCGCAGCGGCGGCAAGCCGTCGGCGAGGCGGTCGTGACCGCGCTGCTGGTGGCCCTCAGCTTCCTCCTCGTGAGCCGGTTCGTCTTCGCGCTGATGGGGTTGGCCGTGTCGGATGTCATGATCGCCGGCGGCGCCATCCTGATCGTCCTCTGCCTGCGGGAGCTCATCGTGCCGGCTTCAGCGCCGGCCGCCGATCGCCCCAGCCCAGGGGTCGTGCCGCTCGGGGTGCCGCTGCTGTGCGGGCCGGCGGTGCTCGCGACGGTCCTGCTGGTGCGGGACCAGCACGGGTGGGCGATCACGCTCATCGCGCTGCTGGCGAACCTCGCGGCCGTCTGGGGGATTCTGCGGAGCGCGGATTGGCTGATGGACCGGCTCGGGACGTACGGCGCTGAAGTGATCTCCAAGATCGCCAACCTGATCCTGACGGCCTACGGCGTGATGCTGATCCGGCAGGGGCTGACAGCGCTGCTGGCCGCGCACGCGGCGGAACACCCATGACCATGGAAATGCGCAAGCTCCTCACCTTCGTGATGGCCGGGGGTAAGGGCGAGCGGCTCTGGCCGCTCACCCGGGACCGGGCCAAGCCGGCGGTGCCGTTCGGCGGCATTTACCGGATCATCGACTTTACGCTTTCGAACTGCATCAACTCCGGGATCCGGAAGATCCACGTGCTCATCCAGTACAAATCCCATTCCCTCCAGCGCCACCTGCAGATGGGCTGGAGCGTGTACAACAGCGAGCTGGGCGAGTACATCGACGTGATCCCGGCGCAGCAGCGCACCGGCGACTACTGGTACCGCGGCACCGCCGACGCCATCTACCAGAACAGCTACACGATCGAGCAGGAGCAGCCCGAGCTGGTGCTCGTGCTCGCCGGCGACCACGTCTACAAGATGAACTACGCGGACATGGTGGAGTTCCACCAGGAGCGCCATGCCGCGGTGACCGTCGGCGTGATCGAGATCGAGCGGGAGCGGGCCGGCGGCTTCGGCATCCTCGAGGTGAATGGCCAGTCGCGCATCGTCGGCTTCGAAGAGAAGCCGCCGAACCCAAAGACGATCCCGGGCGACCCGGCGCGCTGCTACGCCTCCATGGGCATCTACCTGTTCAACCGGCAGCTGCTTCAGGAGGCGCTCAACGAAGACGCCGAGCGCGCGGAGAGCTCGCACGACTTCGGCCGCGACATCATCCCGCGGGTCCGCTCGGCGGTGCGGGTGATGGCGTACAACTTCCAGGATGAAAACAACAAGGCGTCCAAATACTGGCGCGATATCGGGACCCTGGATGCGTACTATGAGGCGAACATGGACCTGGTGCAGGTGACCCCGCAGTTCAATCTCTATGACCGCGACTGGCCCATCCGGACGTACCAGGAGCAATGGCCGCCGGTCAAGACGGTCTTCGCCGACGAGCCGACCGGCCGCGTGGGCACCGTGCTCGACTCGCTGGTGTCCAACGGCTGCATCATCAGCGGCGGCCAGGTGTGCCGCAGCGTCCTCTCGCCCGACGTGCGCATCAACAGCTTCGCCCGGGTCGAGGACACGATCCTCATGGAGCACGTGGAGGTCGGGCGCTACGCCAAGATCCGCCGCGCCATCATCGACAAGGACGTGGTCATCCCGCGCTACGCCGAGATCGGCTACAACCTGGACGAGGACCGCAGGCGCTTCGACGTGACCGCATCCGGCATCGTGGTCGTGCAGAAGGGCACGGTGGTCGAAGAGCCGCGGGCCGCGGCGTCGCTCTCCGGCACATGAGCGCCCAGACTCCGCTGCGCATCGGCCCGCACGTCTTGCGCTCCCGGCTCATCGTCGGCACGGGCAAGTACGCTTCCTTCCCGCTGATGCGGGACGCGATCGAGGCCTCCGGCGCCGAGATGGTCACCATCGCGGTCCGCCGCATCCCGCTCGACCGTCCGCAGGAGCCCGGCCTGCTCGAGCACCTTGACCGCTCCACGCTGATCCTCCTGCCGAACACGGCGGGCTGCTACACCGCCGAGGAGGCGATCCGCACTGCGCACTTGGGGCGCGAGGCCGGGCTCTCGAATCTCATCAAGCTGGAAGTGATCGGGGATCAGCGGACCCTGCTGCCGGACACCACAGCGCTCCTTGAGGCCACGCGCGCGCTGGTGAAGGACGGCTTCATCGTGATGCCGTACACCAACGACGACCCCATCATGGCCAAGAAGCTGGAAGCGGCAGGGGCCGCCTGCGTCATGCCGCTGGCCGCCCCCATCGGCTCTGGGCAGGGGATCGTGAACCCGCTGAACATCCGGTTCATCCTCGAGGCGGTGTCGGTGCCGGTCATCGTCGACGCCGGCGTGGGCACGGCTTCGGATGCGGCGATCGCGATGGAGCTGGGCGCTGACGGCGTGCTCATGAACACCGCCATCGCCGGCGCGCAGGACCCGGTGAAAATGGCGCAGGCCATGCGCCTGGCGGTGGAGGCCGGGCGGCTGGCCTACGAGGCCGGCCGCATCCCGAAGAAGCCGTACGCGGCCGCGTCGAGCCCGACGGAGGGGCGCATGGCCGAGCCGGCGCGCGCCCGCGCATGAGCGCAGCCCCGATGCCCGTCGCCCGCGACCGGCGCTTGCTGTACGCGTGCTACGCGGTCTCCGGCGGCCTCGGCCTGGTCTACCAGGTGCTGTGGCTGCGGAAGCTGCTGCTTGTCTTCGGCAGCACCGTCCACGCGGTCAGCGCCGTGCTGACCGTGTTCTTCGGCGGCCTGGCGCTGGGCAGCTGGGCGTTCGGTCGACTCATCGACCGCCGGGGCGCTGCCGCGGGGCTGCGCTGGTACGCGCTGTTGGAGCTGGGCGTCGGGCTCTACGCGTTCGCCACGCTGCCGCTCTTCCGCGCGGTCCAGGGGTTGTTCCTGCCGTGGTATCAAGGCTCGGGCTTCTCGCCGGCCGTGCTGGTCACCGCCTCGCTTGCGTGCGCCGCGGTCGTGCTGCTGCCGCCCACGACGCTGATGGGCGGCACGTTCCCGGTCTTGAGCCGGTACCTGATCCGCGACAACGGCTCGCGCGGCGCCCTCATCGCGCTGCTCTACGGCCTCAATACGGCGGGCGCGATGGCCGGCACCATCGCGGTCTACACCTTCGGGCTGCCGGTGCTCGGCTTGGCCAGGACGCTTGCGTGCGCCGGGGTTCTCAATGTGGGCGTCGCGGCTTTCTGCGCGGTCGTGGACCGGCGGGTGCGCGCGTACGGGGCCGTGGCGGCCTCTGAGGCGCCCGGCGCTGAGGCGGCGAGCCGCCCGGCCACCGAAGCGTTCGTCCCTCCGCCTGGCGCAGCGCGATGGCTCCTGGCGGCGTTCGCGCTATCCGGGTTTTCCGCCATGGTCTACGAGGTGGCGTGGACCCGAACGCTCAGCCTCGTCCTGGGCAGCTCGATTTACGCGTTCTGCATCATGCTCGCCGCGTTTCTGGGGGGCATGGCGCTGGGCAGCTTTTTGGCGCGGAACGATCTCCGGACCGGGCCGGCCACGGTCCAGCAATTCGTCCTGGTGGAGTTGGCGCTCGGCGGCTATGGATTCTTTTCGCTCTGGCTCTTCAGCCAGCTGCCGGACTGGTTCGTGGCGTTCTGGCCGGCAACGGGCGGATCGTTCGCCGGGCTCGTGGCGCTGCAGGTTGGTCTGAGCGGCATGGTCATGCTGCTGCCCACAGTGCTGATGGGCATGCTGTTCCCGGCGGTCGGCGATCTGCTGACCAGGCGCTTCGCCCAACTGGGCGAACGGCTGGGGACGGCCTACGCGGTGAACACCGCTGGAGGGATCGCCGGCTCGGCCCTGAGCGGCTTCCTCTTCATTCCATGGCTCGGGCTGCCCGGCGCCATTCTCATCGCGGGCATGGTGAACCTCGTGGCGGGCTTGATGCTCTATGTCCGGTTCGGCGAGCATGCAGCACCCCGCACCCGGATCATGGTGAGCTGCGGGACGGTGGCCGCGGCACTCCTCATCGCGCTGGGCGGGTTGCTGCCGGGCTGGCAGCGTCAGGCGCTGGCCGCAGGCGTCTATTTGAATCCTGGTCAGTTTCAGCGAATGCCTGTGGCGAAGGCTGTGGGACAGGCGCGGCTCCTCTTTTACCGCGACAGCCTCAACGCCACGGTGAGCGTGCACCAGTCCGAGGACACGCTGTTCCTGAAAGTGGGCGGCAAGACGGACGCCTCGACCGGCATGGACATGGGCACCCAGGTGCTCGCGGCGCACCTGCCGCTGCTGCTGGTCCCGAGCGCCGACCGCGTGCTGGTCGTCGGGCTGGGCAGCGGTGTCACGCTCGGGCAGGTGGCCCGGTACCCGGTGAACACCCTCCATTGCGCCGAGCTGGATCCGGCCGTGATCGAGGCCGCGCGCCTGTTCAAGGCGTACAACGGCGGCGTCCACGACGACCCGCGGGTGCGCATCTTCACGGCGGATGGGCGCAACTTCCTCCTCGCGGAGCCTGTGCCCTATGACGTCATCATCTCCGAGCCGTCCAACCCGTGGATGGCCGGGGTGGGCTACCTGTTCACGGAGGAGTATTACGAGCTGGCCCGGGCGCGGTTGACCGGCAAGGGC
>JAHFGU010000033.1 GCA_023247285.1 Candidatus Omnitrophota bacterium
TTGACGCGATGATGAACGGCGAGCTGCAGGAGCTCACGGACGCGCTGCAAGCAGCGCGCCATGCCGCCCCGCCGGAGGACGGCGCGTGATGCCGCCCTCGCGTCGGGTCCGCGATCTCCTTCTTGCCGGTGAGGCGGTCCTCCGCCAGGCCGGGCTGGAGTCGGCGCGCCGCGAAGTCGAATGGCTGCTCAGCCGCCTGGTCGGCGTGCCGCCCCTCGAGCTGTATCTCAGCGAAGCCGCGTGCGCGCCGCCGGTGGTGGACCGCTTTTGCCGCCAGGTGCAGGAGCGCGCAGCCGGCCGCCCGCTCCAATACGTGCTCGGGGAGGGCGTGTTCTTCGGGCGCGCGTTCGCGGTTGTACCCGGCGTGTTCATCCCGCGCCCGGAAACCGAAGCGGTGCTCAGCCACGTCATGGATCCGCTGCGCGCGCTGGCCGAACAGCGCCGGCGTCCGCTCGAGCTGCTCGACGCCGGCACCGGCAGCGGCTGCATTGCCGTGACGCTGGCATGCGAGCTTCCGGCTTGCCTGGTCGTGGGGGTTGAGGTATCATGGGAAGCTGTGCAGCTGGCCCGGCGCAACGCCGAACAGCAGGGCGTTTCGCGCCGGGTGCGGTTCGTGCAAGGCTCGTGGCTTGAGGCGTTCAGCGGCACGTGGGACGCGATCATTTCCAATCCGCCCTATATCCCCTCTGCCCGCGTGGATCAGTTGCCGCTTGATGTCCGGGCCGAGCCGCGCCGCAGCCTGGATGGCGGCCCGGACGGGATGGAGGCGCTGATCCGGATACTTGATGCGGCGCCCCGGGTGCTGCGCGCCGGCGGCCTGCTTGCGCTCGAGTGCGGGGAAGAGCAGGCAGCCCCCCTCTGCGAGGCGGCGCAGCGCGCCGGATGGCCTGTGGCGTGCCGCCTCTTGCGGGACCTGGCCCGGCGCCCGCGCGGCGTGCTGGTCAGACGCGCCTGACCCCTTTCGTCCGTGACTGAGAAACTGCTGATCCGCCAGAGCGGCCGGCTCCAGGGGGCTGTCCGCGTCAACGGCGCGAAGAACGCCGTGCTGCCGATCATGGCAGCGTGCCTGTTGACCGATGAGCCATCGGTCATTGACAACGTGCCGCGCGTGACCGATGTCGGCACGATGATCGAGATCTTGCGGCGGCTCGGCGCCGAGGCGGTGCTGGCCGGCGACCGGCTGACCATCCGCCCCGGGCCGGCGCTTGGCACGATGGCGCCCTACGATCTGGTGAGCCGCATGCGGGCCTCGATCTGCGTGCTGGGGCCGCTGCTGGCCAGGCGCGGCCAGGCGCAGGTGTCGATGCCGGGCGGCTGCGTCATCGGGCCGCGGCCCATCGATTTGCACCTGAAGGGGCTGCAGGCGCTGGGCGCTTCGATCACGATCGAGCACGGCTTCATTGTCGCGCATGCGCCGCGGCTGCGCGGCGCCCGCGTGCACCTGAGCGGCGCGTGCGGCTCCTCGGTGCTCGCGACCGGCAACGTGCTGATGGCCGCGACGCTGGCCGACGGCGTGACGGTGATCGAGCACGCGGCGTGCGAGCCGGAAGTGGTCGACTTGGCCGCGTGTCTCATTGCGATGGGGGCGCGCATCGAGGGGCACGGTTCGCCGGTCATCCGCGTCGAGGGGGTGGCCCGGCTGCGCGCGGCAGCCCATCGCATCATCCCGGACCGAATCGAGGCCGGCACGTTGATGATCGCCGCCGCGGCGACCGCGGGCGACGTGACGCTCCAGGGCGCCCGCGCCGAGCAGCTGGGTGCCGTGACGGACAAGCTGGCCGAGGCCGGCGCCCTGGTGGAGAAACTGGACGGCACCGTGCGGGTCCGTGCTGCCGGGCGGCTGCGCGCCGTTGATGTGACCACGCTGCCGTTCCCAGGATTTCCGACGGATTTGCAAGCGCAGATGATGGCCCTGCTGGCGGTGGCCGACGGGGTGAGCGTCTTGACTGAAAAGGTCTATCCCGAGCGGTTCATGCACGTCGGCGAGCTCAACCGCATGGGGGCCTCGATCGTGCGCGAAGGCTGCAGCGCCATCGTCCGCGGCGTGGCGAAGCTTTCCGGCGCGCCGGTGACCGCACCAGACCTGCGGGCCTCCGCCGCGCTGGTGGTCGCCGGGCTGGCGGCGGAGCATCACACCGAACTGAGCGGACTGGAGCACCTGGAGCGCGGGTACCAAAATTTGGAACAGCAGCTGACCGCCCTCGGGGCGGATCTGCAGCGCATCGCAGAGCCAACATAACAGAAGGACGGGGCACATGGTCGTTGTTCGCCTGCAACGCCGAGGCACCAAGAAGGCGCCGCATCACCGGATCGTGGCGACGGACCGGACCCGCTCGCAGCGGGGGCGGATCCTGGAAACGCTGGGCTACTACGATCCCTCGTATGAGCCGCCGCTGTTCTCGCTCGACCAGGACCGGCTGGCCTATTGGGTCGGGACCGGCGCGCAGCTCTCCGAGGCCGTCGCCGCGCTGGTAAGGCGCTACAAGAATGCCCCGGCCGGGGCAACGGCCGCGGCCGGCGCTGCCTCGCCGGCGCGCGCGGCGAAGGCCTCAGCTCGTTCGGCTGCGCGCTGAGGCGCGAGGACGCCGCGCGACCGCGTATGGAGATCGATGTCGTCACCATTTTTCCCGAGATGTTTCCGCCGGTTTTGGGCGTCTCGATCCTCAAGCGCGCCCAAGAGCAAGGGGTCCTGGCCGTGCGCGCGCATGACCTGCGTGATTACACGCACGATCGGCGGCGCAGCGTCGATGACCGGCCGTATGGCGGCGGGCCGGGCATGGTCATGAAGCCGGAACCCATCTTTGAAGCAATCGGGGCGATCCGCGCCGGATGTAGGCACGCCACTTCCGGTGCCAGGCACCCCGCCTCCGGCGGGGAGCCGGGCACCGGTGAGGAGCCAGACACCGGCTGCGAAACGATCCTGCTCTCGCCCCGCGGCGAGCGGCTTGACGCGGACCTCGCACAAACGCTTGCCGCGCGCCGGCACCTGATCCTCATCTGCGGCCATTACGAAGGCGTGGATGAGCGCGTGCGGACAGCACTCGTGGATCGCGAGGTCTCGATCGGCGACTACGTGCTGACCGGCGGCGAGCTGCCTGCGCTCGTGCTGATCGACGCGGTGGCGCGGTTCCTTCCGGAGGCGATCGGCCACGAAGACGCGACGAAAGAAGAGTCGTTCGCCGGCGGCTGGCTGGAGTATCCCCAGTACACGCGCCCGCCGGTGTTTCAAGGGATGGCCGTGCCCGAGGTGCTGCTCTCCGGCGATCACGCCGAGGTGGCGGCGTGGCGGCGGCGGCAGTCGGTGGCGCGGACGATGGCCTCGCGGCCTGACCTGCTTGCGCGCCGGCAACAGCAACAGAAAGGATAAGGGCATGGACTGGCTGAAGCTCGTGCACGGCGAGGGCCTGCCGGCCCAGGCATTTCGTCCCGGCGACGACGTCCGGGTGTGGTACAGGATTTTGGAGCAGGGCAAGGAGCGCCTGGGCCAGTTCGAAGGCACGGTCATCCGCTGCCGCGGCTCCGGCCCGTCGCGCACCTTCACGGTGCGGCGCGTGACGCACGGCGAGGGCGTCGAGCGCGTGTTCCCGTTGGATTCGAAGACGATTTCGCGCATCGAGGTGCTGCGCCGCGGCAAGGTCAAGCGCAGCCGGCTCTACTACCTGCGGCGGGTTATCGGCAAGACGCGGATTCTGTCTGCCGAAGGCCCTTCGGCGGCGCCTGGCGCCGACTCGACCTCTGGATCCTCTGTCGCGTCGCTTGAGCGCGAGAGCGAACCCGCCGCCGGATCCGCGCTCCCGCGCGCCTGACCGCCTCGCCCGCGCCGCCGGATTCCAGCGCGTCGCCGGCGTGGATGAGGCCGGCTGCGGTCCGTGGGCGGGGCCGGTGGTCGCCGCAGCCGTGGTGCTGCGCCGCCGCCGGCTGCGGGTGCGCATTGATGATTCCAAACGGTTGACCCCGCTCCAGCGCGAGCGCGCGTACGAGGTCATCCTCGAGTGCGCCGAGGCCGGCTTCGGCCTCGCGGACGCCGCTGAGATCGACCGGCGCAACATCCTGCAAGCCCGCCTCTTGGCCATGCAGCGCGCCCTCCAGGATCTGCCGGCGCCCGCCGCCGACCTGGCCCTCATCGACGGCACCATCGTGCCGCGTGTCGAGATGACCTGCTGGCCATTCGTGGGCGGCGACCGCCGCAGTTATGTGATCGGCTGCGCGTCCATCCTCGCCAAGGTGGCGCGGGACCGCATGATGCGGTTCTATCACCGGCTTGCACCTCGGTACGCCTTCCATCAGCACAAAGGCTATGGCACGCCGCTCCACATGGAGCGCCTCCGGCAGTTCGGCCCTTCGCTCTTCCACCGCCACAGCTTCCGCCCGGTCTATGAAGCCGCCCTCAGCCGCGCCTGATCGCCTGCGTACCGGCCGCCGCGGCGAAGCGCTGGCCCGCCGCGCGCTGGAGCGGCAGGGCTACGTCATTGAGGCGTCCAACGTGCGCGCGCCGGGGGGAGAGCTGGATCTGGTGGCCTGGGACGGGCCGGTGCTGTGCTTCATCGAGATCCGCTCGACGAGCTCAGAGGAATGGGGCGGGCCGCTTGAGACGATCCGTTGGCCGAAGCAGCGTCGGCTCATTCGCGCAGCCCAATGGTTCCTCGCCGAGCTGCCGGAGCTGCCTGAGCAAACGCGCTTTGATGTCGTGGCCGTGGTCTGGGAGGCCGCAGGCGCGCCGCGCGTCGAGCTCGTCCGCGGCGCATTCGAAACGACGTAACCGCCGCCGGCGGCGCGTTGAATCTGTGAAAAATTTCACATATAATAAACCTTCTCCCATCGATCATCTTCTGAGGCTTCAGGTTGCACGGGTCCATCGAGGACGTGTTAGACCACATCGCGCGCCGCGGCTCCTGGTGGGGCGGGGGCAGCGCAGCCGCGTTGAGTGCGGCCTTATCGGCTGCGCTGGCTGAAAAGCTGGCGGCCACCACCGCTCCTCGACGGCGCTTGCAGGTGCTCCGACGGGCGTGCCTCCGGCTCTGCCGCGCCGACGCGGAGGCGTTCGCCCAGGTTGTGCGCGCCAGCCGCGCCGGCCACCGAGCAGCGTTTGCCCGCTCACTCAAAGCCGCCACGGAGATTCCCTACGAGGTGTTGGCCCATGCCTGCCGGGTGGGGCGCGTCTGCGAGAAATTGCGGAGAGCGATCCCGCCCAGGTTCCGCTCCGACCTGATCTGCGCGCAGGCGCTGGCGCGCGCGGCCGGCACCGCGGCGCGCGGCTTCATCGACACCAACCTGGCGTGGCTCGATGATCCTGCATACGCGCGCCGCATGCGCCGTCGGGTGGCCATCGCGCTCCGCCGGGATGGCCGTTGAGACAGGCATGCCCGCGCGGGTGCTGGACGGGCGCGCGGTGGCGGAGGGCATCCGCCGACGGCTGGCCGATGAGCTGCGGAGGGCCTCCGTGAAGCCCACGCTCGCCATCCTGGCGTTTGCCGGCGGCGCCTCGGACGTGTACCGGCGCGCGCAAGTCGAGCAGGCGCGGGCGCTGGGCATCCAGACTCGGGACGAGGTCGCCCCGGCGTCGGCCACCATGGAGCAGGTGGAGGCGATCATTCAGCGATGGAACGCGGACCCGTCCGTGCACGGCATCTTCGTGCACCAGCCCATGCCGCCGCAGATCGATCCCCAGCGGGTGTCGGCGCTGATCGACCCGCACAAGGATATCGAAGGGATCCACCCGCAGAACTCGGCGCGGAGGTTTTTCGCGAAGGCGCGCATCGGCTCATGCACGGCGCTGGCGGTGATGCGCCTCATCGAGGAAACCGGCGCGGCGCTCGAGGGCAAAGAAGCGGTGGTCGTGGGGCACAGCGAGATCGTCGGCAGGCCGGTGAGCATGCTGCTGCTGGACCGGTTGGCCACCACGACCGTCTGCCATGTCGGCACCGACAAGGCCGGGCGGCTGGAGGACCATGTCCGCCGCGCTGACGTGTTGGTCGTGGCGGTCGGCAAGCCGCGGTTCATCAAGGGCGCGTGGATCAAGCCGGGGGCTATCGTCATCGATGTCGGGATCAACCTCGTCGGCGGCCGGGTCGTGGGCGATGTGGAGTTCGAGAAGGCGGCGGCGCGCGCCGGCTTTATCACGCCGGTGCCCGGCGGTGTGGGCCCGGTCACCGTCATGATGGTCATGCAGAACACCGTTGAAGCGTTTCGCCTCCAGCACGCGGGTCCATGAGGCGCCGCCGGACCGTTGCGCTTTTGCTGCTCTTGGCCCTGGCAGGGCTGATTCCCGTGGCGCGCGCGGCGACGGAGGCTCCTAATGAAGCCCTGAGCGAGCCCCCCGCCGCCCCGCCGGGATTTTCTTGGAGGGTCTTCGACAGCATACAGGCGACATTCCTTGTTCCAGACGGTTGGTTCGTGAAGGCAGAGACGCGCGAGGGCACGCGAGCCGTGTTCATTACGAAAGAGTCGATTGAACGTGAAGGTCGGTTCAAGACGGGATTGACCGTTAACGTGATGCGGGATGCCAGGCCCTCTGCGTATGCAGCCGCGATGATGTCCCGTCTGCAGGCTCGAGCGTCCCAGGCCTGGGCCATCCGTCCCGTGGAGCGCGGGGTTTTCAAAGGGATGGCCGGCCGGTTGCGGTTCACCACGCCTGAAGGCTGGTCGCTGATTGAGGAAGCGCTCATGCTGGGCAACGATGCGACGGGGGCCCTCTATTTCCTGTTGTTTGAAGCGCCGGAAGCGGAATGGGCCGCTGCAGGATCAGGGCTCTTCGAGGACATGGAAGGCGTTCCGGGATCCACCGTTCACATCGGCCAAACCTTGTTCGCCCACCTGGCCTTAAACCCGGAGTCTTGATTGTCGCATGAACTCGATTCCCGATGCCGAACGGTTTGAGGCTCAGCTAGGTCAGCGATCGTTTCTCGTCACGATGGAGGTCAACCCGCCGAAGGGGACGGACCTCGCCGAGATCTTGGGCGCGGTGGAGCGGGTGCGCGGCCTGGTCGATGCGATCAACGTGACGGACGGCTCCGGGGCCATCATGCGCGCCAGCCCCGTGGCGGTGGCCAAGGCCGTGCTCGACGCAGGCATCGATCCCATTCTCCAGCTCACATGCCGCGACCGGAACCGGCTGGCCCTCCAGGCCGATTTGCTGGGCGCGGCGATCCTCGGCATCCGCAACGTGCTGTTGCTGACCGGCGATGATCCGAAGGCCGGCGACCACCCGGAAGCCAAGCCGGTTTTCGACATCAATTCCGCGGCGCTGATGCAGACGGCCAAGGGCTTGGCCGAGGGACACGACATGGCCGGCAAGCCGCTCGTCGGAACCCCGCGGTTGTGCATCGGTGCTGCGGCGGACCCCGGGGCCAAAGACCTTGAGGTCGAGGCCCAGAAGCTCAAGGCGAAGATCGACGGCGGCGCGCAGTTCTTCCAGACGCAGGCGGTGTTCGACGCCGCCAAGCTGCGCGCGTTCATGGAGCGGGCCAAGCCCTTCGGCAAGCCGGTGCTCGCCGGCATCCTCTTGGTCAAGTCCGCGAAGATGGCGCGGTATATGAACGAGCACGTGTGGGGCATCCAGGTGCCGGAGGAGCTCATCGCGCGGTTCGAGCGCGCGACCGACAAGCGCGCGGAGTGCGTGGCGGTCACCGCCGAGCTCATCCGCGCGGTTCGCAACACCGCCGATGGCATCCACCTGTACGCGCTGGGCTGGGAAGACCTCGTGCCCGAGATTTTGAAAACTGCAGACGTGCAACGAACCGCCGGCACGCGCCCATGACGATGGAACAGAACCTCCCAGAACGGACGGCGCCACGACGGCGCACCGCGCTGCATGGGCGGCACCGGCAGCTGGGCGCCAAGATGACGGATTTCCACGGATGGGACATGCCGCTCTACTACACGAGCATCCTGGACGAGCACAAGGCGGTCCGGCAGACCTTCGGCTTCTTTGACATCTCGCACATGGGACAGGTGCTGGTCACCGGGCCGGATGCGGCGGCCAACCTGAATGACGTGCTCGTCAGCGACCTGAGCCAGACCGGTGTGGGCCGCGCGTGCTACACGCTCATGCTCAATGAGGCCGGCGGCATCCTCGATGATCTGATCGTGTACCGCCTCGGCGAGGAGGAGTTCCTGGTCATCGTCAACTGCGCCAACCGCGCGAGCGATGTGGCGTGGCTCTCCGAACACCGGCAGGGACAGGCGACGGTCACCGACATCAGCGAGGGACGCTCGATGATCGCGGTGCAAGGTCCGCTAGCCTGCCGGACGCTCGAGCAGGCGCTGGATGCCCGGGTCACGAGCCTGGGTCGGTTCGGCATCGCGCCGATCCGGACGATGGGACCTGACGCGTGCCTCGCGCGCACCGGCTACACGGGCGGCGACGGGTTCGAGCTGTTTCTGCCTGATCGGCACGCGCAGCGGGTCTGGGATCTGCTGATCGCCACCGGCAAGCCCATGGGCGCGTTGCCCGTGGGACTGGGCGCGCGTGACACGCTGCGCATCGAGGCCGGGTTGCGGCTCTATGGGACGGACATGGACGCGGCGACGACACCGCTGGAGGCTGGGGTCGACTGGACGGTGGTCTGGGCGAAGCCGGCGTTCATCGGCAAAGAGGCGCTGGTGCGGCAGAAGGCCGAGGGTCTGCGCCGCCGGTTCGCCGGCATAGAGCTGGCCCAAGGGCCTGTGCCGCGGAACGGCGCTGAGCTTGCGCGCGAGGGCCGCGTGGTCGGCGCGATCACCAGCGGCACCTTCAGCCCGATCCTCGGCAAGCCGCTCGGCATGGGCTATGTGGAGCCTGCGGCCGCCGCGCCGGGCACGCGATTGACGCTGACCGTGAGGAGCCAGCGCTACGACGCCACCGTGGTGAAGCTGCCATTCTGGAAACCGCATGCCACCCCGCCTGCGGCGCTGTCTGCCTCCGGGCCACCCTCGTTGGTGCGGGGGCCTGCCGCGGCCTCGACGGAGACCACCTGAGGATGCAGGTGCCTGTGGATCTGCTGTACACAAAGACGCACGAATGGGCCAGGCGCGAGCCGAGCGGCGAGATCGTCGTCGGGATCACGGCCCACGCGCAAGAAGAGCTGCGCGACATCGTGTTTATCGAGCCGCCGAAGATCGGCAAGGCGCTGCGCCAGGGCGAGCCGGCGGCGGTCATCGAGTCGGTGAAGGCCGCGTTCGACATCTACGCGCCCGTGTCCGGAACGGTGACCCGCGTCAACGAGCGCGTGGCCGCGTCGCCGCAGGTGGTCAACCAGGATTGCTACGCTGACGGCTGGCTGTTCGCGATCGCGCCGGACTCGCCGGAGGAGCTGGCGAATCTGATGCCGGCGGACGCGTATGCCAAGCAGATCGCCGCGGAAGCCCATTGACCATGGACTACACCCCGCACACCGAGGCCCAGATTCAGGAGATGCTCCACGCGATCGGCGTGGGCTCGGTCGATGAGCTGGTGAGTACGGTGCCCGCTGAGCTGCGCCAGCGATCGCTGGATGTGCCGGCCGGGTTGGCCGAAGCGCAGGTGATCGAGCTGGGCGAAGGGTTGGCATCCCGCAACCGTTCGCTGAAAGACGTCGTCTCGTTCCTCGGCGCAGGCGTCTACGCGCACGCGGTGCCGACCGTGGTGGACGCGATCGCCGCGCGCGGCGAATGGCTGACGCCGTACACCCCGTATCAGGCGGAAGCGAGCCAGGGCACGCTCCAAGCGATCTATGAATTTCAGACGATGGTCTGCGAACTCTTGGGCATGGAGATCGCCAACGCCTCGCTCTACGATGGCGCCTCCAGCGCGGCCGAGGCGGCGATGCTCGCGCTGCGGGCGACCGAGCGCGGGAGGATCGTGGTCTCCGAAGCGGTCCACCCGCATGTCCGCCAGGTGCTCGCCTCGTACCTGATCGGAGCGCCGGCGACGCTGCAGATCATCCCGTCGGTGAACGGGGTCACGGACTTGGAGGCGCTGGGCAAGGCGCTGAAAGATGATGTGGCGTGTGTCCTCCTGCAGCAGCCGAATGTCTTCGGCTGCCTCGAGCCGATGACGCAGGCCGGTGAGATGGCGCACCGGGTCGGCGCCTTGTTTGCGGCCTCGGTCTATCCGATCAGCCTGGGCCTGCTGCAGCCGCCGGGCGCGTACGGCGCCGACATCGCGGTGGCGGAAGGCCGGTGCCTCGGCAGCCCGCCGGCGTACGGCGGGCCGGGCCTGGGGCTCTTCGCGACCACCGGGGCTTTGCTGCGGCGCGTGCCAGGCCGGCTGGCCGGCTGCACCGTGGACCACGTGGGACGGCGCGGGTTCACGCTCACGCTCCAGACGCGGGAACAGCACATCCGGCGCGAGCGGGCCACCTCGAACATCTGCACGAACGAAGGCTGGCTGGCGCTGCGCGCGACGGTGTTCATGAGCCTGCTTGGGCCGAAGGGGCTGCAGGAGATGGCGCGGCTCAACGCGGACAAAGCCCGGTACGCGCTCGATCGCCTTCGCGAGGTGCCGTGGATCTCGCCGATGTTTGATCAGCCCTTCTTCAATGAGTTCACGCTGGCGTATGACCCGGCTGTCAACATGGGGCGTGTGGCGCAAACCCTCGGCGAAGCCGGCATCATCGGCGGCGCGCCCCTGGCGGGCTGGTACCCGCAGTGGCCGCAGGCCGCGGTCTGGTGCGTCACCGAGCTCCATGCCAAGGCGGCGATCGACCGGGCTGTCGATACGCTCAAGCGGGTGCAGATATGATCCCCCCACCCGCTGCTAGCGGTGCCTCAGTGATGAAGCTGATGTTGCGACCACAGTTGAGACGGCTCGGCACCGCCGAGGCCGGCTTCACGGAGCTGGTACTCGCCGCCGGCCTGGGCCCGCGTGTCGCGGGCCCGCAGCAGGTGGGGGGATGATGGCCGAGACCCTGATCTTTGAGCAGTCCGTCGCGGGCCGCCGCGGCTATCAGTTTCCGTCCAGCGATGTGCCGGTCCGCGCTGCGGACGCGCCGCCGGCAGATCACCTGCGCGCGGCTGCCCCCGCCTGGCCTGAGGTGTCCGAATTCGACGTGGTCCGGCACTACACGCGGCTCTCGCAGCTCAACTTCTCCGTCGACACGCACTTCTACCCGCTGGGCTCGTGCACGATGAAGTACAACCCGAAACTCAACGAGCGGATCGCCGCCCTGCCGGGCTTCGCGTGGCTGCACCCGCTGCAGCCGGCCGAACAGGTCCAGGGGATGCTCGCCCTCCTGCATGAGCTCGAGCAGCTCCTGTGCGCGATCACCGGCATGGCCGCGTTCACGCTCCAGCCGGCCGCCGGCGCGCAGGGCGAGCTCGCCGGGTTGAAGATCATCGCCGCCTACCATCAGCGCAAGCGGCAGGCGAGATCGACGATTTTGATCCCGGACTCCGCCCACGGGACTAACCCGGCCTCGGCTGCGCTCTCCGGGTTCCGCGTCGTGCAGCTGCGGTCCGGCCCGAACGGGCTCATTGACCTCAGCGAGCTGCGGCACAAGCTGACACCGGATGTGGCCGGGCTGATGCTGA
>JAHFGU010000139.1 GCA_023247285.1 Candidatus Omnitrophota bacterium
CTCGCCCGCGTAGAGCATCTTGGCCAGCCAGTAGAGCGTGGCATCCGGGTCCGAGCCGCGCATGGATTTGATGAACGCGGAGATCGTGTCGTAGTGCGCGTCGCCCTGCCGGTCATACACCACCGCCTTCTTCTGGATCGACTCCTCGGCCGCCGCCAGGGTGATGTGGACTGCTCCATCGGAGCCTTTCGGCGTCGTGAGCGCGGCCACTTCGAGCGCGTTCAGCGCGCGTCGGGCATCCCCGTCGCTGACAGTCGCGAGGTGCTCGAGCGCTGCGTCGTCGGCCCGCAGCGAGAGCGCGCCGAGTCCGCGTGCGCGGTCGGCGAGCGCGCGGCGCAGCAGCGCCAGCAGATCCTCGCGCCCCAGCGGCTTGAACTCGCAGACCAGCGACCGCGACACCAATGCCGGCACGATGGAGAAGAACGGGTTGAGCGTCGTGGCGCCGATCAGGATCGGGTTGCCCTGCTCCACGTCCGGCATGAGCACGTCTTGCTGCGCCTTGTTGAACCGGTGCAGCTCGTCGATGAAGAGCATCGTGCGCCGGCCGTCCAGCCTGGCCAAGTCCTTGGCGCGCGCCAGCGCTTTGCGTAATTCGTCGACGCCGGAGGCCGTGGCGTTGACCGGCTCGAACTGCGCCTGGGTCGCCTGGGCGATGATGTGCGCAAGCGCGGTCTTGCCGGTCCCCGGCGGTCCGTAGAGGATGACCGAGGTCAGCCGGTCGGCTTCGATCGCCCGGCGCAGCAGTTTGCCCGAACCGACCAGGTGGGATTGGCCGACGAACTCGTCGAGCGACCGCGGCCGCATCCGCGCGGCGAGCGGCGCCGGGGCCGCGATGGCCGCCGGCCGGGCGTTCTGCGGAGGCTCAAACAAATCCATGGCAGGGGTGGTTGAGGATAAAAAGAGCCCCGCGACTGCCGTGGGCTCGGTCCACGCTGAACCCAAACTGCAGGTGGGTACCCTCTCCGAAGGGGGGTTCGCCGCCGTCATCCACAGGCAGCCGGCCCCAGCGGAAGCCAGGTTCCCTCAGGCGTGGTGTTGGCTCACGTGACAAGAGCCTCACGCACAACGCAGGGCTACCCTCAGCCTAGCACTAGCACCGGCGAGATGCAAGCACTTCGGGGACAGCCGCCGAATTCCGTCGTCACGTTGGCTGGGAATTCGGCGGCTGTCCCCGCATTCCCGGCTTGCCGATATCGTGGATGCCGCACTCGGTCTTGCCTTGCCCGGCCCAGCGGCCGGAGCGCGGATCGTTGGGGTCGATCGGCTTCTGCGTGTGGAGCGCGCAGCCGATGGAAGGATACCCCTGCGCCCACAAGGGATGATAGGGCACGCCATGCGTGCGCATGTACGCGTCGATCTGCTTCGGCGTCCAGGCGGCGATCGGGCAGACCTTGGTCATGCCGGTGGCCAGCTGCTGGATGATCGGGGTGTCCCGCCGCGTCACGGCCTCGACTCGCATGAGGCCGGTGATCCAGCAGCGCAGTCCGGATAGCGCGCGCTCCGTCGCCTCGCGCTTATACTCGCCGCAGCAGTACCGCTCATCGACGGGTTGCGTTGCGTGCTGTCGCTTGAGCCGCTCGATATCTGCCTCGGGCAGCCGCGTGCGGAAGACCTGCAGGTTCAGCTTCCAGCGGCGCCGCAGCGCCTCCGTGAAGGCGAGTGTTTCGGGAAAGAGAAACCCGGTGTCAACCGTGCGGATGCTGATCTGGGGGTCGGCTTGCAGCGCCATGTGGATCAGGGCTGCGCTATCGGCGCCGAACGACGACGTCAGCGCGACGTCGGGCTGAAACGTCTCCACCGCCCATCGGATGATCTCGATGGGATCGGCGCGCTCGAATCGCGCGTTCAGCGCCGCGATCTCTTGGGGACTGCGCGTGGCGGCCATGGCTGCTCAGCGCGGCAGCTTCGCCTCTGCCGCCGGGATTCGCCCGGACTGCTCCAGGAATCCGAGGATCGCGCGCAGGCTCTCCTCGACGCTCTGGCGCTCCGAGTCCACCGTCAGCTCCGGGTGCGGCGGCGGCTCGTACGGATCGGACACGCCGGTGAAGTTCTGGATCTCGCCGGCCAGCGCCTTCTTGTAGAGCCCCTTCACGTCGCGGCGCGTCAGCGCCTCGATGGAGCACTGCACATACACCTCCACGAAGTTGCCGATCTCGCGCCGGTTATGGTCGCGCACCTCGCGGTAGGGCGAGATGGCTGCGCTGATCGCCACCACCCCGTTGCGGGACAGCAGCTTGCAGACATAGCCGATCCGCTTGATGTTGGTGTCGCGGTCTTCTTTACTGAACCCGAGTCCCTTGCTCAGGTTCGTGCGCACCTCGTCGCCGTCGAGGATCTCCACGCGCAGCCCGCGCCGCCGCAGCTCGGCGGCCAACAGGTTCGCCAGCGTGGACTTGCCGGCGCCGGAGAGCCCGGTGAACCAGACGGTGAACCCTTCGTGCATCAGTCCTCCTGTGCGTGGTGCGGGGCGGGCATTATAACACGGGGTTCTCGACGCTGTCAGCGCAGCGCAGCACCGGCGCGCTGCATCAGCGCCTGCCCAATGCGCCGATGAACCGCATCCACCTCGGCTGCCGTCAGCGTGCGGACCGGGTCGCGGTAGGCGATTGAGAACGTGAGGCTGGATTGGCCGGCGGGAATCTGCGGCCCCGCATATTGATCGATGAGCTCGACCTGTTCAGCCAGCGGCGCGCCGGCTTCCCGGATGAGGCGGGCGAGGGTGTCGAATGGCCTGGAGCGGTCGACGATGAAGGAGAGGTCGCGCTTGACCGGCGGCACCGTCGGCGGCGCGATCATGTGGCGCGCCTGGCGTCTTACCGCCGCCAAGTCCTCGACGGACAGCTCGGCGAACCACACCGGCTGCTCGATATCCAGGGCCTGCGCCAGCGTCTGCGCAACCTGGCCGATCTGGCCGACGTCGCAGTTGGCCACGCGCACCACCGCCGTCTGCCCCGGTTCGCCCCACGGCGTCGGTTCAGCCGACAGCGTCGTTTCGCCGTCGCACAACTGGCCCGTGAGCGCCTCGATGAGCCCTTTCAGCCGGAAGAAACCGTCGGATTGCGTCGCGTGCCAATCCCGCGCCCAGTGCCCTGTCAGCGCGAGCCCGAGTGCTCGGCGCTCACGCACCGCATCGGGCGGGATCACGTTCCCGACCTCAAACACACGGACGCTGCTGGCGCCTTGCGTGAGATTCCGACGGACCGCCTGGAGCAACCCGGGCAGCAAGGACGGCCGGATCACGGCATGATCCTGGCTGAGCGGATTGGCGAGCTTGGCGGTCTGCCGCGGCGCGATGCCGCACCGGCTGGCCTCGGCCTCGGAGATCAGCGACCACGTCACCGCTTCCATCAGCCCCAGGCTCGCGCATAAGCATCGCAAGGATTGCGTCCGCCAAAACGCCGCGGACCCCTCATCGCCCTGGCGGAGCACGCCAACCGGCGCACGAGCGGAAATGCGGTCGTAGCCCATCATGCGGGCCAGTTCTTCGTAGAGATCAACCTCCTGTGCAAGATCCAGACGGAAGGACGGCGGGGTGACGCGCAGCGACTGCGACTCCCCGCTGGAGGCCGCGCGGCACGAGAGCCGAGCCAGCGTCGTGCGCGCAGATGCCGGGGCCACGCGCACGCCGAGCCAGCGGCTGGCCCGGTCGCAGCTCAGACTGATGGCAGCGCGCGCGCCCGGCTTGCGGCCGACATCGAGCGCGGCGACCTCGCGGCCGCCGGCGAGCTCGCGGATCAGCGCGGCGGCGCGCGCAGAGGCGCGCTCTACCCCGGCCGGATCCACGCCGCGCTCGAACCGATAGGACGACTCGCTGGCGAGTCCCAGGCTCCTCGCGGTGCGCCGCACCGTCAGCGGATCAAAGAGCGCGCTCTCGAGCAACACCTGCGTGGTCGCGGCGGTCACTTCGCTGTGGGTGCCGCCCATCACCCCGGCCACGGCCACCGGCTGCCGCGCATCCGCGATCACCAGGGCGGACGCGGGGAGCTTCCGCGCGACGCCATCCAGCGTCGTGATCGGCTCGCTCTCGCGCGCCCGTCGCACCACCAGCCTGCCGCCGGCGAGGCGCTGCGCATCGAACGCGTGCAGCGGCTGGCCCAGCTCCAGCAGCACATAATTCGTAATGTCGACTACGTTGTTGATCGGCCGCGCGCCGCAGGCGATCAGCCGCCGCTGCATCCACGCCGGCGAGGGCCCAATGCGCACCCCCTCCAGCAGCCGTCCGATGTAGCGCGCACAGCCCTCACGATCCTCAATCGCAATCTCGAGACGCGTCTGGGACTGCTGCGCCTGCCTCCTGTTTCCTGTCTCCTGTTTCGGCACCTTCAAGCGCTGTCCGGTGACGGCCGCGGCCTCGCGCGCGACACCGAGGATCGACAGGCAGTCCGCCCTGTTCGGCGTGACCTCGAGCTCCAGCACCGCTCCGCCGCCGGCCTGTGCCACCCCGGTCACCTCGAGCCCGGCCATCGTCAGCCGCTCCGCCAGCGCCTCCGGCGCCAGCCGCACCGCCACAAATTCCTTCAGCCACTCCACCGGCACCTTCA
>JAHFGU010000140.1 GCA_023247285.1 Candidatus Omnitrophota bacterium
TGCTCCTGTCGCGGCAACATCTTTCGAGAAAGCAGCCAGGCGAAAGATTGACGAGGCGGCCCAGGCTCGCCGGTCGCAGCCGGAAACCCCGTTGCCGCAAGCGGCCTCGGTAGCTCAGCAGATTAGCGTGCTGCTGAACCGGTCGTTCCACTTGAAGTTCACCGTCTGGGCGGCGGTGCTGATTGTGGGCAAGGGATTTCTCAGCGTGGCCTCGACCTTCGCGGCAGGCGCGGCGGCACCCTCGGTTGGCGCTGGCGCGGCGAGCGGCGCGGCGGCGTGGCTGGCGACCGTCGGCAGCGTCAGCACGTTGGCCACGCTGTCCGCGGTGCTGCCGTGGATTACGGTGCCGTTTGTGATTGGGACCGCATTCGTGGCTGCCGCGCAGTCCGGAACGATCGCGCTGCGCTGGCCATGGGCGCAGCGCGAGCCGGCGACCACTGCCACCGCCCAGCGATCACAGACGTTGACGCTTGTGTCCGGACGGATGCGCATGGTGGAGCGAGTAGGCCGGCTGGCGTTCATCGCTGTCCCGGCGGCCACGGCACTCTGGTCGTACCTCCATACCGGGCTGGTAGCGACCTGGGTGACGATGGCGATGCAATGGCTTGGTACGGTGCCTGTGCTCAGCCACGCGCTCACCGTCGTGCCGTTCCTGAGCACGGCCACCACCGCGGGCGTGGCCATCGTGGCGATCCTGGCGAGCGTCGTCGTCGCGGAGATCGCCCGTCAGCTGCTTGAGCAACTCGTGTATCGGCCGGCGCTGCGCGCGTTTGGCTTGCGGACCACCGGGGTCGGGTGGTTGGCGAGCGAAGATGAGCTGATGAACTTCCTGCGCGATGAGATCAAGCTGGATGAGGCCGCGCTGGGGAAGATCAAAGCAAAAGGCCTGAAGCCGCAAGCGCTAAAGCGGCTCATCGTGGAGCTGGCCGCCGAGTCGGAAGCGCGCGACCGCTCAGCCGCAGCACTTCGACAGACCGAGCATAAGCGCCATGAGCAGCAGGCATTTCAGCAGCGGCTGCAGGGCGCGGGGGCGCTTGGGCGGCTGGGATTGCAGGTCTGGCATTGGGCGGTCGAGAAGCCGCGCGAGCTGGTGGGCATTTTTAACTCCTTCTTCTTCCAGTACTATACCGGCGCCTTCAGCCGAGAGTATTGGACCCGGAATGCGCCGACCGATCCCGCGGCTGTTCGGCAGGATTTTGCCAAGCGTGCGGAGTACGCCCAGGCCGTCATCGCGCGGTTATCGCCTGAAGGCCGCCTGGCGCCGGCCTTGGAGGCGTTAGCCTACCAGAACACCCGCTGGGCGCGCGCCAAGGCGGTCACAGCCAACGCAGCCTGGCGGATTCCCGTGCTGACCCCGATGCTCCTCATGCTCTGGCAGGGCAACGTGTTCCTGCGCGGCACCACACAATTGCTGCGGAAGCGCTCCGTGATGGCGCTGGTGAGCGGCGGCGGCACCGGGCTGATGTGGGCCCTGTTTGCTCCGGCTACCGGGTATCTGACCAGTGGGGGATTGCTGCCGGCCGATATCCTGAACTCTTCGGTGCTGCCTTTGATCTTGGCGTTGCGGGTGGTCAGCCTCCTCCTGAAAGCTCACCAGGCGCGCAAGACCGCGCAGCAAGTTGGGGCAGTACCGGATGGCCGGGCCCCGCCATCCGCGTGGCAGAGCACACTCGGCCCGCTGGTCCGCGTCTTTACCGTCGGGATGGCCCTCCTGGTTCTCTCCCATGGGCTGTCCTTGCCGTTCGTGAGCGTCATGGATGGCGGCACCGGCCTTGCCATCTCCTGGTTAGGCCACTCCCCCCTGGAATTCAAGTTCACCGTGATGGCCATCGTGTCTCCCTTCCTGACGTCGCTCGGTCTCAATGTCGTCAAGATGCTGAAAGAGGATGTGTTGTCGCAGCGCGCGCAGCACTATGGATTGGTCAGCGCGAAGGATCGCGAGGCCAAATTCGATCCGAAAACGCTGTGGGCGTCCACCATTGAAGAAGACATCGGCGCGCTGCAATTGCTCGACGGCGCGGCACGGCACGTGAAAGCCGCGAAACTGGCAGCGCTCCTGAACGCCGGCGATGTGCTCCGCGACGGCACGTTGGAGCGCGCCAGCGATATCGAGGTCGCGCGGTTGGCCAGACAACTGCGCGCGCTGACCGGGGATCCGCGCGGGCTGCCGTCCATGCAGCGTCCTGCCGGCGAAGCGGCGATCGAATGGCTGCGGGCCTTCCGGATATTTGCGAAGCGAGAGACGTGGAGCACGCTTGCGGCCAGCACGCGGTCCATGTGGACCGTGACCCCGGAGATTCAAGGTGTGGTCGGCGCCTTCGCCGGCGCCGATGCCGCCATCCACTTAGGCGCTACGCACGCCTTGCCGGAGTCCTGGACGCATTTCGCCATTACGGCACAGGAACAGCAGATGCTGGACCAGGTGCATGACGCGATGCAGAGCGATCAGAGCCATGCCGGCGATGTGGCGCTCCATAACCTCCAGCAGCTTGGGCAACACGTGGACCACACGGCCGCCCTTCGCATGGAGCATGCGGTGGAGGAGCTGCTCAAACACAATGAGCATGCCACCCCGCAAGAGATCATGGACGCGATGACCGCCGCCGCGCACCAGTTCTCCTGGCTCACCGACACGGTCAACCTGATCGAAAGCAGCCAGCAAGGGGTGATGAGCCTCGGCGACCGGTTCAACACGTGGATGCATGCCGCGACCGGCTTCGACATGGCGCAGGAATCGTATGCGCTCTTCGGCGCCCGGGGGGAAATTAAGACAGCACAACAGCTGCTGCAGTACTTTGCTCGGCCCGTGGAGATCACGGACCCGCAGGGCGGAGCAGCCGTGAATCTGACGCACCAAGCCGGGTTGTCGCCTGATCAATGGGTGGCGTATCTGCGCCATGCGGATCTGACCCGCGCCGCCGACGAGCTGCGGGCACGGCTGGCCGCGGCGTTGCCGGAAGCGGAGCGCGAGTCGCTCATCCAGCGCGCGGTCGAGAAGCTCATCGTCGAGCGCGCCGCGTTGGCCGGTATCGCCAATCCCTCCGCGCATCAGCGGCTGATCGAGCGCCTCATGGCATCGGCGGCGCAGGGCGGCGCAGGACTCACGTTGAAGGACGCCGAGCAACTAGCGCTTCAGGCGAATCGCGCGTTGCAGGACCGCCTGCAGACGACACAGATCGATCCCGGGACCGCTCAGCTCGCCATCTTGCTGGAAACCGCCAAGCGCGTAGCGGCGGAGACGGTCGCGAACCATCACTCGGCAGACGCGGTGACTGAGGCGTTGACCGCCACGCTCCTTTCCCAGCGCGCGGGAGCGCTCAAGCTGGACCAGGCCTACGCGTGGCTGGTGCAGCAAAGCTTGGCGGTGGGGAAGAGCCCGAAGGAGAGCGACGACTTCGCGCAGCGCATCCTGAAAGAAGTCGGGTCGGAGCCGGATGCCGAGCGCCGGCACCGGCAGTTCGCCGCGGCGATGATGCGCCATTCCGAGGTGGTGCTCGATGCGACCCGCGAAGGCGCCGGCCAAATCAACTTGAGCCAACTGGGGCTCTCCGGCGCGCGGTGGGTCGAACTCGCTCAGCACGCGGATCTGGACGCGGCGGTGAAGGAACTGGAGGCCTTCCTGGCCGGCAAGCTGCCGGAGGCCTGGCGCGAGAAACTCGGCCGGCGCATCGTCGAGAAGCTGCTGACTGAGCGGGCGCAGCTTGGCGGCGTGAACCCCCACGCGTACGCGGCGCTGATTGCCCGGCTGACCGCGCCGAAAGCCGCGGCGGATCCGAAGCTCGCCGAGCTGTTCAAGAGAACACCGCAGTTCCTGGCCATGATGCAAGCCAACGCCGGTGCGGGTCTGAGCAGGCAAGCGGCCGACCAGATCGCCAAGGCGGTCCTCGCCGCGGACTTCCAGCAATCCGTCGGCGCGATTGATGCGTCCGGCTCAGCCGCGCAGGCGCTGGACGCGCTGACCAGCCAGGTCACACAGCGTATCGCCGGGCAGACGGCGGATGAGGCTATCGCCACAATCATTGCGGAGATCTTGCGTCCTCAGGTGCTCGCCGCCCGCGCCAAGCAGCTTGGCCAAGATCCAGGCGCCTTCGTGTCAGCCATGTCCACCTTCCTGCGGCAAGGTCAAAGTGCCGACGAAAGCGAACAGGCGGCGTTGGCGCTGCTCGCCAAGATGGGCAGCCGGCCTGCAGGCTTAGATGAGCAGCAGGCGGGGGAATGGACGCAACAGCGGTTGGCCGAGCTGCTCGCCCAGCAGCAGAAAGAAGATCTCCAGCGGCAGGCGAAGGATGACCGGTTCAAGATGAACGATCACGGTGACCGCGTGGCGGATCGGCCAGCCTCCGGATCATCCATGCTGCCTGTTGCCGCCGCTGCGGGTGGCGGGCCTGGGCCGGGCGGCGGGCCAGGGCCTGGACCCGGAGGCCCTCCGGGCGGACAGACCTCTCTGCTGGGTGCCGTCGTGCCGGCGATCGGCGGCGGGATCGCGATGCAGCAGCAGGGTGACGACGATCGCACCGCTCGCGACAGGCTAA
>JAHFGU010000003.1 GCA_023247285.1 Candidatus Omnitrophota bacterium
ACCGCGTCGCGGACACGTTCCGCGACCCCCGGGTCTGGTGCAAGGACGCCGAGGGCCGGTGGGTGAAGGGCAACCTCTGGGATGCGCCCGCACCCAGCGCGGTGCTGTCATGAGGCCGCAACCCCTGCCCGCACGCTCGCTCTGGGCGCAGCCCGGCGCCATGCTGGCCCTCTGCCTAGCGGTTTTTTACGCGCCGATGCTGCTCATGGCGGCGCAGCGGCGGCACTGGCGGGACGCGGTCCTGCCCCTGGCCGGCATTGTCTGGCCGCTCACCGTGCTGGGCTGGGCGCCGATCCTCGCCCCACTCGCGTTCAACGTCGGCTCCGGCCTGGCCGCGCGCGGCGGGGCGGCTGCGTCCGGATGGGGCCTGACCCTGGCTCCGGTCACCGAGTTCCTCGGGCTGCTAGCTCCGGTGCCGCACGCCGTGCCCATCCTGTTCGACAAGCTAGGCTGGACCGCCCGTGCGCAGCCGCCGCACCCGGTCGTTTTTCGCTGGCTGGGAAGACCACCTGCGCTTCCTGGTGCCGCAGGACGGGGAAGCGCCGACCCTCAGCTATTTTAGGAAGCTGTGCCGCGTGGATCCCTTCGGACGCTCAGGCGGGGACGACCGTTTCGCGCAGCGGCTGCAGCGGCTGGCGGGCGACGTGTACAGCGGCATCGCGTGCGAGGCGTCGGAGATGGGCGCCTTCATGCTGGAGGTGGAGAGCCGCATCCAGCTGCTGCCGCTGCTCCACATGGAAGACCGCGCCTCCATGCGCTACACGGTGGAGGCCCGGGTGCCGTTCTGCCACCCGTCGGTGCTGGCGCGGCAGGAGAAGGTGGGACGGCCGGTGCCGCTCCACCGGTGGATGTGCGAACCGGCCGGGAGGCCGTTCGGCGAACAGCTGGACGCGAAGCGGGAGCTGTTCCGCGACCTGACGTCGTGCGACCTCCTGGCGCGCGCGACCGACACCGCCCGGCCCTATGACCGCGTGTTGTGGGGATTGTTGAGCCTGGCCCGATGGATCGAGCTGTATCGAGTTTCAGTCTAGCGCCACCTGAGGCGCCGCCGCGCGGCCACGCCGCCGATTTCTTCCGCCCCGGCTCCACCCTGTTCTACGCGCAGCGAGGGGCGTACGGCATCCGGGGCCGGGGCAACGGCGGCATGGTGCAAGTCGAGGACCTCGACGCCGGCCGGGTGCGGTTTGCCAGCGCCGGCTATATCGTCCGCACCGCGCAGGGCGTGGGGTTCACCGGCGCGTTGAACGGCGCTTGCGCGCGGGACGGGGCGACCATTACGTTCTGCGCGCTGGCCCAGCGGCCGGCTGATTCGGGCGAGGAATGGATCGTGCCGGCTCGCGGCCGGCTGCGGGTCCGGTACGAGGTTCGGTTGACCGAGGCGGCTGCATGCTGACGACGCGGCTGATCCCGTGCATCCTGCTGAAGAACGGGCTGATCGTCCGGAGCGAGCAGTTTGCCTATCACCAGAACTTGGGGGACCCGATCCATCAGGTGCGGCGATACACCGAGTGGCAGGTGGATGAGCTCGTCTATCTCGATATCAGCCGTGATGAGCAGTACGACTTGCGGCGCGACGATCACAAGATCAAGGGCCTCACCGGCATTTTGGACATCCTCTCCGCGGTGTCCGAACACTGCTTTGTCCCGCTGGCCTTCGGCGGACGGATCCGAACCCTGGAAGATATCACGCAGCGGCTGCGGCGCGGCGCGGACAAGGTCGTGATCAACACGCAAGCCCTGCGCCGGCCCGCGTTCATCGCCGAGGCCGCCGGCGTCTTCGGGAGCCAGTGTATCGTCCTGTCCATCGACGCGAAACGCCGCGCCGAGGGCGTCTATGAGGTGTGCGCCGACGGCGGCCGCACGCCGATGCGGATCGATCCGGTCCAGTGGGCCCGGGAGGCGGAGGCATTGGGCGCAGGGGAGATCTTGCTGAACTCGATTGACCGGGACGGCATGGCGCAGGGCTATGATCTTGAGCTGATCCGCTCGGTCGTCGAGGCGGTGGACATCCCGGTCATCGCCTGCGGCGGGGCCGGGACCTTCGAGCATTTCGTCTCCGGCGTGACCGAGGGTAGAGCGGATGCGGTGGCTGCCGCCAACCTGTTCCAGTTTACCGAGCACAGCTATCCGCGGGCGAAGAAGCGCTTGCAGGCAGCCGGGGTCAGCGTGCGGGTCGTGGGCTTCGCTGCGCCGCCGGCCCGGCTGGGAACGCTCGCCAGCCATGGCTGACGCCGCCCCGAAGCCGGCATGGAAGCAGGTCGCGTTTACGGCCGACCCGGACGCCAAGCTCGGCGAGGTGTTGGGCGAGCCGTATCGCGCCTACCGGAGGAAATGGGAGCAGGCCCGCGAGCTCAAGCTCGTGCAGGACTACCCGATCCACATCGATTTCGAGTTGTATTACGGCTGCAATCTGCGGTGCCCGCAATGCGTGCTGCAGATCCAGCCGGGGGAATTTACCGCCGAGCATCCCTATGCGGTCGCGAACCGGCGGAAGACGCTGAGCTTCGAGAAGTTCAAGGAGATCATCGATGAAGGGGTCGCCCACGGCCTCTGCTCGATTACGCTGAACGTGAACAACGAGCCGCTGGCGACCCGCACCCTGCACGAGTACATCCGCTATGCCCGCACCACCGGCGTCGTGGACGTGATCATCCTGACCAACGCGACCATGTTGACCGAGAAGCGGGCGCAGGAGCTCCTCGACAGCGGGCTCACGAAGATCTACTTTTCGCTGGATGCCATGCGGGAAGCGACCTACCAGATCGTGCGCCCGGGGGGCAACTTCCAGCAGGTCATGAGGAACATCGAAGTCTTTTTACGGTTGAAACGGGAGCAGGGCAGCGCGATCCCCATTACCCGGGTGTCCTTTGTGAAAAGCAAGGTCAACCAGGACGAGGCGGAGGAGTTCGTAGCGTACTGGAAAGACCGGGTGGACTTCATCTGCATCCAGTCGTTTTACAATCCGGCGCTCGGCTATTCGAACTACGCGCAGCTGGAGCAGCAGTTCCGCGTGCCCAACGCCGACCTGCTGCAGCCAGGCGACTGCCCGCAGCCGTATCAGCGGGTGTCGATCAACAACGACGGGTCGGTCCATCCCTGCTGCAACTTCGAGGGGCTGAACCTCCACGTGGGCAACGTGTTCGAATCGAGCCTGCACGCCATCTGGACCAGCGAAACGTTCGCACGGCTGCGAACGGCGGTCAATGCGTCCGACGCGGCGCAGCCCGAAGCCTGCCGCCGGTGCCGCCGGTCCGTCTTCCCATCGGCCTCGCCGGACGATGGAACGCCAACGCCTGCCAGCCAAGAGGAGAGATAGCCGATGGCCGCAGACTTGACACGCGCCGCCGGGCGCAGGTTTTGGACGTCCACCGCCAGCCCCGCTCGGCTCGAGTCCTTCAGTCGCTTCGCCGGGTCGCCGTGCGAGCGCGAGGGGCTATTCATGATGAAACAATTGATCGAGCCTGCGCAGTTGCGGGCCGTTCAGGATCAGGTCCTCCGGCTCCTGGATGCCGTGGAGCAAAAGGCGCTGGGCCGCGCGCAGCGAGGGACGTTCCGGGATTTCCAGGAGGAGACGCAGACCCGCCTGACGAATCTGCTGCGGGCGCGGCCGGCCCTGCGGCCGGCCCTGTTCCAGGCCCTGCGGCGCCTGCCGCTGGTGCAAGGGCTCTCGTCGCATCCGAAGCTGCTGGCAGTCCTCAAAGCGATCGGGGTGGCCTGCCCGGTGGAGCGTGTCAGCTCGCTGCAGGTGTTCTTGCCGTGGGAAGAGCTGTTTCGTGAGCGGCCGCACCAGGATTTCGGGGACATGCTCTCCGAACACTCCTGGACGATCCAGATTCCGCTGCATGGCATTATCCGAGAGGTGACAGGGGCTGCCGAGATCTATCCAGGCACCTATCAGTTAGGCCCCCTGACGCATCATCTGATCCAGGATCCGCGCAACCGCTCCTGGTATGAAACGACCGAGGAGCAATGGTGGAAGGGACGCCTGCTGAAGCACTTCAACACGGAGGAGGGGGATGCCGTGTTTTTCCGTTGCCTGAACATCCATCAGACGTATCCCACCCAGCAGCGGATCCGGTGGTCGATGGTGATCCGCTACGACGACGCTGCGGAAGCCCCGATTTTGCGGACCGGCGCCAACCCGTTCGACAAGCTTCGCGCGTACGACTTCAAGATCTGGAGCGACCAGCTCCAAACATTTTTCACGCAGTATCACGTGCCGGGGAAGCCGGCTGCCCGGAAGGAAGCCCGCCCTCAGGCGGCGCCGGCGCGATGAAAGTGGTTATTCTGTGCGGCGGCCGCGGCACGCGGCTGCAGGAGGAGACCGAGTGGCGCCCCAAGCCCCTCATCGATGTCGGCGGCCGGCCGATTCTCTGGCACATCATGAAGCGCTATGCCCACTACGGCTTTACGGACTTCCTGCTGTGCTTGGGCTACAAGGGCGACATGCTTAAGCAGTATTTCCTTAACTACCAGGCGATGCGCAGCGACTTCACGGTGCGGCTGGGCGCTCTGAAGGGCGTGGAGTATCACGGCAATCACTTGGAAGCCGGGTGGACGGTGACGCTCGCCGAGACCGGGCCGACGGCCATGACCGGGGCGCGCATCAAGCGGATCGAGCGCTACCTCGCCGATGAGCCGGAATTCATGTTGACGTATGGGGACGGGGTGGCTGACATCGATCTGGCCAAGGCGGCGGCGTTTCACCGGCGGCATGGCAAGATCGGCACGGTCACCGGGGTGCGCCCCCCCTCGCGGTTCGGCGAGCTGCTGACGGATCGCGAACAGGTCATGGAGTTCAGCGAGAAGCCCCAGGCCTCGCAGGCCTTCATCAACGGAGGGTTTTTCATCTTCAACCGCCGCTTCCTGGACTACCTCTCGGCCGACGACGGCTGCATCCTGGAAGGGGAACCGTTGGAAGCCTTGGCCAGGGACGGCCAGCTCATGATGTACCGGCACGAGGGATTTTGGCAGTGCATGGACACGGCGCGCGATCTGCGCTTGCTCGAGCAGCTCTGGAACAGCGGCCAGGCGCCTTGGAAGAGCTGGGGCTGAGCGCATGCGCGTGCTGATCACCGGCCACCAGGGGTACATCGGCTCGGTGCTGACCCGCGTGCTGGCCGACGCCGGGCACGCGGTCTCCGGCCTCGACACCGCATACTATGCAGACTGCACCTTTGGCGAGGCGCCGCCGAACGTGCCCTCGGCGCGGCGGGATATCCGGGACGTCACCGCGGCCGACCTCGCCGGTATCGAGGCGGTCATTCATTTGGCGGCGCTGTCCAACGATCCGCTGGGCGAGCTGCATCCCGAGCTCACGTACGCCATCAATGAGCGGGCTGCCGTCAGGCTGGCCGGCTTGGCGCGGGACGCCGGGGTTCGGCGCTTTCTGTTTGCGTCCTCGTGCAGCCTCTACGGCGCCGCCGGGGATACGGCCGTGACGGAAGACGCCCTGCTGCGCCCGCTGACTCATTACGCCACCTCGAAGGCCAGGGTCGAGGAGGCGCTGCTCCGCTTGGCTGATGAGCGGTTCAGCCCGGTGATGGTGCGCAGTGCCACGGTCTACGGCCTCTCCCCCCGGCTGCGTCTGGACGTGGTGCTGAACAACCTCGTGGCCTGGGCCGTGACGACGGGGGCCATCCGCGTCCTGAGCGACGGCAGCCCGTGGCGGCCGCTCATTCATGTCCAGGATCTGGCCCAGGCCTACGCCGCGCTACTGGAGGCGCCCCAGGAGGCGGTGCATGCCGAGGCGTTCAATGTCGGCAGCCCAGGCGAGAACTACCAAGTGCGCCGCTTGGCGGCCATCGTCCAAGAGGCGATGCCTGGCTGTCGGGTCGCGTTCGGGCAGGGCGGACCGGATGCGCGCGATTACCGCGTGGATTTCCAGAAGCTCGCCGCGCGCGTGCCGCAGTTCCGCCCTCAATGGACAGCGGCGCGTGGGGCGCAGGAGCTCGCGCACGCCTTCTCCCGGGCAGGGCTCGGTCCGGAGGCGCTTGAGGGGCCGCGCTACATCCGGCTCCGCCGCCTGAAGCAGCTGCTCGAGACAGAGCAGCTGGATGAGGATCTACGGTGGAAGGCGATGGCGCACAGCGCGGCCTGTCCATGATCGACGGGGTGCTGGTGGCGCCGCTGCGGCGGATTCCTGACGAGCGGGGCATGGTCATGCACATGCTGCGCTGCGACGCCGCGCACTTCGAGCGGTTCGGCGAGATCTATTTCTCGGTGGCCTATCCCGGGGTCGTGAAGGGGTGGCACCGGCACACGAAGATGACGCTGAACTACGCCGTGGTGACCGGGATGATCAAGCTGGTGCTGTACGATGACCGCCCCGCATCGCCGACCCAGGCGCAGGTCCAGGAGCTCTTCGTGGGAGAGCACAACTACTGTTTGGTGAAAATCCCCCCCATGGTCTGGAACGGGTTCAAGGGCATCAGCGCCACCCCCGCGATCCTGGCGAATTGCGCCACGCTGCCGCACGACCCGGCGGAGATCGAGCGGCTGGCGCCGCACGCGGGACGCATCCCGTATGACTGGGGCCGGAAGGATGGCTGATGCGGCGCCGGCAGGTGCCATGAAGGCCCTGGTCATCGGTGCCTCGGGGCTGGTGGGGGGAGCGCTCCTCCGCGCCTTGGAGCAGGCCGGGATCGAAGCGGTTGGCACGTATCAGTCGCATCCGCTCCCTCAAGGATGCCGGCTGGACGTCAGAGACCGGCAGGCCCTGCACGGGTGTGTCGAGGCGATCAGGCCGACGGTCGTGTTGTGGGCGGTGAACACGCCGGGGGGGGTCGACCGATGCGAAGCGCATCCGGCGGAAGCGACCGCGCTGCACCTCGAGGGGGTCCGGCATCTGGCGGACTCGGCCATCCGCCATGGGACGAAAGTCGTGTATTACTCCACCGATTATCTCTTTGACGGGAGGCAGGGACCCTACACAGAGCTGGATGAACCGTGTCCAATCAATGTGTACGGGCAGGCGAAATGGCAGGCCGAGCGGCTCATCACCGCCCAGGTTCCTGACCATCTGATTCTCCGGACCACCGCGGTGTTCGGGTGGGATCAGCGATCCAAGAATTTCGCCATGCAGGTGTGGGAGCGCCTGCAGGCCGGGAGGCCGCTGCGCGCGCCTGACGATGAGTGGTGCTCCCCGACATTGGCGGACTACCTGGCAGAGGTCACGGTGCGGTTGGTGCAGTCAGGGGCGCACGGGGTGTGGCATGTGGCGGGCAAGGACCGCCTGCCGCGGGCCGAGCTGGGGAGGCTCCTCGCGCGCGCCTTGGCCCTGGACCCGGACCTGATCCTTTCGGTCCCGACGGCGGAGCTCGGACCGCGGGCGCCCCGGCCGCTGCAGGGGGGACTGACGACCGAGAAGCTGCGCAGTTTTCTCGGGACCGAGCCGCTGGATCTTCAGGAATCGCTGAAGCGCTTTCGGCGGCACTGGCGGGCCGACACGCATCTGACCCCGGAGCCTCCCGCGGTGTCGACCGAGGCCGAACAGTTGAAGCGGCGGATCCTGGATGACGTGCGGCGCTACTACACGCTGGTGCATCAGCCCCGCCCCTTCGTGCCGCAGGCGTCCCGTGTTCACTACGCTGGGAGGGTGTTCGGGGACCAAGAGCTCGTCAATGCGGTCGACAGCGCTCTGGATTTCTGGCTCACCCTCGGGCCGTATGGGCAGGAGTTCGAGCGCAAGATGAGGCGGTGGCTCGGGGTCCGCGATGTCGTGCTCGTGAACTCCGGGTCCGTGGCGAATCTGACCGCCGTGCTGACGCTGATGTCCCGGCAGGTGGAGCGCCCCCTCCAACCGGGGGATGAGGTGATTACCCCGGCTGCGACCTTTCCCACCACGCTGGCCCCCTTGGTGCACAGCGGCCTGGTGCCGGTGTTCGTCGATGCAGAGGTGGGGACCTACAACATCAATCCCGAGCTGCTCGAGCGCGCCGTGTCGGCCAAGACCCGGGCCCTGATGATCCCGCACACCCTCGGCAATCCCTGCGACATGGAGGTGATCTGCAAGGTGGCGGAGCGGCACGGCCTCTATCTGATCGAGGATGCTTGCGACGCCTTGGGGTCGACGTTCCAGGATCGGCGCGTCGGCACCTTTGGCGACCTCGCCACGCTGAGTTTTTTTCCCGCGCATCACATCACGATGGGCGAGGGCGGGGCCGTGGTGGTCAATCATCCGTCCCTGGCGCGGATCGTGCGTTCCGTGAGGGATTGGGGCCGGGATTGCTGGTGCGCCCCGGGCGAGTCGAACACGTGCGGCAAGCGCTTTGGGTGGCAGCTCGGGGCGCTGCCGAAGGGGTATGACCACAAGTTCATCTATTCGAATATCGGGTATAACTTCAAGCCGACGGATTTGCAGGCCGCGATCGGGGTGGCGCAGGCCGACCGTCTCGACGGGTTCATCGCGGCCCGGCGGCGCAACTTCTCGAAACTCTATCAGGCGCTCGAAACCTTTCAGGACGCCCTCGTGCTTCCCAGACGCGACCCGAGATCGAATCCCGCCTGGTTCGGCTTTCCCATCACCGTGAAGGACCCGCTGCCGCGGCAGGAGCTCGTCCAGTGGCTGGAGCACGCGAAGATTGAAACCCGCGAGCTCTTCGGCGGGAACATTCTCAAGCAGCCAGCCTACCAGCACATCACGGCGCGCATCGCCGGGTCGCTGGAGCAGACGGATCGCATCATGCGGGACACGTTCTTCATCGGCGTGTATCCCGGCTTGACGGATGAAGCGATCGACTTCGTCGGCTTGACGTTTGCGGAATTTTTTGCCTCCCGGCGCACGCTGGTCCACACATGAACGCGCATCCTTCGCAGGGGTTTGTGTTCTGCGCTTTTACCAAGTCCTACCTGGAGGAGGCGGCCGGGGCCATCACCTGGCTGCTCCGGCACAACCCCGGTGCGAAGGTGTGTTTGGTGACGACGGAAGAGCTGAAGGCGTATTACGAGCGCGCGGACGCGCATCAGCCCTTAGATCGCATCGTCTGCATGCCGCTGGCTCCCGATGAGCCGCTGTGCTTTTTTCGAACGAAGCTCTATGAGCTCTCGCCATACGACCGCACGATCGCGCTCGACGCCGACACCTATCCGGTCGCGGATCTCCGAGACCTCTTCGACCTGCTGGAGACCTTCGATTTCATCGCCGTCCCTGACGAGGCCAGGCCGGCCAGAGGCGTGATCCTGGGCCTCAAAGGCGGCTATGCCGCCCTCGGCTACTATAACGCCGGGGTGCTGCTGTTCCGGAAGTCCCCGGCCACGCGGCAGCTGTTCGACGCATGGAGGCAGGAGTACACGGACTTAGCACCCTTGGAGCCGGCCGACCAGGGGCCGCTGGTCCGGGCCCTGGTGAAGACCCCGGTCCGGTTCATCACACTCCCGCGCGAATACAACCTGCGGCTGTTCAACAAATGCGCCAGCTTCCAGGGCCGGGCCAAGATCATCCATGCGCGTGCGCGCCATCCGGACCAGCTCATCCGCATGGTCAACAACATCACCCTGGTCAACCGGGGCTCGCGGGTGTGGCTGCCAGGCCTTCAGCGCGTCGTCCCGGCAACGGCGTGGTATCCTGTCGGCCGGCTCCTGGCGCTGCTCAACCGGGAGGCGGTGCAGGTGAGCGCGGTCGGGAAACGCGCGCGCACCAGCGTGGCCCGCAATGTGCGGCAGGCGGCCCAGGCCGCATGGAGGCGGCTCCGGCAACGCGCGGCCGGCGCGCGCGATGGGCGCGAGGGACGGCATAGCGCCGTCGCCCCAGAGCTGTCCGTGCTGGACCACGTGATCCGCACGTACGCGATCCGCTCATTCCTCGGCGTCGGACGCGGGGCAGAAGCCTACGCCGCGTATTGCCGGGGGCAGGCTATCGAGACGTGCCACATGGCGCCTGAGCGGGGCGCAAGCCCCGGCCACGCCGACGGGGCGTTTGAGCTGGTCTGGTGCGAAGCGCAGGCCCAAGCCATTAAGCCGCAGAGGTTGCCGCAGCTCATTGACACGCTGACGCAGCGCGCGGCCCGGTTCTTGGTCCTGACGTATCCGCGATCCGGCAACGAGGGATCGGCGGCGCGCGATTTCCAGGAAGATTGGTCCTGGGTGCAATTGATCACCGACCGCGGCTTCTACTTTGATCCGCACCTGACGCTGGCCTTGCGGCGGATGGCGCAGCACCCTGAGTTTCAGCGCGCCGGGCTGGTGTTTGAACGGACCCGGCCTCTGCACGGTTCTTCCAACGGCCATGCCTGAGCCCATCACGATCCCGCGCCGCACCCAGGTGCTGGCCGTGCTGCTGCGGCCGTACCGATGGTGGTATGGCGGCATCGCCATGGTGATGTGCGCAGCCCTCGCGTTTGAAAGCCTCAGCCTGGCGGCGTTTCTCCCGGTGTTTCAGGCCATGCTGGATCCGGCAGGCGCGGGATCGCCGAACAGGCTCATGGGCTACCTGCTGTCGCTGACGCGCGCCGTGCCTGTTCGCGATCCGGTGCTGGCGGCGGTCATCCTGCTGTCCGGCTTCATGGCGGTGAAGACCGCACTCATTCTCTGGCGGGAAACCCTCATCGCCCGCGCCAGCAGCCGCGTGCTGCGGGATCTGCAGGGCCTGGCGCTGGGACGGTATGCCCGGACGCCGTCACGGTTCCTGGTGGAACAGAAGCACGGGGATGTCGCGTTCAACTGCCTCAACGCGCCGGCCGGGGTGGCGATGCTGGTGCGCAAGCTGCCCCAGCTCATCGCCGAGCTCTTGCGGATCGCCGCCATCGCCGCGATCCTGCTGTTCGCCTCGGTCGGGGTCACGGCGGTCCTGCTGGCGATCATCGCCGCCGTCATGTGGCTGACCCATGCCTGCTCGACGCGCATGGCCTATAACAGCGGCAAGGGGCGGGTCGATGCCTCGGCCGAGCAGATGAGCCTGGTGCATGAGCTCGTGACCGGCCAACGCCAGATCGCCGTCTATGGCGTGACCGGCCATTGGCTGGCGCGGTTTCAGGGCGTCACGCACAGGTATGCGCGGCTGCTTGCCCGCTACCTGGTCTGGCTGGCGCTGCCCAGGACCGTCATCGAGCTCGTGATCGTCCTCATGGTGCTGGGCCTGATCGCGTCGATGCGCTTGATCGCCCCCGGCCAGCTGACCGCGAGCCTGCCGCTCGTGGGCCTCTTCGCCGTCGCGCTCTTCCAACTGTTGCCGTCGCTCTCCACGCTGGGCCGGCTCCGCATGGAAGTCGAAGAAGCGCTCCCTGATGCCGAGCGCATGCATCGCGTGTTAACTGGCCAGCCGGTGGACGCGCCGACCGGAACGCGGCCGTATCCTGGGCTGCGCGAGGCCATCGTGTTCGATGCGGTGTCGTTCCAATATCCTGCCCGGCCGCCGGTGCTCTCCGAGGCGAGCCTCACGCTCCCCAAAGGGACAGTCACGGCGCTGGTCGGTCCGTCAGGAGCCGGGAAGACGACCCTCGTCAATCTCTTGCTGGGATTGTTAGAGCCGACCGGAGGCTCGATCCTCATGGACGGCGTGCCGCTGCGCGCGTATGACCGCGGCAGCTGGCGGGCCCGGCTGGGCTACGTCAGCCAGGATCCGTTCATCTTCCACGCCAGTATCGAGGAGAACATCCGATTCGGGCGCGCCGGCTTCTCCCGGGCCGACGTGGTCAAAGCGGCCGCGATTGCCCACGCGCATGGTTTCATCAGCGAACTGCCGCAGGGGTACGAGACGCTGGTCGGGGAGCGGGGGGCCAAGCTCTCCGGCGGCCAACAGCAGCGCATCGCCATTGCCCGTGCGCTGCTGGGGAGTCC
Source organism: Candidatus Omnitrophota bacterium (assembly GCA_023247285.1). The sequence goes on from JAHFGU010000003.1 coordinate 11,776, forward strand.
AGAGCTGCTGATCCTGGACGAGGCGACCAGCGCGCTGGACCAGGCTTCCGAGCGGGCTGTCCAGGAGGCCATCGCCGAGGCGTGCCGTGACCGCACGGTGCTGATGGTCACGCACGGGATGGCGATGGCACGGGGGGCGGACCGCTGCCTGGTCCTCGATGGCGGTCGCGTGACCACGCCGGCGGTCGCCGGCCGTCCGCCTGAGGCGGCAGCCCTCCTCACGAAGTTGTATGGGTATGAACAGGCTGAAGGAGGTGACGCAGGCGATGGATCTTGACGGGGCAAGCATTCTGGTGACCGGCGGCACCGGCTCGTTCGGCAAGCGCTTCGTCAGCCGCGTGCTGGCCTCGTGCAAGCCTGAGCGGCTGATCGTCTACAGCCGCGATGAGCTGAAGCAATTCCAGATGCGGCAGCAGTTCCCGGTGGACCGCTACCCCAGCCTGCGGCTCATCATCGGCGACGTGCGCGACCGCGAGCGGCTCTTCCAGGTGATGGACGGCGTGGACGTCGTCGTGCACGCCGCCGCGCTCAAGCAGGTGCCGACGGCCGAGGTCAACCCGCTGGAGGCCATCAAGACCAACGTGCTCGGCGCCGCCCACCTGATCGACGCGGCGATCGAGCGGAAGGTCAGCCGGGTGGTCGCCTTGAGCACCGACAAGGCCGCCAACCCGGTCAACCTCTACGGGGCGACCAAGCTCTGCGCGGACAAGCTGTTCGTCGCGGCCAACGGCACCGGCCTGCACCGCAGCCGCTTCAGCGTGGTGCGCTACGGCAACGTCATCGGCAGCCGCGGCAGCGTCATCCCGTACCTGCTCGCCCAGCGGGCGACCGGGCGCATCGCCATCACGGATGACCGGATGACCCGCTTCCTGATCAGCCTGAATGCGTGCGTGGAGTTCGTGCTGCGGGCCGCGGCCCTCATGCAGGGCGGGGAGATCTTCGTGCCGAAGATGCCCAGCGCGCGCGTCGCAGACCTGGCGCGCATCGCGGCCCCGGACTGCGAGCGCGAGGTCATCGGCATCCGGCCGGGGGAGAAGCTGCACGAGACGCTCATCCCCGCGGACGAATCTCATCTGACCATCGAGTTCGAGGACCACTACCTGATCCAGCCGACCCACTCGTTCTGGAACCAGAAGGATTTCCTCAACGGCCGGGCCGGCCGCCCGTGCCCCGACGGCTTCCGCTACAGCAGCGACACGAACCCCTGGCAGCTCAGCGAGCGGGAGATCGAGGCGCTGGTGGCCGAGGTGGAGCGCGATCCCAACCGGGAGCTGCCGCCGATCCCGTCCGAGCCGCATTTCATCGTCGGAGGATAGGTGGCGACGATCTTGGTGACAGGCGCCGCAGGGCTCCTCGGCGCGCACGTGGCCGCAGCGCTGGCGCCGGCGCACGACGTGGTGGGCTGCGACCGCCATCCGTGGTGGGGGGATGAGCCGCTGCGCATGATCCGGCGCGATCTGCTCGCCCCCGGCGCGGCGGCGGGCGTGATGGCCGAGGTGCAACCGCGCGTCCTCGTGCACTGCGCCGCGTGGGTCGACGTGGACGCGTGCGAGCAGGACCCTGAGCGCGCCATGGCGCGCAACGCCCATCTGAGCGGGGCGCTGGCACGGGGCGCGCCGCCAGGCTGCCTGATGGTGCTGGTCTCCAGCGACAGCGTCTGCCAGGCGAACGGAGCAGGAGCGACCGAGCAGGATCCGCCGGCCCCGATGACCGCATACGCGAAGTCCAAGCTGGCAGGGGAGCGGCTGGTGCAGGCCGCAGCGCCGGAGCACCTGATCGTGCGGACCAATTTCTATGGCTGGTCTTCCGGGCGCAAGCGCACGTTCGGGGAGTGGCTCTACGGCGCCCTCGAACGGCGCACGCCGATCCGGCTCTTCACGGATGTGCGGTTCACGCCGATCTACGCGGCTGACCTGGCCCGCCGGGTGGCGCGGCTGATCGAGCGCGGCGCGCGCGGGGTGGTGCACGTGGCCGGGAACGACACGGTATCGAAGTTCCAGTTCGGCATGCTGGTGGCCCGTGCGGCCGGCTTGTCCGCCGAGGCGGTGACGCCCAGCCGGCTGGCGGCAGGACGCCTGGCAGCCCCCAGGGCGCAGGACACGTCGCTGGCCAGCGGCCGCTGCGAGCAGCTCCTGGGCCTGCCGGCCCCGGGGTGCGCCGAGGGCATCGAGCGGTTCGTGCGCGACCGCGCGCGGCCCTTGAGCCGCCGCGTCAGCGCGCGTGAGGAGGCGGCGCAGCCGGCGCCGGCATCCGCATGACGAAGACGCCGGAGGCGCTCGCCATCATCATCGCCACGAAGGACCACCCGGAGGAGCTGCGTCGGCTCTTGGCGTCCGTGCAGGCCCAGTCGGCGCTCCCATGCCAAGTCATTCTTGTCGACGGAGGCGCGCATTCCGTGGATGGGATCGGGGCGGAATTTCCGCGCCTGCCCATCACGCACCGCCGCGTGGTGCCTCCCGGATTGGCGAAGCAGCACAACGCCGGTGTGGCCTGCGTGGCTCCAGCGGCGACGCTCGTGGGATTTTTAGATGACGATATCGTTCTTGAGCCCGGGGCCCTCGAGGCGATGCTCGCGTTTTGGGACGCCGCACCCCCGGACGTGGGCGGGGCGAGCTTCAATCTATTGAGCAACACCGAACCGGCCCGCGCGGTGCGGCTCAAGGCGCTGTTCGGCCTGGACGATGCGCGTCCCGGTCTTGTGTTGCGCTCCGGCTACCAGACCCGGATCGGGGCCGTGTCCGAGACGCGGCAGGTGGCGTGGCTCAACAGCGGCACAACGGTGTGGCGCAAGCGGCTCTTGGAGGAGCGGCGGTTCGACGAGTGGTTCCACGGCCCCGGCCATCTCTATGATGTCGACTTCAGCTTCGACATGGGCCGGCGCTACCGCCTGATGGTGGTCGCCGGCGCCGGCGTGCGGGAGATCCCCTCGCCGGCCCGGCGCTGGAACGATTACGCCTTCGGCCAATGGCAGGTGGTCAACCGCCTGTATTTCGTCGGCAAATACCGCGAGCTCTCCCTCCTGCGTTGTTGCTGGGCGCTGGTCGGGCACACCCTGGTCAACCTCACCCGCGGCGTGCTGGAGCGGGATGCCCAGTTCCTGCGCCGGGCCGGCGGCAATCTCGTGGGCTGGGGCCGCGCCGCCCGCTTCCTCTTCAGAGGCTTGCCGCATCGCCGGCGAACCCGTGCGGCTTCTGAGGCGCCGGTCACGGCGCGGACGGCGAAGGCGTTCGGGTATTTGTGGCAGCGCTCGGCCGGCCGCCCTGATCCGCCCGCCTACCATGTCGATCGGATGCAGGACGCCTTGGCGCTGCCCGCGCCCCAAGGGTTGATGCTCGACGCCGGCTGCGGGGAAGGCATCGATCTGGCGAACCAAGCCAGGCGACCCGGCGTGGAGATCGTGGGGGTCGAGCTCAGCGCGGAAGGATGCCGCGTCAGCCAGGCGCGCTGCCGCGCGCTGCCGCGCGCCTTCATCGTCCAAGGAGACCTGGCGCGCCTGCCATTCGCGGACGGCACGTTTGATCTCGTCTACTCGTATGGCGTGCTGCACCACCTGGCTTCGCCCCTCCGCGGCCTGCAGGAGCTGGTCCGCGTGCTCAAGCCTGGCGCGCCGATCGCCGTCTACCTCTATGAAGACTTCCGGGCGCGCCCGATCGTCTGGCGCGCGCTGCTCGCGACAACCAACGCCTGCCGCAAGATGACGACCCGGCTGCCGCCGGCGGTGCTTTATCGGCTCTGTCACATCGGCTCGCCCATCGTCTTCGCGCTGTTGACGGTGCCGCACCGGATCCTGCGCCGGCTGCCGGGCGCCGAGGCGCTGGCCGCCACCATCCCCTTCCGCCATGGCACCGGCCCGTTCAGTCTCGCCGGGGATTTGTACGACCGGTTTTCCGCGCCGATCGAGCGCCGATACTCTCGCGAAGACACGCTCGCCTTGCTCCGGCAGGCCGGGCTCGAGGAGCTGCTGATCGCCAATGACCGGGGCTGGATGGCGGCCGGGCGCAAACCGCGTGCCCTGGCCGCGGTCGCCGCCGGCGCGTTGGAGAGGAACGGGCATGGCGCTTGACGACGCGGCCGCGAAAGCCGCGGTCCTGGCGCGCTATGACGCCCGCGCGTCGGCCGAATTGCGGGGGGCAGGCCTCTTCGAGCCGGTGAACCGGGCCAAGCAGTATTTCCGCCGCCGCAAGCTTGAAGCGGCGCTGGCCCTGGGCGCATTCCCGGCAGGAGGGAGCCTGTTGGAGATCGGCTGCTCCATCGGCCAATACACCGTGCCGCTCGCGCAGCAGGGCTATCAGATGTGGGGCATGGACCTCTCGCCGGCGTCCGTGGAGGTCGCCGCGCGGAGGGCCGCACTCCAGGGCGCATCCGGCGCGCGTTTTGTCAGCGGCGATGCCGAGGACCTTGGCCAGTTTTCCGACGGGCGGTTCGACGGCGTCCTGTCATTTTCCACATTGCGCTACGTGGCGGATTTGCCCGCGGCGCTGCGGGAGATCTGCCGCGTGCTGAAGCCTGGCGGGGTCGCGGTGCTCGATTTCCCGAACCGGTGGTGCCCGTGGTTTTATCTCAAGCCCTGGCTGGGCAGCGAGCGGCATCCGCTGGATCATTGGTTCAGCGCCTCCGCCGTGCGGCGGCTGATGGCCGAAGCCGGCTTCCAGGATATCCGGACCCGGCACCTGCTCTTCACGCCGACGGTAGCGCCCGATCCGCTCGTCGACCTGTTCGCCGGCCTGGACCGGGTGGGCGAGCGGGCGCCAGGGCTTCGCCGGTTGGCCGGCATCATCATGGCGGCGGCCAGGCGGCCATGACGCGATGAGACCGGTGCCCGTCCTCCTGACCTGCGACATCCACACGCATCGGACCGGCAGCGCGCCGGTGCGCGAGGATTTGCTGGAGACCCGCCGCGTCCTGCGCGAGCTGGGCGCGCGGTGCACATTTTTCTTCCCTGCGCAGTCAGCCGAGGAGCTCGCCGACCAGGTGGCCGCGCTGCGGCAGGAGGGGCATGAGATCGGGTGCCATGGGTTGACGCACGCCGCCGAGGAGAACTACCGGCTGTTGCCCGCCGATGCGCAGCATGGCGCGCTGGCCGAGGCCACCAGGCGCCTGGAGCGGGTGCTGGGCGATCGGCCGGTGAGCTTTCGCGCGCCGGTCTTCAAGATATCGGCTGACACCCTGCGCGTGCTGGAAGACCTGGGCTACCGGGCCGATGTCTCGGTGACCGCGCAGCGGCTGGGGCTCTTCGGCTCCGACATCTATGACCTGCAGCCGCTGTTTGCGCCGCGGCGGCCGTATCATCCCGACCGCCGCAATGCGTTCCGGCCCGGCGCCCTCTCGCTGTGGGAAATCCCGGTGTCGGCGTGGGGGCTGCCGTTTCTTTCCGATGCCGAGCGGCTCTGCGGGCTGGCCGCGATGCGCGGATTCTTCCGCCTCCTGCACCTGGAGTCCCGCCTGACCGGCAAGCCGGTCGTGTTCATGTTTCATCCGTCGGACCTCAATGCCGCGCGCGGCGTTGACGCGCGCCGCCCCTTGGCGTGGCGGGATTTTCTGCCGTCGCGCACCTACGGGTTTCAATTCCGCTATGCGCTGCTGGAGCGCGACGCCCGCTGCATCCAGCGCGACCTGGTGGCACTCCTCCGGGACATGGCGGCACAGCCCGGCGTGCGGCTGCTCACCGTGCGCGAGTACGTGGCCATGCTGGACCGCGGGGACAACGGCGCACCGGACGACGCGGCGCGCAACGGGCGGGCGCCCCGCGTGAGCGCGGAGGCCGCATCGTCCGTGCCGCCGGCCCCTGCCGCGCTCGCCGGCAAGGACATCCTGTGCGTCTCCTCCATCGATTGGGATTTCATTTGGCAGGGCCACCAGGAGATCATGGCGACGCTGGCCGCGCAGGGCAACCGCGTGCTCTTCGTCGAGAACACCGGGGTGCGCACGCCCCGGCTCCGGGATTGGCCGCGCCTGACCCATCGCCTCGCGAACTGGCTGCGCAGCACCAAGGGGTTCCGCAAGGAGCGGGAGCGCCTCTTCATCTATTCACCCGTCCTGCTGCCGTTTCCGTACTCGCCGATTGCGCGCCGGATCAACCGCTGGCTGCTGCTGCGCGCGCTGCAGCGCTGGATGCGCGCCACCGCGTTCCACCGGCCGATCCTCTGGACGTTCCTGCCCACGCCGCTCACGCTGGAGCTCATCCGCGAGCTGGATCCCGAGCTCACGGTGTACTACTGCATCGATGACCTGGCATCGAGCTCGCCTGCGGCCCGGCGCATCACCCGCAGCGAAACCCAGCTCATCCGCGCCGCGGACCTGGTCTTCGTCACATCGGAAAAGCTCCGGCAGCGCGCCGCGCCGCTCAATCCCGACGTCCACTTTTTTCCCTTCGGCGTGGACTTTGAGAAGTTCGAGCGCGCGCGCCTGGACCGCCAGGGCGCGCCGGAGGACCTGCGCGGCTTCGGGCGCCCGGTCGTGGGCTACATCGGCGGGCTCCACCGCTGGATCGATCAGGAGCTGCTGGCTGAGACGGCCCGGCGCCTGCCCCAGTGCACATTCGTGCTGATCGGCCCGCCCCAGGCGGACGTGTCGCGGCTGCAGCGCTGCCCCAACGTGCGGCTCTTGGGACCGCGGCCGCACGACGCGCTGCCCAGCTATGCGAAGGCCTTCGACGTGGGGATCGTGCCGTACCTCCTGAGCGACTACACCGCGCATGTGTATCCGACCAAGCTGAACGAATATTTGGCGATGGGCCTGCCGGTTGTGGCGACGGCGCTGCCCGAGATCCATCGGTTCAACGCCCGGCACGGCCAGGTCGTGGCCGTGGCCAAGGACGCGGGCGAATTCGCGGCGGCCATTCAGCGCGCGCTGACCGCCGACGCCCCCGGCGTGGCGCAGCGGCGCATCGAGGTGGCTCGCGCGAACAGTTGGAGCGCGCGGATTGCCCAGATGGCCGACCTCATGGCGCAGCGCCTCGCCGGCCGCCAGGCCGCCGGCGAGCGGTGGCAAGAGTCGCTGCGGCGGCTCTATCGCATCGGGCGGCGCCGGGTCCTGCGCGTGAGCCTGGGCTTGGGCGCGGTCTACCTGCTGCTGTTTCAGAGCCCGTTCATCTGGCGGATGGCCGAGCCGCTGCGCGTGACCGCGCCGCTTGAGCCTGCCGACGCGATCGTGGTGTTTGCCGGCGGGGTGGGCGAGTCCGGGAAGGCCGGCGGCGGCTACCAGGAGCGCGTGAAGCAAGCCATCGAGCTCTACCGTGCGGGCCTGGCGCCGCAGGTCATTTTTTCCTCCGGCTACACCTTCGTCTTCAAGGAAGCGCTGATCATGAAAGACCTGGCGGTGGCGCAGGGGATCCCGGCGTCGGCCATCACGCTGGAGACGCAGGCCGCCAACACGCATGAGAACGTCGTGCTGGTCGCCGGCATCCTCGCCCAGCGCCGGTGGCGCTCGATCCTCCTCGTGAGCTCGCCGTATCACATGCGCCGCGCCCTGCTGACCTGGCGGCGGGCTGCCCCCGAGATCCGGGTGGTGCCTGCGCCGGTGCAGGAGAGCAGCTTCTTCGCGCATGCCCGGGGGGCTTCGTTGGAGCAAATCCGCGGGATTCTTCAGGAGTACGTGGGAATGGCGTACTACCGGTGGAAAGGATGGATCTGACGCGAGGGGTTGCGTGATGGCCAGGGCTGAGGCGGGTCCGGGCGCGCTGGCGGAGCGATGGCGCGTCTCGCGCCTCTCGCTTCAAATTTTGAGGCAGATGCTCGTTCAGCAAGGGCCGCGCCGCACGCTGGGATTCGCGTGGGTCGCCGCCCGGCAGGCGCTCGGCGGCGCCGGGCTGCCGCATACGCCGGAGGTGAACGCCGCACTCTGGACGCACTATGACTGGTCGCGCGGCGGGGAGGAATGGTCCGGCGGTCCTGACTGGACAGCCAGCGTGGTGGAGCATGTGCTCGTCCCGCATGTGCCCATGGGCAGCCGCGTGCTGGAAATCGGCCCAGGGGCCGGGCGCTGGAGCCAGTACCTGGTGCCGCGGGCCAGCCGGCTGCTGCTGGTGGATGTGACACGCCGGTGCATCGAGCTCTGCCAGGAGCGCTTTCGGGAATGTGCTCACGTGGAGTACGCGGTCAATGACGGCTCTGATCTTGGCTGTATCGCTCCAGCCTCCATCGATCGCATCTGGTCGTGGGATGTGTTCATCCATGTTGGGCTTGAGGAGATTCAGCGCTATCTGGCGGAGTTCGGCCGGGTCCTGGTTCCCGGCGGCCAGGCGCTGATCCAGCACGCGGAAGCACCCTACGCGCGCGGCTGGCGCACCGCGGTGCCGGCGGAGCGCATGGCGGCGCTGGGCCGGGAAGCCGGCTTAGACCTCGTGCGGCAGTTCAACACGTGGGACGACGGCTGCCGCCGGACGCCAACGCCTGCCGACCTCATCACGATCTTCGCCAGGCCTGCGGCGTGAGCAGGCGCCGGAGTGTATAATAGCGCCTCAACATGCCCTCTGGAATCCGGGAGTGGTGGCTCTTCCTCTATCTCTGTTTGATTCCGATCGGGTGGTCGCCCTGGCCGGCGCAGATTCAATGGGCCGATGTGGCGTTCCTAGGGCTCGCGGTGTCGGTGTGGAGGGCGCGCCCGCCGCGGCGCTTCGCGGTGCACGCGCTCGACGCCTTGATCCTCCTCTACCTGGCCGCGTCGCTGGCGTCCTTCAGCAAGACGCCGGATCTGCCGCGCAGCGGCGTGGAATTCGTCAAACAGGGGTCTCTGGTCCTCGTGTACGGGGTCTTCAGCATGCTCGCTTCTGAACGCGGCCTGGCGGCGAAGGCGCTCGAGTGGTCCGCCACCGTCGCGGTGGTGCTGGCCGGCCTGAGCCTGGCGGCGCTGGCCACGTACGCGATGGGCCTGCCCTGGCTCGCCCCCCTGCTCACCATCGGCGTCCTGCCCGATGTGGGCGAGGCGGTTCGCATCAAGGGCGCGCTGCTCTCTCCAGGGTTTTTCTGCAACTACCTCACCATGGCATTGCCGGTTCTGGTGGCGGCGGTCTTCCTGCTCCCGCGGCGGACCGTCCGCAATGGGCTGCGGCTGGTGCTGGTCATGGCCGCGGCCGCAGGCACGGCGACCTACAGCGTCGTCGGATTCCTGTGGGCTGGGTTGGCCGCTGCCTGGCGCCGCTGGGGCTCGACGAGGACGCTGCGGCTGGCGCGCGCCGCCGCCGCGGCCGCATGCGTCGGGTTGTTGGTGATCGGCAACCTGCTCTTCGCCTACGCGATCCGCGAGGTGCGCTGGACCGCGGACAGGAATGTGGACATCCCTCCCTCGCCATCCGGCTACCTCTTTCAAGAGGAAGGCATCGGCGCCCGGCGCGTGACCGTGAGCGTCTCCTACGATCCGGTCAGCTACCTGCGCTTGAAGCGCGTGGCGTTGCGCGCGTTCCTGCGCGAGCCGCTCACCGGCGTCGGGCTGGGTGCCTTCGCTGATGAGACTGAGCGCGCCTACCGCGAAGGAGCCCTCCAGCAGCTCTACCGCCGCGCCGACCCGCACTGCGAGCTGCTCGGGCGGCTCGCCGAGACCGGGATCCTTGGAGGCGCCACGCTCCTGCTGCTCTGGTGGGGCATCGGCCGCTCTGGCTGGCTGCTGCTGCGCAGGCCGCAGGCCTCCGCGTGGATGGCTTCGGCGATCCTGGCCGGCTGCCTGGGCCTGCTGGTGAACAGCGTGAACGCGGACATCATGAATTTCCGGTTTTTGTGGGTCGGGCTGGGCCTCTTGAGGGGCCAGCTCGCGCGGGCGCCCTCATGAGCCCGGCCGCTCCGGTTCACGTGCTTCGCGTTGTGACCCGGCTCAACATCGGGGGGCCGTCGATCCATGCGATCGCCCTCTCCACGCGACTGGATCCTGCGCGGTTCACGACGTGTCTGGTTGTTGGGGAACCGGATCCCGCAGAGGGGGATCTGAGCGCGCTGGTGGGGGAGGCGCCGCACACGCGGCTCATCCGCCTCCCAGCACTCCGGCGGGCGCTTCGGCCCTGGGCCGACCTGCGCGCGTTCGCCCAGATGCTCCGCGTGGCCTGGGTCGAGCAGCCGCGCATCATCCATACCCATATGGCCAAGGCCGGCGCGCTGGGGCGCTTGGCCGGCCTGCTGTACAATCAGGCAGGCCCTGGACGCCGGCCAGGCCGGCGCGCGGTGCTGCTCCATACGTTTCACGGCCATGTGCTGGATGGCTACTTTCCCGCATGGCAGGCGCGGATCTTTCTGGGCATCGAGCGATGGCTGGCCAGGCGGACGGATGCGCTCATCGCCGTCAGCCCGGCGATCCGCGAAGAGCTGCTCGGCAAAGGCATCGGGCGCGCGGCGCAGTGGCGCGTGATTCGGTTGGGGCTGCGGCTCTCGGCGCTGTCAGACCTGCCGCCGCCCAATGGGACGCCGCACTTCCGCGTGGGGCAGGTGGGGCGGCTGGTGCCGATTAAAAATGCCAGCATGTTCCTGCGCGCGCTCGCCCAGGTGCGCCGCGAGGATCCTGCCCCCGCGGTCCAGGCAGTGCTGGTGGGGGATGGGCCGCTGCGGCCAGCGCTGGAGCACGAGGCGGCGGCGCTGGGCCTCGATGGCGCGGTCCGGTTCCTCGGGTGGCGGCGCGACCTGCGAGCCGTGTATGAGGACCTGGATGTCGCGTGCGTGACCTCGTGGAACGAAGGCACGCCGGTGTCGCTGCTCGAAGCGATGGCCGCGTCGCGCGCCGTGATCGCGACCGACGTGGGCGGCATCCGCGACCTACTGGCCGACGGCGAGCCGGCGGAGGCGCCGGCGCGTGCGGCGATCCCGCCCGGCGCGTTTGAGGTCGCGGCGCGCGGGATGCTGGTTCGCCCGGGGGATCCGGACGGCCTGGCGGCCGCGCTGCAGCGGCTGCGCGGCGATCCGTCGCTGCGCCGCGCGTTGGGAGCGGCGGGGCGGGCGTTCGTGACTGAACGGTTCACGGAGGAGCGGTTGGTGCGGGATATCCAGGAGCTGTATCGCGAGGTGACGGAGGTCCGGGCATGAGGGCGTTCATCACGGGCGGGGCAGGGTTCATCGGCTCGCATCTGGCGCAGGCGCTCCTGGAGCGGGGCGACGAGGTGACGGTGCTGGACAACCTGTCGACGGGGCGGTATGAAAACCTCGCGCACCTCGACGGCCATCCCCGGTTGCAGGTCGTCATCGGGACGATCCTCAATGACACGCTCGTCGACAAGCTCATGGAGCGCTGCGACATCTGCTTCCACCTGGCGGCGGCGGTCGGCGTGGAGCTCATCATCAAGAAGCCGCTCGAGTCCATGATGACGAACATCCGGGGCAGCGAGGTCGTCCTCGAAATGGCGCACCGCTATCGCAAGAAAGTGCTCATCGCTTCCACCTCCGAGGTCTACGGGAAGAACAGCCAGGGGCCGCTGCGCGAAGACACCGACCGGGTGCTCGGCTCCCCGCTGAAGACGCGGTGGAGCTATTCCACCTCGAAGGCGGTGGATGAGATCCTCGCCCATGTCTACTGGAAGGAGAAAGGCGTGCCGACCATCATCGTGCGCCTCTTCAACACCGTGGGCCCCCGGCAGAGCGGGGCCTACGGCATGGTGATCCCGCGGTTCGTGTCTCGGGCGCTGGCCGGCAAACCGCTGCAGGTCCATGGGGATGGCACGCAGTCCCGTTGCTTCCTCCATGTGAGCGATGTCGTGCGCGCGCTGCTCCAGCTCATCGACCATCCGGCCGCCGTCGGCCAGGTGTTCAATCTGGGCAGCCAGGAAGAGGTGACCATGGAGGAGCTGGCCAAGCGCGTGATCCGCTCCACCGGCAGCGCCTCGACGCTGGAATACATTCCGTACGAAGAGGCGTATGAAGAAGGCTACGAGGACATGCCGCGCCGCGTGCCCGACACCGCCAGGGTGCGCGCCCTCATCGGGTTCGAGCCGACGATGAATCTTGAGCAGATCATCCGCAGCGTTGTGGAGAGCATGGAGCCCGAGCCGGCGAAGCCGAAGGCCGCGACGCGTCCCGCCAAACGGCGCGAGGGTAAGCCGCTGGCCGCAGCGAAGGCCGGGTGATGACGGCATGACGGTTCCTCTGGTCGCGCAGGTCGGGACCGCCTGGCTGGCTGGGTTGGCGGCGTTTGGCGCGACCATCCTGCTGACCCCGCTGGTGCGCCTGGCGGCGGTGCGGTTCGGCTGGGTCGGCCGGCCATCGGAAGACCGGTGGAGCCGGCGCGCCATCGCGCGGCTTGGCGGGGTGGCCATGTTCGCAGCCTTCATGGCCGCCACGCTGGCCTGGGTGCCGCTGCAGCCGCCGGTCTCCGGCCTGCTGCTGGGCGCGGTCCTCGTGTTCTGGCTGGGCCTGATCGATGACGTGCGCCGCATGCCGCCCTCGATCAAGCTGGTCGGCCAGCTCCTCATCGGATGCCTCGTCGTGCTCAGCGGCATCCGCATCAACCTGGCGCAGTGGCCGTGGCTCTCGATCCCCCTCTCCGTGTTCTGGTTTGTGCTGGTGATGAACGCGTTCAACCTGCTGGATAACATGGACGGCTTGGCCGCCGGGGTCGGGGCCATCGCCGCCGCGTTCTGCGGCGTGCATGCCATGTTCGCGCAGCTCTGGACGGTCGTGACCCTGGATGCCATCCTCTGCGGGGTGTGCGTGGGCTTCCTGCTGTTCAACTTTCCGCCGGCCAAGATGTTCATGGGCGACTCCGGCAGCCACGTGCTCGGGCTGATGCTCGCGGCCCTGGCGCTGCTCGGCAGCTGGCGCCATTCCACGCAGCTGCTGAGCGTGCTGATGGTGCCGCTGCTGGTCCTGGCCGTGCCGATCTTTGACACCTGCTTCGTGACGATCCAGCGCCTCATGCACCGCGTGTCGCCGTTCGTGGGCGGGGTGGACCATGTGTCCCACCGGCTGGCGGTGCTCGGGCTGAGCACCCGCCGCACGGTGGTGGCCCTCTACGGGGTCAGCGCGTGCCTCGGGTCGCTCAGCGTGGCCTCCCTGTTTCTCAGGCCGCTGCCCGCGCTGCTCGTGTGGCTGGCCGCGGTGATCGTGCTGGTGCCGGTCGGGTCGTACCTGTCGCGGGTCAAGGTCTATCGGCTCGAAGAGCCGGCGGCGGCGGATGCGGCCGACGGGACCCAGCCGGTGACGCTGATCGCCACGATGCTGCTCCACAAGCGCCGGCTGCTGGAAATCCTCGTGGATTTCGCGATCGTGAGCGGCACGTACGTGGGCGCCCATCTGCTGCGCTTCGAAAGCGGGATGAGCGGGGAGGTGCAGCGCCTGGTCGTCCAGTCGCTGCCCGTGGTGCTCGTCGCCAAGGTGGGGGCGTTCGCCGCGTGCGGGTTGTACCGCGGCGTCTGGCGCTACCTGGGGCTCTCGGACGTGATCACGGTGTTCAAGGCGGTGACGCTCGGCTCGCTCTGCTCGCTCCTGGCGCTGCTCTACCTGTGGCGCTTTGAAGGCTACTCCCGCGCGGTCCTCGTGATCGACTGGATGCTGACCTTCCTGGCGGTGGGCGGGTCACGGGTCGTCGAGCGGCTGCTGGATGAGTGGATCAACGCGGCGGTGCAGCAGGGCGTTCCGATCGTGATCCTCGGGGCCGGCGATACGGGCGAGCGGGTCCTCCGGTACCTGCGGCGCGATGCGCGGCCGGGCCGGCGGGTCGTGGGGTTCCTCGATGATGACATCCGCAAGCACGGCGACCTTATCCACGGCTGCGTGGTCCTGGGCGGGCGGGCCAAGCTGGCTGACCTGGTCCGGACGCACCAGGTGCGCCAGGTGCTCGTGGCGATCAGCGATCCGCCGGGCGAGCTCCTGGAGCATGTCCGCCGGTGCTGCGAGCCTGCCGGCGTCACCTGGAAGGTCGTGACCGCCGGCGTCACCGACGCCGTATGATCCCACTAGGCCCTGCTGCTCTGCCCCCAGCGTCCGTCCTGTCGGCGGCATGATGCGCATCGGGCACGCCGGACGGCGCGCGCAGGAAGCCAGCCTGTACGCGCTGCTGCTGCTGCTGCCGTTTTCCAAGGCGGCGGTGGAGCTGACATTCGGCGGCCTGCTCATCGGCTGGATCCTGGAGCGGCTCGATCCGGCGACGCGGGCCGACACCGGGTGGGGGTCCAAGAGCCTGCGCCCCCTCGCCATCGCGGTCGCTGTCTACCTCGGCGTGTGCGCCGCCTCCGTCCTTGTGAGCGACTTTCCGGCGAAAAGCCTCAGCGGGCTGATCGGGAAATGGGCCGAGTACCTCCTCCTCTTCCTCATGACGGCGGATGTCGCCCGCCGGCCTGCGGTGATCAAGCGCGCGTTCCCGCTCCTGGCCTGGTCCTCGTTCGGTGTCGCCGCGTACGCGATGTGCCAATTCGTCCAGATTGCGACCCGGGACCCGAGCCGCGCGTATCCGGATCCGTATCATCCCTTATGGTTTTACGGGCGCATGCTCGGCCCTTATGAAAATCCCATCGACCTGGCGACCTACGTGATGGTGGTGCTGTTCGTGCTGCTCGGCTATGCGGTCACCTGCCGCGGCGCGGCGCGATGGGCGGTGGGCGCGTTGATGGTGCTGCTGACCGCGTGCCTCGCGAAGACGCAAGCGGTCGGGGCCTGGCTCGGGGGCTACGCTGGGTTTGCCGCGCTGGGCGTGGCGAGTCCCTCGCGCTGGCGGTTTCGCTGGATTCTCCTGATCGCGCTCGTATTCGCAGGGGCCGCGCTGCTGCATCGCCAAGGGCGGCTCGGCGAGATCGTCGCGCTGGCGGATGTCGGCGTGCAGGACCGGTGGGCCATGTGGCAGGCGGCGATCGGGATGATCCGCGACCGACCGCTGCTGGGGCATGGCGTGAACACCTTCATGGCCAACTACCTCGCGTATTGGGTCGGCGGGGAGCGGCAGCCGCGCTACGCCCATAACTGTTATCTTCAGGTCGCGGCGGAAACCGGCCTGCTCGGCTTGGCGGCGTTCGTCGCGCTGCTCGGGCTGCTGTTCGCGCGGCTGCTGCGCAGCCTGCCGGCGCCGGACGCCGTGCGGCGCGCATGGCGCGGGCAAGCGCCGGCGCGGCCGGCACTCCAGGCCCCGATCCTCATGCTGGGTCTTGTCGGCGGGCTGGTGGCCTTCGCCGTGCAGGCGGCGATCGATACGAACTTTTATTCCCTCAGGCAGGCTGCGCTCTTCTGGACGCTGGCCGGTGTCGCGATCGGCGTGCAGCAGCACGGGCCGTCCTCGTGACGTTCGGGTCCGCGCGCCGGATTGTTGTCATCCGCACCGACCGGCTGGGCGAAACCCTCCTGGCCATTCCGGCCGTGTCCGCTCTGCAGGCGGCGCTCCCGCAAGCCTCCGTGACGCTGCTGGTCCACCCAGGGCTCCGCGGGCTGCTGACTCGCCTGGCCGGGCTTGACGGCGTGCTGGCGGTGCCTGCGCCTGGCGCGCCGTGGTGGGCGAGCGGATGGCAGGTGGGCCGGCTGCTGCGGGGCGGGCGGTTCGATGCGGCGGTCGTGTCGAATCCGAAGAAAGAGCTGCATCTGGGCGTGTGGCTGGCCGGCATTCCTCGCCGCGTCGGCTACGCTCGGAAGTGGGACATCCTCCTCACCGACCGCGTGCCGGACCGTAAGGCGCTTGGCGAGCGCCACGAGGTTGAGTATAATCTGGAGCTGGTCCGCACGCTCGTCGGGCATCCGGTCGCCGCGCCAGCGCCAGGCTGGCGGTGGGGCCGGTTCGAGGCTGAGCAAACGGCGGTGCGCCGGCAGCTCGCGCAGCAGGGCGTGCAGCCCTCTGATCCGCTGGTGGCGGTTCACCCCTGGTCGTCCAATCCGGCGAAGTTATGGCCAGCGCCCAAGTTTCAGCGCCTCATCCGCGAGGCGGTAGAGGCGCTCGGGGTGAGCGTGGCGCTGATCGGCGGGCCGGATGAGCGGCCTCAGGCGGCGACGTTTCCATCCGGGGGGCGCATCGCGAACCTGGTGGGCGCGCTCAGCCTATTGGAGTTGGCCGCGCTGCTCCAAATGGCGCGGACGGTCGTCTCGAACGACAGCGGCCCAGCGCACCTCGCCGCGGCCATGGGGACGCCGGCCATTGTGTTGTTCGGGACGCAGGATCCGGCAGCCGGGCCGCGCCGGTGGGGGCCCTGGGGCAGCGGGCATACCGTGATATGGAAATCTTCGATGGAGGCCATCAGCGTCGACGAGGTGGTCGCGGCCCTGGCCCGCACACTCGACGCGCGCGCCGCGGCATGACGGCGACAGCCCTGGATCCGGCTCGCATCTTGATCGTCAATCCCTTCGGCATCGGGGATGTGCTGTTCACGACCCCGCTCATCCGCGCGGTGCGCGAAGCGTTCCCTGAGAGCTGGATCGCCTACCTCTGCAACCGCCGGACCGAGCGCATCCTGCGCGCCAGCCCGCACCTCAATGACATTTTCGTGTATGAAAAGGATGAGTTGCTGGAGGTCTGGCGCGCCTCGCGGTGGGATGGCCTCCGGCAAACCGCTGCGCTGCTGCGCCGCATCCGCCAGGCGCGAATCACCCTCGCGGTTGATATTTCCCTGGGCGAGCGGTACAGCTTTTTGCTGATGCTCCTGGGCGTGCCGCGCCGGGTCGGGTTCGATTACCGCCGACGGGGCCGGTTCCTGACCGAGCGCATGGCCATCAACGGCTATCACGGGGATCACGTGGTGGAGCATTATCGCCGCTTCCTGCGGTTCATCGGGGTGCGGCTCCTGGACGTGGACCTGGAGCTGCAACTGGCGCCTCAGGATGATCGGTGGGCCGAAGCGTGGCTGCGCGCCCGCGGGCTGGACCGCGGGGCCCTGCTGGTCGGGCTGGTGCCGGCCGGCGGGGTGAGCTGGGGCATCGACGCGCCCTACCGTCGGTGGGGGTTGGACCGGTTTGCCGCGGTGGGCGATACGCTCGTCGAGCGCCACGGCGCCACCGTGCTGCTCTTCGGCGAGACGGCGGACGCGCCATTGTGCGGCTCGGTGGCGGCGCAGATGCGCCATCCGGTCATCGACGTGAGCGGGCAGACCAGCCTCGGCCAATTCGTGGGCTTGATCAGCCGCCTGGCGCTGGTCGTCTGCAATGATGGCGGCCCGCTGCATCTGGCGGTCAGCCGCGGCGTGCGGACCGTGTCCATTTTCGGCCCGGTCGATCCCGAGGTCTACGGCCCCTACGCGTTCCGCGAGCGCCACCGCGTCGTCACGACGCCGCTGCCCTGCCGCCCCTGCTACCATCAGTTCCGCCTGCCGCCCTGTCCGTATAATCGCGCCTGTCTCAACGAGATCTCCGTGGAGGAGGTGCTCGCGGCGGTGGACGACGTGCTGGCCGCGCCGCACCGGGCCACGCAGGACCTTGCCGCCGACACCGGGGCAGCGTCATGAAGATCCCATCGGTGGATCTGCCGGCGCAGTACGCCGGGCTGCGGAAAGAGATCCATGCCGCGCTCGACCGCGTGATGGCGCGCGGCGACGCGGTCCTGGGCGAGGCGGTCACTCGGTTCGAGGCCGCGTTCGCCCGTTCCTGCGGCGCGGCCTACGGCATTGGCGTCAACTCGGGCACCGATGCGCTGTCCTTGTCGTTGGCCGGCCTGGGCATCGGCGCAGGGGATGAGGTCATCACGACCGCCTACACATTTTTTGCCACGGCCTCAGCCATCACGCACTGTGGTGCCAGGCCGGTGCCGGTCGACATCGACCCGGTGACCTATAACCTGGATCCGGATCGCGTGGAGCAGGCGATCACGCGGCGCACGAAAGCGCTCGTCGTGGTGCATCTGTTCGGCCAGCCGGCCCAGATGGATCGGCTCTGCGCCATCGCCCGGCGCCGCCGGCTGGCCCTCGTCGAGGATTGCGCGCAGGCGCACGGGGCGCGGTTCCAGGGGCGGCACGTGGGCACCTTCGGCCAGGCCGGCGCTTTCAGTTTTTATCCCACGAAGAACCTGAGCGCGCTCGGCGACGCCGGGATGGTCGTGACCGATTCGCGCGCCCTCCAGCACCGCGTGCGCCTGCTGCGGGACCACGGGCGCAACGGCAAGTACCGGCACCCGCTCATCGGCCGCAACAGCCGGCTCGACACGTTCCAGGCTGCGGTGTTGGACGCCAAGCTCAGCCGTCTGGCGGCCTGGAATCGCACCAGGGCGCGTCTGGCGCAGCACTATGCCGAACGGCTGCGACGACTGGCACCCGCCGTGATGATCCCGCACCGGGCGCCCGGCCGGGATCACGTCTATCATCTCTATGTCGTGCGCGTCCGCTCCCGCGACCGGGTGCTGCGGATGCTGCAGGCGCGCGGCGTCCAAGCGCTGGTGCACTATCCGGTGCCGTTCTACCTTCAGCCGGCGTTCCGCTGGCTCGGCTGCCGCCGCGGCAGCTTCCCGCACGCCGAGCGGCTCGCGCGCGAAGCGATCTCGCTGCCGATCTATCCTGAGATGCGGCCGGACCAGGTGGCCCGCGTGGCGCGCGAGCTGGCGCAGGCGGTGCGCGCTGCCTAGAGCCTATCCCAAGACCTCCCGTGGCCGCGCCCGGCCGCCGCAACACTCGATACGCCGAGCCGCCGCAGCAGCGCTTGCGTCGCCGGCAGTGGCCGCATGCCTTGAAGCGGCGGTGAACCGCGCCGCGTGGCCGCGGTCGGCGTCCCGTGCGCGCCTCATCGAGCGGCTGCGCGAACGCCTCGGCGGCGATGCCACGTCGTGGCTCGTGCAGTTCGGTGAGGCGGTGGGCGCGGTCGCCTCGCTGCAGCCGCTGCCGTGGGACGCGGCGATCTACGGCCTGCGGATGGCGCGCCTCGAAACCGCGTTCGCGAATGGTGATCCGGCCCGGCAGCGCGCGGCGGGTGCCGCACTGCTGCCGGCGGTGCTGCAAGCGTGCCGGCGCGCGCGCATTCAGCATGTGGCGGCCCGCGCACGCGCCGGCGACACCGGGTGGGCACAGGCGCTCGAGACGGCCCGCTTCTCCTACGTGGACACGACGATCACCCTGGCCTGGATGAGCGGCCCGGTAGCCGGCGCTGCGCCTCCCCGCATCCGTCAGGCCGTCGACGCCGATCTGCCGGCCCTGCAGCGGATCGCGGCCGACGCGATGGTGCACGGGCGCGCGCTGCACGATCCCTGGTTGCCGGCAAAACGCGGCCGGCAAATGTATCGCGCATGGGTAACCAATGCCTGCCGCGGACGGTCGGACGCGGTCTTCGTCTGGGCGGCAGATGGACCGCCGGCCGGCTTGGTCTGCTGCAATCTGGAGCGCGGCGCCGACGCCCCAGTCGGGTACGTGGATTTCTTGGCGGTGGCCCCGGAGTCTCAGGGGCAGGGCATCGGGCGGGCCCTGCTGCGGGCCGCGATGGCGTGGCTGGCCCCCCGCGCGCGGCTGGTGGAGATCCGCACCCAGCTGGCCAACACGGTGAGCCTCATCCTCTATCAACAGGCAGGGTTTCGGGTGTGCGGGCCGGGAATCGCGCTGCCCAGCGGCCACACCTTCCACGCATGGCTGGGGCGCGCGCAGGAGCGGAAGCGATGAAGGTTCTAGTGACGGGTGGTGCCGGGTTCCTCGGCTCGTTCCTCGTGGATGCGCTCATGGCGCGGGGCGATGAGGTCGCGGTCCTCGATGACGTCTCCTCGGGCGCTGAGTTCAAGATCGCGCAGCACCTAGGCCAGCCGCGGTTCACGTTCGTGCGCGATTCGATCCTCAACCGCACGATCCTGGACGACCTCATCAGCCGCTGCGACCTCGTGTACCACCTGGGGGCCATCGTCGGGGTGCACCACTACGTGATCAACCCGTACGCGGTGCTCAACGTGAACGTCAACGGCACGCAGCATGTGCTGCAGCTGTGCCACAAGTACGGCAAGAAGGTCCTGTTCGCCTCCACCTCGGAGATTTACGGCCGCAACGCCAAGCTGCCGTTCAGCGAGGATGACGACCGGGTCCTCGGCTCGACGGCGATCGATCGCTGGTGCTATTCGACTTCCAAGGCGGTCGGCGAGCACTTCTGCTTCGCGTACAAGAAATTGGGGCTGCGGATGGCGATCGTGCGCTTCTTCAATGTCTACGGCCCGCGGATGGACAAGCTGGATACCGGCCGGGTCATCACGATCTTCCTCGCCAAGATCCTCCGCAACGAGCCGGTCGCCGTGGTCGGCGACGGCCGGCAAACGCGCAGCTTCACCTACGTTGAGGATGCGATCCGGGGCACGCTGGCGGCGGCCGAGCGTCCGGAGGGCGAGGGCGAGGTGTTCAACATCGGCTCCAACGCCGAGATCCCCATCGTCGAGCTGGCCAAGCGGATGATCGCGCTGGCCGGGTCCAAGTCCACCATCACGTTCGTGCCCCAGGAGCAGGTGTACGGCCGCTCGTATGAGGACGTGCCGCGCCGCGTGCCGGACATCCGCAAGGCGCAGCAGCGGCTGCAGTTCACCGCCGCCACGTCCCTCGATGAGGGGCTTCGCCGCACGATCGACTGGTTCAAGGAGCGCGTCGCATGAGCGGCGCGCAGGGATCGGAGATCCTCTGCGGGGTCGAGGATGGCTGGTGGGGATGCCGCGAGCTCTCCCTGGCGGCCGCCCGCGAAGGCCGCCGGGTGACGGTGCTCATCCGCGATCGGCTGGAGCCAGACGTGCTGGCCATGATCGCAACGCCGCCTGGCATGCGCGTGGCGTCCATCCCCCGCGCCTGGTTCCATCTGCGCCTGCTTGGGGCGGCGCTGGCGGCCGGGTTGGCCGGCGCCCTGGGCGCGGTGGTCGTGACGAAACCGCGGACGGCGCGCCGGCTGGCGCCCGTCGCCGCGCTCTTCCGCGCGCCGGTCTACCAGGTGATTGAAACCATGGACGGCTACCGGTGCGAAGGCACCGTGCCCGAGGCGGCGCGTCCGGCGCTCTTCTGCGGCACGATCCGTCCGGCCTGGCTGTCGCCCGCGTGATGCGCATCGCCCTCCTCTTTAACAAGGAGCGGCCGGATACGACCGGCATTTATTTCGAGCGCGCGTTCCGCCAGCTCGGCCACCGGGTCACGGTCTGGCCGTTCGACGCGGCTGCGCGGCTGCCGGATCGCCATGATCTGTATCTGCGCGTCGATCACGGGGATCGGTACGAGGAAGGGCTGCCGGCCTGGTGCCGGCCCTCCGCGTTCTGGGTGTCGGACACGCATCTGCCAGGGCCGATGCGGAAGCTCTTGCGCGGCGCGCGCGCGTATGATGTCGTCTTGTGCGCCATGCGCAGGGGGACGGAGCTGCTGCGCGCCGCCGGCATCCCGGCCGAATGGGTGCGAGGGGGGGCATGCGATCCGGACATCCACCGGCGCGAGGAGGCCCAGCGCGCGTATGACCTCGGCTTCGTCGGCACCGACGGCGGCACGCCGCGGAAGTTCTATCTGCAGGCGCTGCGCGAGCGCTATCCCCGCAGCTATCTGGGGCTGGCCCCCTACGATCGGATGGGCGCGATCTACAGCCGCGCCCGCATCGGCTTCAATTATTGCCCCACGCAGGATACGCTGACGATGCGCTGCTTCGAGATCATGGCATGCGGCGCTTTGCTCCTGCTCAACGAGGTCCCCGGGCACACGCATCGGGACATGGGGTTTGTGCCTGGCCGGCACTTCGCGCTGTACCGGACGCCGGCGGAGCTCTTCCGGCTCTGCGAGCACTACTTGACGCATGAAGAAGAGCGGCGGCAGATGGCTGAGGCCGGCTGCCAGGCCACGCTCGCCGGGCACACCTATGCCCACCGCGCGCGCCTGATGGCGGCGATCATCGGAGACCGGTTGGGGGGCCGGTACCGCGAGGGGCTCTCCACCCGAGAGCCGGCTGCGGCGGCCGCCCGCGCATCCCAGAAGTCCGCATGAAGGTGGTAACCGGCGACGCAGATCGAGCACGCAGCCAGCGAGCTCTCCACCTTTGGGTTGATCCAGGGATGACCGCCCCGGTCTGCGACCTGATCCTGCTCAGCTGGAACCAGCTGCCTGTGATCCGGCCGTGCCTCGAGAGCCTCTTCCGCACCACGACCGTGCCTTCACGGCTGCTGCTCGTCGACAACGGCAGCGAGCCCGAGGTGCGGGCGTTCCTGCGCGGTATCCGGCCCCAGGGCAGCATCCAGGAGGTCGTGCTGCTGCAGAACGAGACCAACGAAGGCTTCCCGCGCGGGATGAACCGCGGCTTGCGCGCCTCCACGGCCCCGTACGCCTGCCTGCTCAACAACGATCTGGTCTTTGCGAGCGGGTGGCTCGAGGAACTGCTGGCGGTGGCCGAGGCCCATCCGGAGATCGGCGTGCTCAATCCGACCAGCAGCACCTTCGGCAACGTGCCGGCTGCGGGCGTCTCGCTCGAAGCCCACGCCGCCCGGCTGCGCGAGCGCCGCGGCGAGTTCGTCGAAGTCGGGATGTGCATCGGCTTCTGCCTGCTGATCCGCCGCGCCGCGCTCGATCGCGTCGGCCTGCTGAGCGAAGACGTGGACCGGATGTTTTTCGAGGACGAAGATTTCTGCGTGCGCGCGCAGCAGGCCGGGTACCGGTGCGTCGTGGCCAGCGGGTCCTACGTCTATCACGCGGAGCACCAGAGCGTGCGGCTGGTGCCGGAGCGCGAGGCGCTCTTCCAGAAGAACCGGCGCTGGTGCCATGCGCGCTGGGGCCGGTGGGTCCGCATGGCCTGGCCGCGGTTTTCGCCGGTGCAGCCGGGCTCGGAAGAGCTGCGCGCCTGGCTGACGCGGCTGCTCGCCTGGGCCAGGCGCCGGACGCGCATCCACGTCTACAGCGCGCTGCCGCCAGGCGCCTCGGGCGAGATGCTCTTCCGCTCGGTCGGCCTGGTGCCGCACGCCGACATCCTCTGGGTCCCGGTGCCGCGCCGCGCAGCACCATACGCCGCGCTCGGCCGCATCCTCGTCCGGAAGAAGCCGTTTGACGTCCTCGTAGCGCCGGTCCCGTCCTGGGGCCGGCTGGTGTCCGGCTTCGGCTGGCTGCACCGGGCCCGCGTGGTGCCGGAAGCCGACGAAGCAGAGCTGGTGGAGGCATGGCAGCGCTCATCCCGCTTTCCGTCGTCATCCTGACCAAGAACGAAGCCGGCCGGCTCCGAGACTGCGTCGAGAGCGTCCGGTGGGCGGACGACATTCTCGTCATCGATGACGAGAGCCAGGATGACACCGTGCGGCTGGCCGAATCGCTGGGCGCGCGCGTGCTGCGCCGCAAGATGGACATCGAGGGGCGGCACCGCAACTGGGCCTACGCGCAGGCCCGGCACGAGTGGGTGCTGAGCCTGGACGCGGACGAGCGCGTCACCCCCGAGCTCGCCGAGGAACTCGCCGCGCTCTTCCGCGACGGCCCGGCCTTCGAGACCTACGCCATCCCCCGGCGCAACTACATCGGAGACCGCTGGGTGCGGTTCGGCGGCTGGTATCCCAGCGCGCAGCTCAAGCTGTTCAAGCGGTCCGTGTTCCGGTGGGAAGAAACCTCGGTGCACCCCCGGGCGATCGGGCCGCAATGGGGCACGCTGCGCCATGACTTGCTGCATTATTCCTACCGCGACCTGGCGGATTTCGCCGCCAAGCAGGATCGGCACACCACGCTCGAAGCGGGGAAGTGGGTCGCGGACAGGCGGCGGATGAGCCTGGGCAAGGCAGGCTGGCGGGCTGTCGACCGGTTCTTCCGCACGTATCTCTTCAAGCAGGGATTTCGCGAAGGCCGATTGGGATGGCACGTCGCCTGGATGGCCGGGAACTATCAGTGGGCCAGCTATCGGAAGTATCAACGGCTCAGGCAAGGCGCCGCGGCCGGTGCTAGCCACGGCGTGACCGCGCAGCCAGGGCCGCGCCCCTCCGGGACCTAAATGGAACCACCTATGCATCTTACAGCTCCTATCAAAATACCGCGCGACCCTTTGGATGCCTGGAGGCTGGGCCGATCTGCATCGGCTCGCGGCGTTGCTCGTCGTTTGCGTACCGGGGGTCCAGTACGCCGCACTCCTCGTGCCTTGCGGGCCTTGCCGCTCGGCCCAGCGCGGCCGCGGGGTATTTTGATAGGAGCTCTTAACATTCGGGGTGGTTCCATTGACCCCGAGCAAGCGCAGCGCGCCGAGGGGTTACCCTTCGACTTCGCTCAGGGTCAATGCGCCTCATGTTAAGATGCAATTGTGGGCGCATTTAGCGGATGCCGATGCTGGCGCTGTCCGTCATCATTCCCGCCTACAACGAGGCGAGCCGGATCGGCGCCACGGTGGACGCGGTGGCCGGGTACCTTGGGCCGCGGTGCACGTTCGAGGTGCTGGTGGTCGACGACGGCAGCGCGGACGGCACCGCCGAGGCGGCGCACGCGGCCGCCGCCCGTCATCCGGAGGCGCGCGTCATCCGGCTGCGCCCGCACCGGGGCAAGGGGGCGGCCGTGCGCGAGGGCTTGCGGCAGTCCGAGGGTTCGTGCGTCTGCTTTATCGATACGGATCTGGCCATCCCTGTCGGCGCGATGGACACGCTGCTGCACGTGCTGGAGGCGGAAGGCTGCGACGTGGGCATCGCGTCCCGGGCCCTGCCGGAATCGCAGGTCGTGGCCGGCCAGGGGCTGGTCCGCCTGGCGCTGAGCCCTGTGTTCAACGCGCTGGTCCGCGCCCTGTTCGGCCTGTCGTTTCATGACACCCAGTGCGGGTTCAAGGGATTCCGGCGCGAGGCAGCACGGGCGCTGGCCGAGCGGGCGCGCATCGACGGGTTCGCCTTCGACGTGGAGCTGCTCCTGTTGGCGGACCGGCTGGGCTTCCGCATCGCCGAGTTTCCCGTCCGCGTTGAGCGCCGGCGCGCAAGCTCTGTGCGGCTGATGGCGCAGGCCGTCCCCATCCTCGCTGATCTCTGGCGCATCAGGATTGGGCTGCGCTCCGGCGCCTATCGATTGCCGGCGCAGCGGCCGCCGGGAGAAGGCGGCGCAGCCGGTGCTGCGGTGCCGGCGGCGCCGGGGGAACGCGAGTGACGGGCGTGGCTGCGATGGGCGCCGAAGCGCACGCGACCGGCGAGCGGCTGCGGGATGCGGTGGACCGCATCAATCGCGAGACGGACGCGCAGGTCAGGGCGTGGCCGGCGGATCATCCGGCGCGCCGCCGGTGGGTGGTCACCGCGATGCTCCGGCGTTTCGCCGGCCGGCACGGCGGAGACACGGACGCTGCGCGCCTCTTCTGCGCCGGGCTGGCCGCGTTTGCAGCCTACCTCCTGCACGCCAAGCTCTGGGAGCGTCGCCGGCGGATCGTCGCGGGCGCCTTCGAGGGTGCTACGCCTGCGCGCGCCGACAGGCGGCTGCCGCAGGTCAGCGCCGTGGTCCTCACGCGCAACGAGGCAAGCCGCATCCGCCGCTGCTTGGAGAGCCTCCGGTGGGCCGGGGAAGTGATCGTGGTGGATGGGGAAAGCCAGGACGGCACGCCGGCGATCGCCCAGGCGTGCGGCGCGCGCGTGGTCAGCCGCGCGTTCTCCGGCTCATATGCGGAGGAGCGCAACGCTGGGGCCGCGGTCGCGCGCGGCTCCTGGGTGCTGCAATTGGACGCGGATGAGGTCGTGACCGAGCGGTTCCGCCAGGCGCTCGAGGCTGCGCTGCGCGCGCAGGGCGAGGCGATGGACGCCTTCAAGTTCCAGCGCCGCAGCGTGCTGCTCGGGCGCCCGATGCGGCACGGGGGCTGGGTCCACTATATCCCGAACCTGTACCGGCCGGATCGGGTCCGCTACACGGGGTTGGTCCATGAGCGACTCGAGGGTGCAGCGCGGCTTGGCGTCCTGGAAGCGCCCATCGACCATTACGCCATGGAAGCGCTCTCGCCCTACCTTGACACGCAGAACCGGTATACGACCCTTTCGGCGCAGGAGCTCTGGCGGGAGCGCGGGCCGCTGCCGTGGCCGCGCGTCCGGGAGCAGCTGACCCGCCGGCCGCTGAAAATTTTCTGGAAGTCCTACGTGAAGAAGCAGGGGTTCCGCGAAGACATGCACGGCGTGGTGCTGGCGATCCTCTACGGCTGGGTGCATTTCCTGACATGGGCCAAATACTGGGAACTGGTTACTGAGCGCCGAGATGGCTCCGCGTAACGCGCAGCCGGCGGCACACGCCCCTCGGGTTCCCTGGGCCGATGGCGTCGTCATCGCGCTGCTGGCCCTCGGCGCCGTGCTCCTCTTCGCGCGCCTGGGCAACGGCTGCCTCTGGCAGGACGAGGCGGAAACCGCGCTGCTCGCGCGGCACACGCTGCGCTTCGGCTATCCCCGCGCCACCGACGGCCGGAACGCCATCGAGATCGAGCCCTTCGGCTACGGGCCGGGACAGAGCTGGATTTACAGCCCGTGGCTGCCGGACTATCTGCTGGCCGGCGTCTTCGCGCTCTTCGGCGAATCGACGACGGCAGCCCGGTTGCCGTTCGCGGCGGCCGGATGGCTCAGCTTCCTGCTGGCCTGGCGGCTGGCGGCCTGCCTCACGCCGGATCGGGTGGTGCACCGGCTGACGGTGGCCCTGCTCGCCTGTTCGGTGCCGTTTCTGCTGCACATGCGCCAGTGCCGGTATTACGCGCTGACGACCGCGCTCATCCTCGGCGTGTGCCTCGCCGCGCTCGCGTACCGAGCCAGGCCGGATCGCCGCGCCGCGGCCTGGCTCGCCGGGCTTCTCGTCCTGCTCTTCCACGCGAACTTCGGCGCGTTCATGCCGACGGCTGCCGCGGTCGCCGCGCACCACCTGCTGGTCCGCCCGCAGGCAGCCTGGCGGCCGGCGGCAATCCTCGGCGGCTGCGTGGCTGCGCTGACGGTCCCCTGGGCGCTCTTCTTCTATCGCCCAGGGTTCGTCGGCGCGCCGTCCGCGGCGCGCGCGATCCACCATGCGGAGTTTTACGCGCGCGTGGCCAACAAGTACCTGGTCCCGATGGTCTTCATGCTGCTCGTCACGCTGGGGCGCCTTCTCATGAGGCGGCGCGCCCCCGGTCCGCCGGTGAACCGGCCAGCCGCGCAGCTGATTGCGCTCGTTGTGATCTGCACCTTCGCCTTCCTCGTGTTCGTGCCGGACCAGCGACACCTCCGCTACCTGATCCTCGTGCTGCCCCTGCTGGCGATGGGCGAAGCGTGGTGGTTGGCCGGCTGGTGGCGGCGCAGCCGCCTCGTTGGCGGGCTCGTCATCGCGCTGGCCGTGCTGACGACGGTGTGGCACGCGCCGCCCCCGGTCCGCGTGCCGCTGGTCCAGTTTCTCGATGAGCTGACGCACGCCTACACCGGCCCGATGGACGGGGTCGTGGCGTACCTGCGCGCGCATGGCCGTCCGGAGGAGCGCGTGAAGATCCCGTACGACGACCGGACGCTGATGTTCTACACCGACCTGCGCGTCGAGCTACCCAGCCGATTTTTGGAAGACACGGATCCGGACTGGATCGTGATGCGCCGCGCGTGGACCCCGGAGGCGTTCTATGCCAGCCCCCTCTTCCAGCGCGTGGAGACCGCGTACGAGACCATCGTGCTGGATGCCCCGGACGTGCAGTGGCAAAACCGCGAGGACCCCGGCGAGCACCATTTCCGCACGGTGCAGGGCGCGCTGCCTGTGGTGCTCTACCATAAGCGGCGGGTTGGGCGATGAGCATGACCCCGCAGCTCTCCGTCGTGATCCCGGCCTTCAACGAGGCGGGCGTGATCCGCTCGACGCTGGAGGCGGTCGCCGGGTATCTCGGCGCCGCCGGCATCGCCCATGAGATCCTGGTCGTCGATGACGGCAGCACGGATCAGACCCGCGCCACCATCCGCAGCCTCCAGCCGGCGATCCCCGGCCTGCGGCTGCTGGAGTCGCCGCACGCCGGCAAGGGGGGTGCGGTCAAGCGCGGGATGTTGGAGGCATCCGGCGCCTGGGTCCTGTTCATGGACGCGGACCACTCCACGCGGATCGAGGAATGGGCGGCGTGCGCGCCCTGGCGCGCGGCCGGCTATGACGTGGTGATCGGCTCGCGGAAAATGCCCGGCGCCCGCGTGCTGGTGCGGCAGCCGCCGCTGCGCGAGGCGATGGGCAAGGCGTTCACCTGGCTGACGAACGCGCTGCTGGCCGCGCGGATCAGCGACATCACCTGCGGGTTCAAGGTCTTCCGGGCTGACGCGGCGCGCCGGATCTTCCGCCTGCAGCGGCTCTCGGGCTGGGGCTTTGACGCCGAGATCCTGTTCATCGCCAGGCGGCTGGGCTGCCGCATCAAGGAAGTGCCGGTCGCGTGGACGAATGATGCGACGACGAAAGTCCGCCTGGCGCAGGACGCGATCCGCTCGCTGTTGGAGCTGATCCAGATCCGCCTGGGCGCCTGGCGCGGCTGGTACCCGGCGGCGGCGCCTGGTGCCGGTGCGCGCGCCAACAAGCAGGCAGCTTCTGCATGAGGGAGCGGATTCGCAAGACGCTGCGCAAGCTCCTACGGGTAGTTGCCGACCACGACCCTGCCTATTATGATATGTACGCCGATCGCAACGAGACGCTGTTCGCGCAGCTGTATCTCCTGCGAATCCTGCGCCATGCGGAGGCAGCCGGCATCCGGCCTCCGGCCCGCGTCCTGGACGCCGGGTGCCAGGCCGGACGGCTGGCGATTCCGCTGGCGGCGCGCGGCTTCGCGGTAACCGGCGTGGACACCTCTGAATTCGCGCTGCGGCGCGCGCGTCGGCACGCGAAGGCCGCCGGGGCGCGGGCCCGGTGGATGCGCGGGGACATGGCCCGCGTGCTCGCCGGGCGCGCGCAGTCGTTCGATCTGGCCGTGTGCGCAGAGGTGCTGTACCTGTCGCCGCGCTACCGCGGGACGCTGGCGACGCTGGCCCGCGCGGTGCGCCCGGGCGGTCTCGTGTGCGTGTCGCACCGGCCGCTGCTGTATTATCTGTACGAGGCGCTCAGGCGCCAGGATATGCCGGGGGCGCTGAGCGTGCTGCAGCGCCGGGAAGGGGCGTGCGGAGGCGCGGCGTATGTCAACTGGCAAACGGAAGACGAGCTGCGCGCGCTCTATGACGAGGTGGGCCTGGCATGGGTGGCGCACTATCCGATCGACCGCGTGGCGTGGCTGACCGGCATGGATGTCTCCAAGTTGAGCGGCGCCGAGCAAGACGCCTGGTTGGAGCTTGAGCTGGGACTGGAAGCCGGAGAGGGGATGTGCGCCCGATATGCGCTGGTCGTCGCTGCGCGCCCGGCCGACGGCGGCGAGCGCGAGGGAAGGGGATGAGCCGCTGGTCGTATCATCTGCCCATTCTCGGCTACCACCGCATCGGCCGGCTGCGCGGCGACCATGTCCCGACGGTGTCGGCAGAATCCTTCGAGCGGCAGCTGGCGCTTCTGGCGAGATTCCGGTACCGCGTGCTGCCGCTGGATGACA
>JAHFGU010000034.1 GCA_023247285.1 Candidatus Omnitrophota bacterium
GGCCGATGGCCGTCGGGCTCGCGGGCGGGCTGCTCGCCCAGACGCTCCTCGGGCTGCCGCTGGTGAGTCTGGTCCTCGGCCTTGGGCTGGCCGCCGCCTGGCAGTTCGGCTGGCTGCGCGATCTGGCCGCCGGAGCGCGCCGGCTGTGGGCAGGGGCGTCAGGTACAGAGGTGAGGGGAGAGCTTAGGGGAGGGCTTAGCGGTGGGCGTGTTTCCGCTGACGGTACTGGTCGATTCCAAACCATGCCATCAGCCCTAGGAGCAGGACAATTAACGTTACCAAGGTCACCATCTCAGTCACCGCCCTTCTCAGGACATAGCCACACGCCCGCCGCAAGTGATGCCACGATGACAATCACAAATCCCATCCTCCATGGCGACGAGGCTTTCAAGAACGCCTCAGACACGAACGAAGCCACGACGAGCGCTTGGAACAGGTTGATGCACGCTTTGGCGACCAAGACCCTTCGGCGGTTATTTCAAAACGCTTTCCGCTCCGGCTCCATCACGTCAAGTCTACGCGCCACGGTGGAGCCTGTCAAGACAACGCCGCCCGCCGCCGCGCCGGGAATCGGCGCAGGGGCTGGCTCCCCCGCAGTCCTGCTGGAGCGCACCCACAGCTTGTTCGCCAGGATCGATGAGCTCAAGGAGCGACTCGATGAGCTCATCGAGCGCTCCGGCCGACCTCAGTTGTACGTTGATCGTCGGGTCCGGGGCGTGGGCTATCTTGATGGAACCCTCTGGCAGCGGTTTGTGGAGCAGGGCGTTCCGGTAAGCGCAGCGGTCCTCCACGACGCGGAGGCTGACCTGGCGAACCTCGGGGAGGTGCTGGACGAACTGGCGGCGCTCCTGGGACAGGAGCCGCGTGCAGACGCCCTCCAGGTACTCGCCGGCGCGAGAGCGTCGCTGGCGTTGGCCCGCGCCGAGGTCGCCACCCTCCAACAGCGTTACGCTGACGTTCGAGGCGGCCAGCCATCCGCCGCCGGGTCAGCCGAGGGGCCGGACATCCTCGACACGCAGCCCGACCGCCTCCTTGGTAAGCCAGGACCATCCGTTGGCGGCGCTGCGCTCTCGTCCGGGGGGCCGGCCAGCATCCGGAATGCGCAGGAGTGGCAAGCCGCTATTGAGGAGGCGATTCACGCCCTCAACCTCCGGCCGACCATTGTCGCGTCCGTCATCTTGCCCGCGACCGAGCCGCAGCGCAGCACCTTGATCCAGATGGGCGCGGTGATCGATGAGCAGCAGGGCCAAGGCTACGTCGAAATCCCCGCCGAGGACCCGCGCTACGCCGAGCACGTCGCTGGGCTGAACACCATGACCCAATTGAGCCGGAAAGAGTATTTCGCGCATGCGCGCGCCGGCGAGTATCTCATCGTTGCGGAGCCAGGCACACTGACGCAGGTGCCCGGCGGCGGCTACGTCACCTGGGAGGGCAAGACCCGCGTCACGAAGATCCTGTACGATCCCAGCGATGAGCGCGTGATCCGGCACGAGGCGGCCGAAGATGCGCTGTTCCGCAGCAACCTCAACAAGGCGTGGGGGCTCAAAGGCCACCAGCCGGATGAGCCCATCGAGATTGAGGTCTTCTCCCCAGAGGAGTTTCAGGCGATGGCTGCCGCCGCGCACGACCAGATTGCCGGCGACCCCACGTTTCGCATTCCCGAAGAGGCGATCCGTGTTGTTGAGGCGCCGTTCACCAAGCCGGTCACGGCGCAGCCGGTGTTACAGGTGGTCACGGCAGAGTCAGACGGCCGGGTCCGGCGCGTCACGATTCCTGCCAGTAAGCAGGTGCGGTCCATCCAGGTCCTCGTCCGGGCGGCATTCTCCGGCGCGCGGGTGGACTTTGTGCCGCCTGCGAGGACCGGGGACCCATATCGCGTGGCCGTCGAGCGCGCAGATGGCTCCGTGAGCACGTATCTCCTGGGGCACGTCTCCGCCGATCCGGAACATCGCACCATGACCATCACTGAGTCGCCGCGGCCCGTGACAGACCTGGACACGGAGCTTGATCCGGCAACAGGGGTGCTAGTGCTCACGCTCGCCCCGCCGGTCGTGCCGCTGGCCGCCGGGACCGAGAAGCGCTTCACACCGGTCTCGTATAGTGATCTGGTGGACCTGATGGAGCAGATGGAGGCGATTCTCGCGTATGCGAGTCGAGCGCGTAATGTGACGCTACGTGATCCTCGGCTCGCTAAGCTACGAGAAGTGTATGGGGACGCCACCAACGAAATCAGCGCGCGGGTCGAAGGACGCGCCTCGTTACCAGACTTCTGGGTAGATACCGCGCGGCAGGCGATTGCTCGGGCCCGTCCAATCTTGGTGGATGCATCCCTGTTCACCCGCGTTATGAAAAATCTCTCCTCTAAGATGGAACTGAACGTCCACACATGGAAAGGGGTGTATCAATATCTCTCAGGGGTTAAGGTGGATGACGCGAAACCCGGGGCGCAGCTGACGCTGGAGGAGTGGATCTGGCTGTTTGTTGGGCTGACGGCCGAAAAGCAGCGCGAGACCAATGCGGCGGATCGGCCGTTGAGTGCAGCGGACTACAAGAATATCCGCGAGGGGGCCGACTTCCTCGAGGAGCTGAACTACGAGCTGCAATCTTCTTCAACCGAGTCCGTCATGATGCGCGTCGCCGAAGAAAGCCCGATGCGCCAATTGGCCGAGCGGCTTGTCGCCCTCCGCGCCGGCGAGCCGGTCCCGCCAGGCGCACAGTCGGGCCAGCCACACGCCGCCCTCGCCCCGGTCCAAGAGCGCATTGATCAGCTGATAGAGCACTTGCGCCGCCGTGTCCAGGAATCCGTGGTGCATGGGACCGAGAAGGAACGGGAAATTCTCGGGCCGGCTCTCGAGTGGATCCAGGATCTTCAGGAGGCGACCGACGTGCCCGCCCTCTCCACGTTGGTGCAGCGGCTGGGTGAGTTCTCGAACGATGAGACATTGTGGGCGCGGAAGGATGAAACGTGGATCAAAGGCGTTGAAGCGGTCTTTAACACGATCGCGCTGCGCGCCATCGAAGCACTCATGGACGCCCACATCCACCGGCAACCTGACATGGCGCCCGCGACGCGGTTCAAGCTGGCCCTAGAATCGATTCGCCCGGTGTACCCGGACATCGCAAGCTCGCTGGAAGACTTGCGGGATCTGGTCGGCCAGTTCGATCGGGTCATTGTCAAGCAGCGGATTAAAGAGGCGGCGCAGACGGACGAGGATCTCCGGTTGTTCAAGCTGGCATTTGCCCCTGGCCAAGGAATGGCGCGGCGCGACATGGTCAGGCTGCTGGGAACGATAGGGGCGATCGGCGCGATCGGCGCGATCGGGGCAGTTGGCTTGCGCCTCATTGAAACGAATCCGCCGGCTGCCCAGGAACCTGCCGCGCCACAGGCAGGGCTCACCGAGCCGCAGTTGCGCGAGCAGTTCGAGCGCGAGCGCGAGGTCTTCGTCGCCGCACAGAAGGACCCATCGCACTTCAGTCTGGCTACATGCCAGGCGGTTGCGCGGAGTCTCGGTCTTAGCGCTGTTGCAGGGGCGCTGACCGAGCGCCACGTGGACATGATTCACGTCGCCGCCGAACGCTACGGGCTAGATCCGCGCTTTCTGGCCGCGACCTTGTTGGAAGAAATGTCACATCAGGCCAGCTGGAGCGTCCGGCTTCGCGAGCAGACCGCCCGCCTCTTCTACGGCACCGACATCAACAGCACTGTGGGGTGGGGCCAGGTCGCGCTGCGATACCTCGCGGCCCCCGCGATGCTCCGGACGCTGCGCGACCAGCAGGAGGTGGTACTCGCTCACCTGGGCTCAGAGGAGGAACGGCAGACATTCCACGCTTTCCTGACCGCGTTTGAAGCCCTGGAACCTGAAACCGATCGGCCGTTGAGCGCATGGAAGCCCGGCCTCCTCAGTTATGATACGGAGCGGCTCGCGCGAGTCCTGGAGCTGCCGGCGGTAAACATCCTGGTGGCCGCCTCGGTGCTACGGAACGACGCTGACGAGGTGGCCAGCCGGACACGATCTGAGCGGCACATCCCCCCCACGGCCAGTCTCAGGGAGCCGATGGCGCGCTGGGTGGTGGAGCAGTACCAGCCGGTGCCGGAGGTGCAGGAGGTGGCCCGCCTGAGGCAGTATCGCGACACCTATGGCTGGCGCTACTATCCAGCCTGGGCGCTGCACGTCTTTGTGGCGAATCGTTACGCGGCTGCCGCGGAGAGCCGCAGCGGGTTCCTGCGCGGCTTGCGCAAGATAGAGATCTACCGCGCGCTCTTGCAGGGCGCCGCCGCCGCCGCGCCGCCCCGCGAATCCCGCGCCCCGGCGCCCCAGGCTGAGAATCGCCGCGACTTCCTGCGCGGGCCCCTGACGGTGATGGCGCCGTTTTTCGGCTCACCCGAAGCGGACTGGCTGATTCTCGGTGAGGATGGCGCGAAGATCGATCGGCAACTGGCAGCGGCGATTGCCGAGCTCGAATTGGGACGGCTGGATCTGCGCCACGATCACGTGAGATCCGCCGCCCAGTCGTATCTCCACGAGACATTGCCCACAAAGCTCGACGTCCTCTTAGATCCTCGTCGCGGCGATATCAGACCGCGTCAGGAGTTGCTCAACACCAATCCGCAGGACGTGTACCTGGTGTATCTGGCTCTCCGAAACTCGCAAATGATCATCGCCGATCTCCAGGAGCTTGCGCGCGAAGCTCGTGGCAGCCAGCGACAGCAACAGCGGCATATTCCGGGGTTCAGTCGGAGCCTTCGGAGCATCCGCGTATTTCGAGGGGACGCGCTTTTTACCGTGTTCCTGCCGTCGATTCGTTGGGTGGAGCTTATGGCGCATGAAGACCCACAGGGCCGTGCGGTGCCGGCGCGTCTCAGTCGTGAGCAGGTCAAGCGGGCCATGCAGTTCGTTGATGTGCATGGGATTGATCAGGGGCTCATGATCAATTTTCTCAAGAGCCCGGCGTTCGATGAGGCGCGCGCGCAGGTGAGCCAGGGCAAGGTGGAGGCTGCCCTGACTACTGCGTTTGATGCCTTGCGGCAGCAGAGCCAGACTTCGAGCCACGAGTTCCTGAAGGCAGACCCCTATCGTGGGTTGCGCATGCTGACGATTCTGGTGCCGGAGACGCAGGGAGCGGCTATGAAGGCCGCGGCGGCCGTCATTGACACGTATCGGCTGAATCACAAGCAGGTCGGACTGCCAGGCAGTGATTGGCGGTGGCGTGTCTTTACCCTCAACCGCGTTAAGCAATCTAAGGCGCTGGACATGATCCTGGGTTCCCTGGCGAACGAGCTGAGTGACGCCGATCGCCAGTTCGTGTCCAGGGCACTCAGGGCGTTCTTGCCGGCGACTGAAGAGCTGTTGGCTGCCCGCCAAACGGAAATCCGAAGGGCTGACATTCTGCGCGAGAATAACCATAAGGATCGCGGTGACGCCGGCATCAGTCTCGCGCGCGGACTCCAGGCGCTCGGCGTCGTCGGCTTCGGCGCAGCCGGCATCGCCGCCTTCGTCGCGTACGGCCTGACGTTGGGAGGTGTAGTGCTCTTCGCGCTGGCGGGCCTGGCGCTGGCGGCCGATTGGATCGCCCGCGGCGCGCACCGTGTCTGGTTGGCGCGGCAGGCGCGTAACCAAGCTCCGCTCGCCGCAGCCAGCCTTGGCTACGACGAGCTGGTCACCCAGGGTCATACGATCTACCAACCGCCGGGCGGCCCGATGCTCGTGATCGCGCTGCGGGTTGTCAACGCGGACCAGCCGGATGCCACCGCGTATCAAATCGATGTGTTTGATCTGAAGGCGCGCGCGGCCGTTGGGTACCTCGACATCGAGATCATGCCGATCGAAGACGGAACACGGATCGCCAGCCTCAACCATCCGGTTGACGCCCTCACCCCCTATGCGCCGGCCACGGCAGCACTGCTGGACCGGTCCGGCCTGTCGGTCCAGACCGCCCACGCCCTGCGCCAACAAGCCCCCTGGGACGGGTTATTCCTCGAGGCGCCCTATCGCGACGGAGGCGAGCAGCGCGTGCCGGGCTTGGACGTCCTCCTCATGGGGGTGGCCACGACGCTGGCGCGCGAGCGGCATCAAGCCCTGGCCCTGCACATCCTGTCCATCGCGAGCCGGGACGCCTACTTCCAGAGCACATTCGGGGCCCGGCCGGCCGGTGACGCAGGTCTCCAGCGGGCGATCCAGGTCATCCCCCTGCAGGGCGAGGGCCTGCGCTTGCCGGGGCTGAAGATCGAGCGGCGGTTCGTGATGGACGCCAGGCGGCGCGTCGCCGGATTCAGCTACATCGCCGTCGCGATGACCCTACTGCCGATCGCGATGCTGGTCTTCGCCGTGATGGGGCAGACGGCGGATCTGGCGACGCTGGCGCACGTAGCGACGAGCCTGCAAGGTGCCGCGACAAGCACGAGTCTGCTAGCCCAGCTCCACGGCTTGCTGAGCCAGCCGGCCCTCATTCATGGGGCGTTCTGGGGCGCCACCGGCGTGGGCGTGCTCGCGACTTGGGTGATGGTCATCGGCACGCTCTTCGTCCTCAAGTGGGCGCTGGGTGTGCTCGTCAGCCTCGTGCAGACCTGGCGCGACCGGCGCTCGGCGAGCGACATCGACGAGGAGGAGCACGTGGCTCAGATTCTCTCAGAGCCCGTGCCGGATGAAGCGGCTAAGCTGCAGCGCATCCAGCAGGCGTGGCGGGACCGGGGGTTAGGGCAGGTCTCCGAGGAGCAGGTGCAGCAGGTGCTGCTGATGGAGTTCTTGACCACCGCATACCGTCCCCAAGATGTTCGCAACGCCCCAGCCATCATCCCGGCCGAGGTCATTGCGCGGTTCCACCTTCCGATCATGGTCGTGTGGGAAATTCTCGCGTGGCTCAATAATGACCCCTCGGTGCGGTTGCGCTACACCTATCAGCAGCAGGATGGCTCCATCCATGTCAGCCTGAAATTAGAAGCCGGCATTAGCCTCGGCTCTGTTGCAACCGGGCTAGTGGTGGGCCTGGGCGGGTTCGTCCTCGCGATCTCGCTCTTGGGTGCGACCGCGGTTGGCCTGGGGCTGGGCCTCGGAGCGGCGGCGCTGGGTGGGCTGATCGCGTTCTTCGGTGATCGGTTCATGGCGCCGAAGCCGCTCGTCTTGAGCGCGGATGAATGGGTCACCCAGGTTGCTGCCGGAAACATGGGCCTGACCAGCCTGCTGATGACCGTGCACGTCCAGCTTGAGCGGCTTGGGCTGGCCGATCTGAGTACCGTGCGAGCCGTCGCGCGCGCGACGGGCGTCATGACGAGGATCGTACAGTCCTATGCGATGCACCGCTCGCCTGAAGATCTTCAGCGTCTCTATGTCGCACTGAGCGACCGGCGGCAGCGCTTGGGGCAGTTCTCCTCGTCGGCGACATCCGAGCAAGCCTATGAGGCGGGGCTGCTCAGCTCAATTGACGTCACGCTTCGGCGTGTGGCAAGGCGGCGGCACATCCGGTTACCTCAAGCTCCCCCAGCCGCGGAGATCAACGAGCAGTGGTATCAGGAGATGCTGGCGACCATCAATGAGCTGCACCCGCTCACCCCGCGCGTCTTGGAAGCGATCAAGCGTCGGGCGATTGAACAATGGCAAGCGAATCAGGATCCGGCCCACCAGATGTTCCACGATATCGTGGTGGCGACCGTGGAACGGCTCGGCACGACCTCCGCCCAGCGGCCCTCGGATGCGGGCCGCATCGCGGAGCACGTGGTGGGCGAAATGATCCCCCAGCGTTCGTCCGAGGAATTGAAGGCGTTCAGCGCCGTCATCCAGCAACAGCTGGACGCGCATGATGTGAGCGCGGAAGAGGGGATCGCCGAAGGCGTGATGCTGATGGCGTTACAGGCCGCCGTGGATGAGGCGATTCAGAAGAATCAGCAGGCCGGCGTCAGCCGCGGGGTGGGGCGCAAGGCCGTCAGGCCGATGGCGGTGGCCGGCGCGCTCAGCGCGATCCTGCTCGCGGGCCTCGTGAGCCCGCTGCTGGCGGGGGATGGCAGTGCGTGGAGTGGGGGTGGCTGGGAGGTGCTGGCGCTGCTGGCGGGGGTGGGTGGGTTGGGGGCGGCTTACTTGGCTTCGACCGTCGTGAGACGTTCCTTGACGCCTTTCATGTCTGTTTTGATCTCGGCCACATCCTTCTTGAGCTCATCTACATCACGCCTGAGCGCCTTCTGTTGGTCTTCAATTCGTCCAATCGTCTCCGTATTTCTCCCAACCTGGTCGAAAATGCCATCGACTTTCTCGCGAACACCTCTCAGGCCCTCTCCGAACGCCTTGAACTCGCCGCGCAGCTTTTCGATCAGGACGTTGGTCCGACGGGCTTCTGTGGTGGGTGCTGTCTTCGCTGGCTTGCGTGGGCGGCTCATGGTGTCGGGCATGGTAGCGGCTCGCCAACGAGCTGTCAAGCCGATCGCCGGTCTCGGCAATGCCGGCGTCAGCCGCGGATTCAGTCGGAGGGCCTTCCTGAAAACGCTCGGTATCGGTGGGGCGCTCGCTGGTGCCCGGCTGGCGAACCCAGCGCCCGCGGCCGCCGGTGTAAGCTACCGCGAAGGAGTGGGGGAAGTCTCCGCGCAGCGCATCACCAACTTTATCATCTTCAATCCGGCCGCGTGGGAGCGGGATGCGCAAGGCCAGCGGGTGGTTCGCGTGCTGGCAGGCTTTATGGAGGAGTACCGCGCGCTGGTTCCTCGGGCATCAGATGGATTGCCCAGCGGTCTGCCGCCGCAAGACGCCTATCTGGCTCTCCAGCGTCGAGTCATGACCGAGCTCTCCGACGCGGCGGGGGCTGAGTTCGACGCCATCCTCCAAACGCTCAACTTGCCCGCTTCCGCTGCCACAGCCGACAGCTTTGAAGTGCGGTGGAACCGGCTGATCTATGCGGCACTGCCGCGCTTTTTGGCCGCGCGCGGGCTGCTTCTCGACATCGAGAACAACATCGCCCTTGCGGTGGGGCAGGAGGGTGTTCGGGTGGACCGGTTCGCGGTCTTCCCCATCGTGGACATTCAACATGTGACCCACCGCGCCCTCTGGGGGGACCAGGTGGAGGTCGACGAGCTGCATGTCGACCAGCCTCTGACAATGAGCGGCGTGTCGTTGGATACGGATCCCCCCGCGGCCTTAGTTGGCGTGGTCCGCTACGATCACGTGATCAAGTTCGCCACAGCCCGTGCAGGAGAGGTGGACGACATCTTGAGGAGCCAGCGTGAGATCTGGCAGGCGCCGAGTGTGCGCATGATGCTGGCGCTCGCGTCGCAGCTGGAATGGGAGGCTGTGCGGGAGAGCGAGCGATTTAACAGCGATCCACTGCGCTTTACCTGGTACAAGCTGCTTGCGCAATTGAACCTAGGTCAGTACAGCGAGGCCGACCGCCGGCGCTTGGTGGAGCGCGCGGTGTCGCGGCGGATCAGCCGCCATGAAGCGACGCACGTGAGAGATCATCGCCGGGGCCTCTATGAGCGCGGGTTGCCGCCGCTGGACAACGCGCACCTGCTTCAGCCCTCGCACGCCGCCGAGGTCGCCGGCAAGCAAAGCGAGATCCGGTATGCGGAAGATGAGTTTGAGCGGACGTTGACGCTGGTCTGGAGGCTCCAAGATCTCCTGCTGCGCCGGGAAGTGGACGCGCCGCTTGCGGACGGGTTTTTGCTCTCCACCTACGGCGCGTTCGATCGCATCTTGGAGCACATTGCCACGCACCGCGAGGATTATGGGCCGCAAATCAAAATTGTGGACGGCAGTTCGGTGTCCGACCGCGCGCAAATCGCCGGGCAGCTCTACCGCTTGACCCCGGCGCAATGGGAGCGGGTCCTGGACGAAACCCATGCCGAGCTAGACGCGGCAGTGCAAGCCACGTATGCCGGCGGGACGTTCCATCCGGAGGCGCTGCCGGCGACCAACCTGAACGTCGCGCGCCAAGACCTCTATCGCCCGTCCTCGCGTCAACGCTCGACGTTCGAGCAATACGGGCGGCCGGTGGCTGTCCTGGTGGCTCTCGCGGCTGCCGTAGGCGGGGCGCTTAAGTGGCGGGCGCACCGGGCGGCCAAAGTGGCGCGCGTGGAATCGCGTCAGCAGCGCCGGGCCGACAAATTGCTTGCGCGCCGCAAGGGCGATGGCGGCTTCAGCCGCGGTGTTGGGCGCAAAGCGGTGGGGCCGATGGCGGCGGCTGGCGCGCTCGGCGCGCTCCTGCTCGCGGGCCTCGTGAGCCCGCTGCTGGCGGGGACGTTGGCAGACGGCGGGG
This sequence comes from Candidatus Omnitrophota bacterium, assembly GCA_023247285.1. The sequence goes on from JAHFGU010000034.1 coordinate 10,234, forward strand.
CAGGTTGGCCCATGCAGCTGACGGGTGTGGGCGCCATTGGGATGATGTTTATGATGACTGCGATAGGACCATTTTTAGCCAAATGGCTCCGGCAGACCTTAGCAGGGATGGAGAAGGCGCCGAGCCAATACCATGGGATGGGTCAGAGTCCGGCGCAGATCGGGATGCGAGCTGAGCGCCTGTTGGACGAGTTGAATGTCCTGATCGAGGCATTAGGTGGTCCTGCTGACGCCATTGATGCCGCGTCGTTCCAGGAGATTGTGATGGATGTGATCACCGATGAGCTCTGGGCATCCGATCGGACAAACATTCGCTTGGGAACGATGTGGGACGCCCAAGCTGAACGGAAGATCCTGGCCCGTCTGATCGGGGCTTACGGACTGCCGTACGGCCGCTTCATGTACGCGCTCGCATCGCTTCGGCGTGCGGTACGCGAGGATCCCGGCATGCTCGTGTCACCAGACAGCGTCCAGGCCGTACTCAGAACAACCGCTCCTGAAAGCCTCAGAAATCTTCGCCAGAAGATCTCTGAGGCTTTCCCTGAAATCCGCTCTGCGCAGATTGACCCTAAGGACATCGATGCGACCCTCGTCCAAAGAGAACTTGAAGAAATGTTCTCCCAGTTCTTGAACTCTTTGTCGCCACAACAAGTCCAAGTGATTCGACTGCGGTTCTGGGAGGGCATGACGCTCGAAGAGGTCAGTCAAGCCTTACACCTCTCTAGAAAACGGGTTCAGCAAATCCAACATGAGGCCTTAATGAGACTGCGGCATCCGTCGCGGGCCGGGAGGTTGGCTTCGTTTGCTCCTGTCGCGGCAACATCTTTCGAGAAAGCAGCCAGGCGAAAGATTGACGAGGCGGCCCAGGCTCGCCGGTCGCAGCCGGAAACCCCGTTGCCGCAAGCGGCCTCGGTAGCTCAGCGGATTAGCGTGCTGCTGAACCGGTTGTTCCACTTGAAGTTCACCGTCTGGGCGGCGGTGCTGATTGTGGGCAAGGGATTTCTCAGCGTGGCCTCGACCTTCGCGGCAGGCGCG
>JAHFGU010000141.1 GCA_023247285.1 Candidatus Omnitrophota bacterium
GGAGGCGGCGCGCCTGCTGCAATCGGACGATGCGTATCAGCGTGAGCTCGGCTTTCTGCGTCTGGAAGCGCTGCGCGAGCCAGCGAGCGTGCCGGTCATCCAGCGGTACCTGGACGATCGAGACCCGGACATCCGAGCCTACAGCGTGCGCGCACTGGGAGCCGTTCAGGGCCCGGCGGCCATCCCCGCGCTGCTGGGGATCGCGCGGGACCGCGAACCGCGCGTGCGGCGCGCCGCCCTGCTGGCGCTGGAGCCGCTCGAACCGGCCGACCCGGCGATCCTGCCGGCGTTCCTGCGCGCGCTGCGCGACCGCAAGCCCGACGTGCGCATGACCGCGGTGGATATCGTCAGCCGCATCACTGCGGCGCAAGCCAGGGAAGCCATCCTGACCCGGTTCCGTCGCGAGCGCAATCCGGACGTTCGGCGCGTGCTGACCTTGGCCATGCGCCGCATCGGCGCATGATCCCACCACCTGGACGGATCCCGCCGACTGGCGGGATCGGGTCGCTCCAAGGTATTCAGGACGCGCTCAGCGACCCTGGGCCGGTGATCGCGTTTCTGGCGCGCGCATGTACACCGGCCCGCGTCCAGGTGGTGGGATGAGCGACGCTCCCCTCGTCGAGCAGGTTCAGACGGCTCTCCGGACCCACCGGCTGCTGACGCCGGGCGCGCGCGTAATCGTTGCCGTCTCCGGCGGGGCGGATTCCATGGCGCTGCTCCACGTCCTGATGCGGATGCGGCCGGCGTGGCGGTTGGCGCTCCACGTCGCGCACTTCAACCACGGGCTGCGCCCCGAGGCGGCCGACGACGCCGCGTTTGTCCGCGAACGCGCCCTTCGCTGGAAATTGCCGGTCACCATTCACGAGGAGGATGTCGCCGCGCGATGCCGCGACTACGGCTGGTCGCTGGAGGATGGCGCGCGCCGGCTCCGGTATGCCATGCTCGCCTCCGTGGCTGCGCAGCAGAGCGCGGACGCGGTGGCGGTGGCGCACACCGCGGATGATCAGGCTGAAACCGTGCTGATGCGGCTCATGCGAGGCACCGGGCTCATGGGCTTGGGCGCGATCCCGGTCAAGCGCCTGCTCGAGTCCCGGCCGCCGGGCGGGCAGGCGCGCCGATTCAGCGGGCCGCGCGTATGGCTCATCAGGCCGCTGCTCGAATGCTGGCGCCACGACATCGCCGCGCACCTCCGCGCCGAGCGCCTACCGCACCGCGAGGACGCCTCGAACCGCGACTGCCGCTTTCTGCGCAACCGCGTTCGGCACCAGCTGCTGCCCATGCTGCAGCGTGAGTACAATGCCAACATCAAGGGCCTGTTGGCCCAGCTGGCGGAACACAGCCGGTGCGATTACAGCTTCCTGGCTGAGGCGGCTGCTCGGCAGTGGAGGCGCGTCGCGGCGGTGCAGCCTGCGGCTGCCGTGTCGCTGTCGATCCCGCGCTTCTTGCGCCAGCCGAAGGCGCTGCAGCGGCAGCTCCTGCGGCAGGCCATCGAGCAGGTCAAGGGCGATGTCACCCAAGTGGAATTCCGCCATTGGCGCGAGGTTGAGCGCGCATTCCTGGACCGCCCCGAGGGCACCGTGGTGGATTTGCCAGGCGGCGTGCAGGTGCGACGGGAAGCCGGCCGGGTCACCTGTCGCCGCGTTGAAGCCTGCGGCGAGCCGCGGTATACTAAACAACTTGACTCATGAGTGCGCTACGCCCCACCCCTCCGCAACGGACGCGCTGGATGCTGATCCTGCTGATCGGGATCGGCACCCTGACCCTGCTCCAGATGGTCTCGTACTATGCCAGCTACCACCGGCAGATGTCGTACAGCGAGTTCTACCGGCTGCTCGAGCAGACCCCCGGGGAGATCACCGATGCGCAGTTGGTGGATGACCGGGTCCGCGGCCGGCTGAAGAACGGCAGCGCCTTCAGCGTTTTTGTCCCTCCGCACGATGACGAGCTCATGAAGCTGCTCCGGCAGCGGGTGGAGCATTTCGACGTGCAGCCGCCGCAGGCCGGCGTGTTCGGCATCGTCATGGCGCTTTCGCCGTGGATCATCTTCCTGGGGATCATGTGGCTAGTCATGCGTTCCGCCCAGGGCGGCGGGCGGCTGCTCTCCTTCGGGAAAAGCCGCGCGCGCCTCATCACGCCCGAGGCGCACACGCGGGTCACCTTCGATGACGTGGCCGGCATCGAGGAGGCCAAGGAAGAGCTGCGCGAGATCATCGAATTCCTCAAAGATCCCAAGCGATTCCAGCGGCTGGGCGGCAAGATCCCCAAGGGCGTACTGCTCATCGGGTTGCCGGGCACGGGCAAGACCCTGCTCGCCAAGGCGGTCGCCGGGGAGGCGAACGTGCCGTTCTACAGCATCAGCGGCTCGGACTTCGTGGAGATGTTCGTCGGCGTGGGGGCCAGCCGCGTGCGCGATCTCTTCGAGCAGGCCCGGCGCAACGCGCGCCAGGGCGGCAAGGGCGCCATCATCTTCATTGATGAGATCGACGCGGTCGGGCGCCAGCGGTTCGCAGGCATCGGCGGCGGGCACGATGAGCGGGAGCAGACGCTCAACGCGCTGCTCGTGGAGATGGACGGGTTCGATACGCAGGAAGGCATCATCCTGATGGCGGCGACGAACCGCCCCGACGTGTTGGATCCGGCGCTGCTGCGGCCCGGCCGGTTCGACCGCCAGGTCGTCATCAGCCTGCCGGACATCAACGGGCGCGAGGCCATCCTCAAGGTGCACACGCGGCGCATCAAGCTGGCCAAGGAGGTGGACCTCAAGTCCGTCGCGCGCCAGACCCCGGGCTTCTCCGGCGCGGACCTAGCCAACCTGGCCAACGAGGCCGCACTGCTGGCCGCGCGGCTGAACAAGGACGTCGTGACGATCGAAGAAATGGAGAAAGCGCTCGAGCGCGTGGTGGCCGGCCCGGAGCGCAAGACCCGCGTCCTCAACGAGCGAGAGAAGCGCATCACCGCGTTCCATGAGTCCGGCCATGCGCTGGTGGCCCTCATGACGCCGGACACCGACCCGCTGCACAAGGTCTCCATCATCCCGCGCGGGGCCCAGGCGCTGGGCTACACGATGCAGCTGCCGATCGAGGACCGGTACACGATGAGCCGGCGCGAGCTGACCGCGCGGATCACGGTGATGATGGGCGGCCGGGCCGCCGAGGAGCTGGTCTTCCGCGAGATCACCACCGGGGCGCAGAATGACATCGAGACCGCCACTGATCTTGCGCGCCGGATGGTGTGCGAGTTCGGCATGAGCGACCGGCTCGGCAGCCTCACCTACGGCCGCCGCGAGCGCCAGATGTTTCTCGGCCGCGACCTCTTCGAAGAGCGCAACTACAGCGAGCAGACCGCGGTGCTGATTGACCAGGAGATCCGCTCCGTTGTGGACGCGTGCCACGAACGCGCCCGGCACTTGCTCACCACGCACCGCGATCAGCTCGACCTGCTGGCAGACACCCTGCTGGAAAAGGAAGTCCTCGACGGGGAAGAGGTCAAGCGCCTCGTCGGCCCGCTCGAGCCATCAGCCCCGACACCTCACGCCGACAACAACCGGCCCGCCTGAGCCGCGGCATGGCCGTCCGCAGCAGCGCGCTGCCCGCTACGCCTTTCCGTTCCCGCCCCCTTGTTCGGTGGCGCATTCCGTGCCGCGCTACCGCGCTGCTCGTCCGGCGCCGGCCCCTCCTCATGGGCGTGCTGAATGTTACCCCTGATTCGTTTAGCGACGGCGGGCGTTATCTCGACGCGGAGGCCGCGGTCGCCCACGGGGAGCGCCTGGCGGCCGAGGGCGCTGACCTGATCGACGTAGGCGGTGAGTCCACGCGTCCCGGCGCGCGGCCGGTGGCGGCGGAGGATGAACAGCGCCGCATCTATCCGGTCATCGCGCGCTTGGCGCGGCGGGTGCGGATCCCGATCTCGGTGGACACGTCAAAGGCGTCCGTGGCCGAGGCGGCGCTGGACGCGGGTGCGGTCCTCGTGAACGATGTCACGGCGCTGCGCGGGGACCCGCGCATGGCCGGGGTCGTGGCCCGGGCGCGCGCCGCGATCATCCTCATGCACATGCGCGGCACGCCGCAGACGATGCAGCGACATCCCCGCTATCGCGACGTGGTCGCCGAGGTCGGCGCGTTTCTGGGCGAGGCTGCCGAGCGCGCACAGGCGCGCGGCATTTCCCGCGAGCGCATCCTCGTAGACCCCGGGCTCGGGTTCGGCAAGCTGCTATCGCATAACCTGGCGCTGCTGCGCGGCCTGCCTCGGCTGGCCGCCTTGGGCTATCCGCTGCTGCTGGGGCCGTCGCGGAAGGCCTTCATCGGCCAGGTGCTGGGGGTTGATGTGGCCGAGCGTTTGCCGGGGACGCTGGCTTGCGTTGCCCAAGCCTTTTACAGCGGGGTGAGCCTCGTGCGGGTGCATGACGTGGCGGCTGCAGCACAGCTGGTGCGGATGCTGGAGGCGATCGATGCGGCTCGGCGTCAAC
>JAHFGU010000142.1 GCA_023247285.1 Candidatus Omnitrophota bacterium
CGCCCACCATTCGCGAGCTTAGGGTCCTTGAAGACGCGTGTCATCAACAGGAGGAAGCATGGCCAAGAAGCAGGTCACGTTGATCTTCCCGCAGCACCTGATCAAAGAGCCGGTGATCTACATGATGGCGAAAGAGTACGACGTGATCCCGAACATCCGGCGCGCCCGCGTGACCGAAAGCGTCGGCGAGGTCACCCTGGAACTTGAGGGGCCCGATGAGGGTCTCAAGAAAGCGGTCGTGTTTCTCGAGAAGAAAGGCGTGAAAGTCGAGCCCGTGGTCGGCGACGTCGTGAGCTGACCCGCGCGCCGGCTGGCCGGCGGCCGCATGCCACGCCCATCGCAGCGCTCCCCCGCTCCGCTGCTCCGGAGCTGGCTCCTGCTCGCCGGGGCGCTGGTCTTGACGCTCCAATGGATCCTGCTGTGTGCCCTCCCTCGCGGCACGCTCGGGCTGACCGCCTCCACGGTGCTGCCAGGGCTCGCAATTTTCGGCGCCGCGGCGTTGTTGTCGTGGGGCGCCGAGCTGGCCCAGTTGGAAATCTCCCAGGCGCTGGCTATTGCCGGGCTCGCCCTCGTGGCGGTGCTGCCGGAATACGCGGTGGACATGTACCTGGCGTGGCAGGCGGCGCGCCAGCCGGCGTATGCCGCCTATGCGACGGCCAACATGACCGGCGCCAACCGCCTGCTCATCGGGCTCGGCTGGTCGACGGTGCTGTTCGCCTACTGGCTGGCCACGAAGCGCCCGGCCATCACGCTCAAGCCGCAGCACCGCCTGGAAATCGTCACGCTGCTGCTGGCCACGTGCTACGCCTTCGTCATCCCCTGGAAGCGCACCCTCTCCCTCGTCGATACCGCATGCTTCATCGGGCTCTTCGTGCTGTACCTGCGCCGGGCGGCACAGACGGAGGTGGAGGAGCCTGGGCTGGCCGGGCCTCCGGAGCGGCTGGCCCTGTTGCCGCGCGCCTGGCGCCGTGCCGTCACCCTGCTGCTGTTCTTGCTGCCCGCCTGCGCCATCTTCCTTGCCGCGCAGCCGTTCGCGGACGGCCTGCTGCAGAACGCCCGCCGGCTTGGGATTGAAGAGTTCATCCTCATCCAGTGGGTCGCCCCCCTGGCGTCGGAAGCGCCGGAGTTCATCGTCGCAGTGATCTTCGCGCTTCGCAGCAAGCCGGCCGCCGGGCTGAGTACGCTCATTTCGTCCAAGGTCAACCAGTGGACGCTGCTCGTGGGGTTGCTGCCGCTCGTGTACGCGATGTCCGCCGGCCATGTGCAGCCGATGCATCTGGACGGCCGCCAGTGCGAAGAGATGTTCTTGACCGCCGCCCAGTCGTTCCTTGCCCTGGTCATGCTGGCCAACCTCTCGTTCGGCCTCGGGGAAGCGCTCTTGCTCATCGGCCTCTTCCTGCTCCAGTTTGTGTTCCCGACGCCGGTAGTTCGCATGGGGCTGGCGGTGCTGTACCTGGTGATCGCGGCCGCCTTCTGGACCGGCCGGAGCACGCGCGCTGCGTTTGCCGACCTGTTCCGGCTCGGCTGGCGTCGCCCGACCGGATGAGCGCCTATTGGCTGCAGGACTGGCAGCGAGGCGCTATAATGCGAGTGTTGTCTCTTGGCCTGACAACCCGCTAACCCAATGGCACGCACAGCACCGGCTCCAGGATCGCGCCCGCGCCGCAGGATCACACGACTGGCTGCGTCGCTTGCCGCCGCGCTGAACCCGCGCGCCGCGTCGAAGCGCCGGGGCGTGACCACCAGGACTTCGTCTCCGCGACCCGGAGGGCCGCCGGCTGCGCCAGCGCGGGTGGCGCGCCGCTCCGTCGTGCGCGCGCCGGGGCGCGCCCCGGCTGTCCGGGCGCGCCACCAGGCAGCCGCAACGCAGAAGCCGGCGACTCGCCCCGCAGCCCCTGGGCCACAGCGGGTGGCGCGGCGTTCCGTCGTCAGGCGGCCAGCGCGGGCGCCGGGCATGAGGGCCGCACGCAAACCCGCACCAGTCAAACCTGTCCGCGCTCTGGGGGCCGCCTCTCCCGTCGCCGTCGGAGTCGAAGCCGCTCCCGCAGCACCGTCGATCCCACGTCCGCTGTCCGAGACCCACGCGCAGGGCGTCCCTGCGGCCTCCCCCGCCGCGCCCGTTCAGCCGCCAGCGCCTGCCCGCTACGAAGACCAATTCTCGCTGCCGTCAGGGTATGGCGAAGACCGCGTCGTGCTGATGGTCAAGGACCCTTGGTGGATTTACGCGTACTGGGAGATCCGGCCGGAGACCGAGCGCGCCACCCGCAGCGCGCTGCGTCCGGAGGAAATCCCCGGCCTGCGATCGATCCTGCGGGTGTATGACGTGACCGGGGCCGGCGAGCCCTCCGCGACCCAGTCGGTGGATGTGGTCCTGTCCGGCCTGGCCACCAACTGGTTCATCCATACCAACGCGCCGGGGCACGCGTACCTCGTCGAGATCGGGCTGTTGACAGCGCGGGGCCGCTTCGTGCCGCTGGCCCGCTCCAACCGGGTGACCACGCCCCGCTTCGGCCCGTCCGATGATATCGATGAAGCCTGGGCGATGACGGACGAGGCCTATTGGACGCTCTTCAGCCTGGCGGCAGGGCAGGCGGCTGGCAGCAGCCCCACCGCCTGGGCGCAGGGGTTCGCGCAGCGCTATTTCTCGTCCGGGTGGTCGTCGATGGGACTGGTGGGGGCGGCGTCGCGGCCCGCCATCCGCGGCTTCTGGTGCCGGGTCAGCGCGGATCTGGTGATCCACGGGACGACGGAGCCGCGCGCGACGGTGCGGATCCAGGAGCAGCCGGTGCCGGTGCGCAAGGACGGCAGCTTCAGCGTGCGCATGGCGTTGCCGGATGGAACCCAGAGCATCCCGATTGAAGTCACGTCGGCCGACGGCCATGTCTCGCGGATCATCACCCCCATTGTTGCGCTGAGCTGGGGGGCCAGCGCGCAGCCAGATCCGACGCAGGCGCCGCCGAGGCCGGACGTCATCCATGGCATGGGGGAATCCAGCCGATGACGCAGCCGGCCGGGTACCTGGCCCTCGTGCTCCACACGCACTTGCCCTTTATCCGCCATCCGGAGCATCCGGAGTTCCTGGAAGAGCGGTGGCTCTTTGAGGCGATCACCGAAACCTACCTGCCCTTGCTCGAGCGGTTCCAGCGGCTCTGCCAGGACCAGGTGCCCTTCCGGCTCACCATGTCGTTCACCCCGCCGCTCTTGGCGATGCTGGCCGATCCGCTGCTGCACGCGCGCTACGTGCGGCATCTGAACAAACTCATCGAGCTCGCCGAGAAAGAGGTGCAGCGGACGCGGTGGATGCCGCCGTTCCACCGCATGGCGCTGTTCTACCATCATCGGTTCACCAGCGCGCGCCGGGCCTTCGTTGAGACGTACCGGCAGAACTTGATCGAGGCCTTCCGTGAGTTCATCGACCGCGGCGTCATCGAGCCGATCGCCTCTGCCGCCACGCACGGCTACCTGCCCCTCATGGATATCCATCCCCCAGCGGTGCGCGCCCAGATCGCGATCGGCGTGCAGGCCTTCGAGCACGCCTTCGGCAGGCGGCCCCTCGGCTTTTGGCTGCCCGAGTGCGGCTACCACCCAGGGCACGACGCCTTCCTGAAAGAGTTCGGCCTCCGCTACGTCCTCATGGATGCGCACGGCGTGCTCTTTGGCTCGCCGCGCCCCAAGTACGGCGTGTTCGCGCCGGTCCTCTGCCCCAGCGGCGTGGCCGCGTTCGGGCGCGATCTGGAATCCTCGAAGAGCGTCTGGAGCGCGCAGGAAGGCTACCCGGGCGATCCGGACTACCGAGAGTTCTACCGCGACATCGGCCACGACCTGGACTATGAGTACGTGCGCCCGTATCTCAACGGCGACGGGCGCCGTCTCAACACCGGGATCAAATACTACCGCATCACCGGCAGCGACGAGAAGCAGCCGTATGATCCGGATCGCGCGATCGAGAAAGCCGCGCAGCACGCGGGCAATTTCCTGTTCAACCGGCAGCAGCAGGTCGCGCACCTGCGCACCCTCATGGACCGCGCGCCGCTCATCGTCAGCCCCTATGACGCCGAGCTCTTCGGGCACTGGTGGTTCGAGGGGCCGGAGTGGCTCGAGTTCCTCATCCGGAAGATCCACTACGATCAGACCGACCTGCGCCTGATCAGCCCGTCCGACTACTTCCAACGCTACCCCACCAACCAGGTGCTCCAGCCGTCCATGTCGAGCTGGGGCAACGGCGGCTACAACGACGTCTGGCTCAACGGCGCCAACGACTGGATCTACCCGCACCTGCACATGATGGCCAGGCGCATGACCGACATGGCCGCGCGCTTCCGCGACGCCGATCCGCTGCGCGCGCGCGTGCTCAACCAGATGGCCCGCGAGCTCTGCCTGGCGCAGTCGTCCGATTGGGCCTTCATCCTGAAGACGCAGACGCACACGGCCTACGCGTACCGGCGCATCCACGAGCACG
>JAHFGU010000035.1 GCA_023247285.1 Candidatus Omnitrophota bacterium
AAGGAGGTCTCCAGCGAGCTGGCCCGTCGCGAGCTGAGCTGGGAGCCGCGTGTGAGCGTGCGCGAGGGCATCCGGCGCTACCTCGAGTGGTACCGCGCCCGCGAGGCGGACCGCGCCGCGACTCATGCGAAGCTGGACCAGGCCCTTCAGGACTACTCCGGGCCGCGCGCGGCTCGGCCCTCGCAGCAAGGAGCCAAGGCGTGATCCTCCTTTTTCCAGAATTGCATCCCTTCAACGCGCTGCTGTGCTGGGCGCTGTCGAGGGTCGTCGAGGTGCGCGTCCTGTACGTCCACCCGGCCTGCGACCGGTTGATCGGCCGCCGAATTGCGCAGCTCGATCCGAGCGCGTTCCTCTCCAGCCGCGAGGGCTGGGCGGTGCGGGAGGCCGCGGCCAGTCGCTGGGAGCGCATCGTTCCGCGCATCCCGGGGATGCCCTGGCGGGCGCGCGCGCGGGGGATCGAACTCGATTTTTCTGCGAAGGCCAAGCAGGATGCGGCGCAGATCTTTCAAGACGCCTGCCTGCTGCAGGACATCCGCCGGCGCCATCCGTTTCCGGAGCGGGTCTGGTGCCTGCCATCAGCCGCGCAGGCATGGATCGCCGGACTGGAAGGGGAGCTTGGGGACAGGAAGGCGCCGCGCGCGGTCGCATGGCTCTCGCGGCTCAACGTGCTGTGTGACCGGCTGTGGAGCCAGCAGGTCAATACGGTGCGGCTGGTCCGGCTCCTGGTGCGGCTGGCGCGCGGACTGGCCGAACGCCTGCGGCCGTCGCGGCAGACCCTGGGTCCGTGTCGCTACCTGTACTGGTGCGACGGCGCCGTGGATATCAGACGCGATGTCGAGAAACGCTCCCTCTGGTGGATCGTGGACCAGGAGGCGATTCGACCGCAGGACGTCGTGGTGTTGCTGCCGTTCACGCCGAGCAGGAGGGTCTGGCCACCCTCCGTAGCTTCCCAGGGCGCCTACCAGGCGTATACATTTCCGGCATGCTACGCCCGGTCGCCCGCGCCGGCGCTCTGGCGGGCGGTCGGCGACGCGCTGGCGTTGCTCGTCCGCTGCGCGTTCCAGCCGGTGGCCAGCCTCGAGCGGCTCTGGATGACTGGGTATCTCGCCGCGGCCGCCCAGCTTCAGCCCGTCGTCGACACGCTGCGACCGGCCTATTTCATCGAATGCGACAACAGCCTGGGCATCGAGGATCCGGCGCTGGTGCCCCTAAATCAGGCTGGGATCACGACCGTTATGTACCACACCTCGGCCATGATGCCATCGACGCAGATGAGAGCGTCCGCGCGCGATCTCATGCATGCGGACATTCTCGCTTCGGTGGTGGTCTGCTGGAGCGAGGCGGCCGCGCGGTTCCTGACGGCGCACCCGCAGCAGCCTGGGACGCGGTTTGACGTCTTGAGCCCGATCCTGCCTGGATCGGATGCGATGTTGGACGGCCGGCAGCACGAATTCCGGCGGACGTATTTCGATGCGCGGATCGCGGCACGATCCGATCTGCACTATGTCGCTGCGTTCGACGTCGCACCGCTGCTGCGGTCCCGCGCGCGCTCGCATCACGACCGCCCGTATCCCGAGCCCTTCCCGGAGAGGGCCACCATCACGTTTGTGCGCGACCTTGTGCAGCTCCTTGAGGAGCTGCCGGGGCTGGTCCTGATCTACAAGCCCAAGCGCCTAGACGCCCTCGAGCGCCGTTTTCCGACGAGACTGACAGAGTACCGCGAGCTGCTGGAGCGCATGCGGAGGCACGAACGCGGGGTGGTCTTGGACTCCGAGGCCAATCCCTGGATCCCGCTGGCGATGGCGGATGTGTGCGTCTCCATGCCCGACAGCTCACCCCTGTGGGCCGCGCTCCATTACGGCATCCCGGCTTTCTTCCACGACCCCCTGCATATGCGGATCGTCCGGGATGAGGCCCTGGCGGCCTACTACACCGGTGACTACCCCGCGTTGCGGGAAAAAGTCCAACAGCTCCTGGCCGCTGATCCGGCGCAGCTTCGGCGCGACTGGACATGGGCGCCGGTGCTCGCCCCGCTCTTAGGCCGGCCGCCGGGGCGCAACGGCAACGCGGCATTTCGCGAGTGGCTGGCAGGGTCTGGCGTCCGGGCGCGCGGGTACCCGCTCAGATCCTCGGTGGAGGTCCCTGCGCTGGCCCCGGTGGGCGAATGACCGTCGGCAGGCCGGTAGCCGTGAACGGCAGCACCCGCCGCGTGCTCGTGGTTGGCGGGGCCGGCTATATCGGCTCCGTCCTGACCGGCCAACTGCTGGAGGAAGGCTACCGCGTGCGCGTGTTCGATCGCTTCCTCTTCGGCGATGAGGCGCTGGCCGCCGTCTGCCGGCATCCCGGCTTGGAGGTGTGCCGCGGCGACGTGCGGGATCTCCAACGGGTCCTTGAGGCGCTCGACGGTGTCGAGGCGGTGGTGTTGCTCGCCTCCCTGGTGGGTGAGCGGGCCTGCGATCGCGATCCGCAGGAAACCATCGGGGTGAACTATCTCGCCACCGTGGCCCTCGCGGAAGCGTGCGCGTACGCAGGGATCGCCCGGTTCCTCTTTGCGTCGACCGACAGCGCGTACGGGATCCAAGAAGGCATCATGACCGAGGAGTCGCCGCTGCAGCCCTTGTCGCTCTACGCGCGCCTGAAGGCTGAGGCGGAGCGGAAAATCCTGGCCTTGGCGAACGAGCGGTTTGCACCATGCGTCCTGCGTATGGCCACGATCTATGGCCTCTCCCCCCGCATGCGGTTCGACCTGGTGGTCAATGTGCTGACGCTCCATGCGGCGACCACGCGCAAGTGCACGGTGTATGGCGGCGCGCAATGGCGGCCGCTGGTGCACGTGGCGGACGCCGCCCGGGCGTATGGGGCCGCCCTCGCGGCGCCACTCGAAGCGGTGCGCGGGCAGGTGTTCAACGTGGGGTCGAATGAGCAGAACTACCAGCTGTTCCAGCTTGGGGAGCTCGTGCGCCAGGCGATTCCGGATGTCGTGGTGGAGACGACCGATGTGCCGCCGGATCTGCGGGACTACCATGTCAATTTCGACAAGATCAACCGCGTCTTCGGCTACCGAGCGCGTCACAGCGTCCGCGACGGCGTGCGGGAAGTCTACGAGGCCATCACCGAGGGGCGCATCCCTGATCCGCACCATGCGCGCTATCGCAATGCCTGAGCTCGCGAACCTTGAGGCCCGCGCCCCGCGGACCGCGTTCCTGCCGTTTGCGCCTCCGTGGATCGGACCGGAGGAAAAGGCGGAGATCCTGGACACCTTGGACTCCGGCTGGCTCACGACAGGGCCCAAGACCGAGCAGTTCCAGCAGCGGTTGGCCGCGTACATCGGCGCCGGATGCGCGGTCGCGGTGAATTCCTGCACCGCCGCCCTCCATGTGGCCGTGATCGCCCACGGCATCGGGGAGGGCGATGAGGTCATCCTGCCGACGTACACGTTCGCGTCAACCGCCCATGTCGTGATGTACCAGCGCGCTCGGCCGGTCTTCGTGGACATCGAGGCGGAGACCTACAACATGGATCCGGACCTCATTGAGGCGGCGATCACGCCGAAGACCAAGGCGATCCTCTTGGTCCACTACGCGGGTCATCCGTGCGAGCTGGACGCGGTGTACGACATCGCCCAGCGGCATGGCCTGGCGGTCATTGAAGACGCGGCCCACGCCATCGGCAGCGAGTACCGGGGGCGGAAGATCGGCAGCTTCGGGCCGACGACCTGCTTCAGCTTCTATGCGACCAAGAACCTCACGACCGGGGAAGGGGGGATGGCGGTGCTGAACGACCCGGACCTGGCGGAGCGGATGCGCGTGCTCGGGATGTACGGCATCAGCGACGCGCGGAAGATCTGGGGCCGCTACGCGCCGCGCGGGTCGTGGTTCTACGACATCGAAGCCCTGGGCTACAAGTACAACATGATGGACCTCCAGGCGGCGCTGGGCCTGCACCAGCTGGCGAAACTGGATCGGTTCATTGAGCGCCGCGCGCGCATCGCGGCGCTGTATACCGAGGCGTTTGCCGACCTCGACGCCCTCGCGACTCCGGCGGTCCGACCCGACGTGCGGCATGCCTGGCATCTCTACACCCTCCTGCTGCGCCCGGAGCGCATGACGATCGACCGCGACCGATTCATCGAGGAGCTCACGGCTGAGCAGATCGGCACGAGCGTGCTCTTCCGCCCGCTGCATCTACACTCGTACTACCGGGAGGCGCTCGGCTACCCGGAGGGCCGATTTCCGGTGTCCGAAGATGTGTTCGGGGGGGCGGTTTCGCTGCCCCTCTCACCGAAGATGAGCGATGAGGATGTGCTGGATGTGATCGCCGCGGTCCGGCGCGTTGTCGGGAAACATCATGCGTGACCTGGGGGCCAAGCGCTTCGCCATCGGGCGGCGGGTCATCGGCGACGGGCAGCCGGTGTTCATCGTCGCCGAAGCCGGGGTGAATCATCTGGGCCGCCGCGGCCTGGCCCTGGACCTGGTGCGGAAAGCCGCCGCCGCCGGGGCGGATGCCATCAAATTCCAGACATGTCGCGTCTCAGAGTTCCTGCCGGAGGCGAGCGTGGATTATGCCGAGTACCGGCGGACCGCGCTCTCCATTGAGGATTATCGCGCCCTCGCGCAGGCCGCGCAGCAGGCCGGCATCCTGTTTTTCTCAACCCCGCTGGACGAGTTCAGCGCAGACCTGCTGCAGCGCGTGAGGGTGCCGGCGTATAAGGTCGCTTCGTGCGACCTGACGCACCGCCCGCTGCTAAGCCACCTGGCGGCCAAACGCAAGCCGGTCATTCTGTCCACCGGCATGGCCGAGCTAGGAGAAGTCCGTCAGGCGGTGCGCGCGCTGCGCGAAGCCGGCGCGCCGGCTGTCGCGGTCCTGCACTGCGTGTTCCAGTATCCCGCAGAGCCGCGCCACGTGCATCTGCGCGCCATGGCCACCCTGCGCCGGGCGCTGGGCGTGCCGGTGGGGTTGTCCGATCACACGATCGGGCTGGCGGTGCCGTGCGCGGCCGTCGCACTGGGGGCGTGCATCATTGAAAAGCACTTTACCCTCGACCACGCGCTGCCAGGGGATGACCATCGGTTCTCGGCCGATCCGAACGAGCTGCGCGAGCTCGTGGCTGCCATCCGGCAGGTGGAGCAGGCCATGGGCAGGCCGAAGAAAGTCCCGGCAGCGGTGGAATCCCCGGCGCGCCGGACAGCGCGCCGCATCATCGTTGCCGCGAAGGCGATGCCTGAAGGGGCGCCCGTCCGGCGCGCGGATGTCGCGTTTCAGCGCCCTGACCTCGCGCGGCACCGGGTGGAGCATTGCCTTTCGCCCTGGGCATGGCCTCGGATTGAAGGACGCCACCTTGCGGCGGGCGCAGCAGCCGGGGACGCCTTGACGCGGGCGCACGTCGGATGGTGAGGCAGGCTTCGGCGCTCTCTTTGTGCGTAGCGATGAGCGACGCTGCGCTGGCTGTTGTAGATCAGCTCGAGCCGCTGGTGAGCGCTGTGACCTACAAGCGCTACCGTCGACAGGACCGGTTCCGGAGCGCGGGCACATTCATGGACACGGCGGTGAGCATCATCGATTCGCGCTTCGACGCCGGGCTCGAGCAGTTGGGCTGCTGGCAGTTGGCGCAGGAGCGCCGTGTCCTCAGCCTGGGCTGCGACTTCGGGCCGGCCGCGCTGGCTTTCGATGAGGACCGGTCGCCCAACGGGTATCCGCGCTACCGGCTCCAGAGCCCGCGCCTGGGCGAGGAGGAGTATGTCGAGCGGGCGCGGACGAACACGGCATGGCTGCGGGAGCGTTTTGCCGGGGCGATCCGGCTGGAAAATCTGAATTATTTTCCGACGCCAAGCGGGGCGTATGCGCAGGTCTGCGACCCCGGCTTCATGGGACGGGTCCTGGAGGCGATCGACGCCGAGCTGCTCCTTGACGTCGCCCATGCGCTGATCTCGTGCGAGAACCTCGGCATTTCCCCAGTGGCGTATTTCGCAGCACTGCCTTTGCACCGGGTGCGCGAGGTACAGATCAGCGCGTGCGGCGTGGTCAACGGCGTTGTGGAAGATCTCCACGAGGTGCCGGGGCCGCGTGAATGGCAGTGGCTCCGGTGGCTCTGCGAGCGCGCCCCTGTCCACTACGTCACCATCGAGTACTATCGGGACGCGCAGCGATTGGCGGCGGCGTACCAGGAGGCGGCGCAGCAACTGGCCGGCCTGGCGCCGTGTGCCAGCGCGCCCTGATGCGGACGGTCGCGATCGTGCAGGCCCGCATGCAATCCCGGCGGCTGCCGGGCAAGGTGCTGATGCCGATCGCCGGCAAGCCGCTGTTGGCGTTCCTCGTGGACCGCATCAAGGCGGCCGCCTCGCTGGATGACCTTGTGGTGGCCACCGGGGATGTGTCGGCCAACCGACCGATTGTGGAACTGGCTCAGGCTTCAGGCCTCAAGATCTTTGTGGGGAGCGAGGACGATGTGCTGGATCGCTTCGTGCAGGCCGCGCGGGTGCACCGGGCGGACGTAGTGGTTCGCGTCACCGCGGATAATCCGTTGACCGATCCGGGGGTGGTCGACGCGCTGGTCGCCGCGCGCGCCGGCGCGGGCGCCGATTTAGCCTGGTCGGACCGGCTGATCGATGGGGCCGGCTCAGAGGTGACGACGCGCGAGGCGCTGGCGCGGGCGTCGTCGGCCGCCACCAGCCAGGCCCATCGGGAGCACGTTACGCTGATCATGAAAGAGCAGCCCGCGCGCTTTTCCGTCGTGCGGTGGACGCCGCCGCTGCTGCTGAGCCGGCCGGACCTCTCCGTGACTGTGGATACGCTGGAGGAATTCGAGAAGGTGCGGGCGTTGTGCGAGATGCGAGGGCCGGGTACCTTGGCGCCGGCTTGGCCGGAAATGATCCGGCGATTAGACACGCGGCTGGCGCAGGTATAACCCCGATGCGGGTCGTGTATCTGGGCAATCAGGATATCGGCGTCCGGTGCCTGCAGGAGCTCGTGGACAGCGGGCACGACGTGGCCGCGGTCTTCGTGCCGCCGCCGGGATACTGGGAACGGATTTCTGGCGCGCGCCGGGAGCCGGTGTGGTACGCCTCGGTCGAGGAGGCGGCGCGCCACGCCGGCCTGCCGGTCCACAGCCCGCGAGACATCAGCGCGCCGGAGATGGTGGCCCTCATCCGGTCGCTGCGTCCGGATGTGCTGTTTTCCATTTCCTGGGATCAGATGGTCTGCCGGGACATCTTGGCCGTCCCGCCGGCCGGTTGCTTCAATCTGCACTTCGGCTTGCTGCCGGAGAACCGGGGGCACGCCCCGGTGAATTGGGCGGTGATGCGCGGCTATACGCGGACAGGCGTCACCATGCATGCGATGACCGATCAACCCGATGCCGGCGACATTGTCGGGCAGCGCACCGTGGAGATCCGGTTCGAGGATACCGCCCGGGATGTGTATCTGCGGCTGCTCGAGGCGGCGCCGGCGCTCTTTCGAGAGGTCGTCGCCGCGATCGCGGAGCGACGTCTGATCCGAACGCCCCAAGCGCCGGCGCTGGCGACCTACGGGCCTCGCCGGCGGCCGGCGGACGGCCTCATCGATTGGAGCCGGCCGGCGTATGATCTCTATAATTTCATCCGCGCGCTCACCCATCCCTATCCCGGCGCCTTCACGTTCCTTCAGGAGAGGAAGCTGTTCATCTGGACGGCCCGGTTGTATGAGCACGCGCACAAGGCAGGCGAGCCAGGGCGGCTGGTGCCGACGCTGGGCCACGACGGCGTTCGCGTGGCTGCCGGCGTCGGCTCCGTCCTGCTATGCCGGGTGCAGCTTGAGGGGGACGACGAAACCGAGGCGGGAGCCCTGCTGGTCAGCGGGCGCCTCGCGGCCGGGGAACGGCTCGGCGCGACACCGTCGTCGTTCCCCATACTGACAGGCGATGTTGCGCTATAGCGCCGACGGAAAGGCTCGCGACCCATTCACCGGTATCTACGGGTCCCAGGAGTGGCTGTTCCCATACGAGCACCGGGACCGCTTCACCTTTCCGCGCATCATCACCGTGGAGCCGACGAATCACTGCAACAATGACTGCCTCTACTGCTCGCGCCAGCTCATGACCCGGCCCAAGGGGTTTATGGCGCTCGAGACCATGGAGAAAATCGCCCGGGAGGCCGGCGGGCAGTCCGCGCCGGTGGCGATCCGCTTCGGCGGGATGGGAGAGCCGCTGCTGCACCCGAAGTTCGTCGAGTTGGTCAGGACCGCCAAGTCCCACGGCGTCCTGACCTTCACATTCACGAACGGCCGGTTCCTGACGGAGAAACGGATGGCGCAGCTCATCGAGGCCGGCCTGGATGAGATCCGCTTTTCCTCCGCCGGCCTGGATGCCGAAACCCACGACGCCGTGCGTCTAAAGAGCGACTACCACCGGGACTTCCTGCAGAAGATCCGGCTGGCGCGGCGCCTGCGCGACCACGCACCGGGGCGCACGCCGTATCTGTCCGTGCTGACCCATGTGCTCGTGAAGGGCGCGAACGAGACGGCCGACGCCGCGCGGTACGCCGACTTCCTCCTCCAGTGGGTGGACAAGGTCGCCATCGACCTCACGGACTACAGCCATGTACAAGATGTGGAGCGGGCCAAGCCGTTGTTCGAGACGTCCGGGGTCCGGCGCGTGTACCAGCCATGCGTGGAGCTCCTGATCCGCAAGGCGGTCTGGTGGGACGGGACCGTGGTGTGCTGCGACAACTACTGGGATGCCAGCGTGGAGGCGATGGTGCTGGGAAACCTCAATGCCGGCGACACCATCGCCAGCTGCTACGCATCGCCGAAGATGCGGCAGCTGCTCGCCGACCTCGGCCACGCGCCGCTCCGCCACGCCGCCTACCCCGTCTGCCGGAATTGCTACCGGGTCACCGACCGGTACGAGCCCATGAAGTTGGAACTGCTGCAGCAGGGGGCATGACGGCCATGGCGCTGAGGCCGCACAGCTTCGGTCCGATCGATGCCGTCATGTTCTTCGGGGCTGGCACGGTCCTGACGCGCACCGTGCAGGATCTGCTGGGCGCGTGGCCCCTCTGTGTCGTCACCGGGCCTCGGCTGTTAGGAACCGCATCCCACGACCCCGGGGTGAGTTTGGAGCGATTCCTGGCGACCCGCCGCGTCCGGCTGGAGGTCTGTGAGGACGTGAATGACGCCCCGCAGGTTGACGGGCTGATCACCAAGACCACGCTCGGGATTTCCCTCGGCGCGCCCTGGATGTTTCGGGCCCGGCTCATCGAGGCGTTTCGCGGCCGGCTGATCAACAGCCACTATTCCCGCCTGCCTCAGGATCGGGGGGGCGGGGGATTTTCGTGGCGGATCATGCGCGGCCAACGGATGGGGGGCGAGACCTTTCACCTGGTCACGGAAGCCGTCGATGCCGGCCCCATCGTGAAGTCGTGCGCCTACACGTTTCCCCCCGCGTGCGCCACGCCGGCGGGATTTCAGGCGTACGCCGCGATGCGCACGTACCGGCTGCTCGCGGAGCTGCTCGCGGAGATTGCGCGGGGGCAGGCGGTGGCCCTGATCCCGCAGGACGAGCGGCGCAGCTCCTATTGGCCGCGCCTGAACACGGAGCAGCACGCCTATGTGGATTGGTCCTGGGGTCTCCAAGACATCGAACGATTCATTCAGGCGTTCGATGATCCCTATGCCGGCGCCGCCACATTTATGCGCGGGCAGCGTGTCCGTCTGAAGCAGGCGGCCGCCCATGCGGCCGACGGGACGTTTCATCCGTTTCAGTCCGGTCTGATCTATCGCGTGGCGGCGGACCACGTCGTGGTCGCCGCGCGTGAAGGATCGCTGGTGATCCGGCAGGTGCTCACCGACGAGGGCCGCTCGATCCTGCCGTCCATGCGCGTGGGCGACCGCTTGTACACGCCCGCGGAGTGCCTCGAACAAGCCAGGCGCACGCGGGTCTTCTACTCGGCGACCGGCCTGGCGCCGGCCGCCACCGGGGCGGCGCGCTGATGCGGTATTGCACGCGGTGCGTCTATCCGGCCGCCTCGGCGCTGCCGTTGGCCTTCGACGAGCAGGGCGTCTGCAGCGGCTGCCGCGTCCATGATCAGAAGCGGCGCATCGACTGGGCGCAACGGGGCCTGATGCTGCGCGAGCTGCTGGAGGAGTACCGCTCCAAGGACGGCAGCAACTACGATTGTATCATCGCGGTCAGCGGCGGCAAGGACAGCTACTACCAGACCCACCTGATCACGAAGGTGTGCGGGATGCGGCCCTTGCTCGTCACGTACCACGGCAACAACTACCTCCCGGTGGGCGAACGGAACGTGCGCCGGATGCGGGAGGTCTTCGGGGTGGACCACGTCATCTTCAGCCCCGGGGTGGACACGCTCGTCAAACTGAACCGGCTTGGCTTTAGGCTGATGGGCGACATGAACTGGCACAACCACTGCGGCATTTATACCTACCCGATTCAGGCGGCGGTCAGGCTCAAGATCCCGCTGGTGTTCTACGGAGAGCACGGCCAGGTCGATTTGGCCGGCATGTACTCGCTGACGGACATGGTGGAGCTGACGGCCCGGTTCGTGCACGAGTACGTCAAGCGCGGGTTCGATTGGACGGACATGATGGAAGGCACCGAGCAGCTGACGCCCCAGGAGCTGCTGTGGGCGCGGTATCCCTCGGACGCGGAAATTGAGCAGGTCGGCGTGCGCGGCATCTTTCTGGGCAATTACGTCCAGTGGGACGGCAATGAGAACGCGAAGCTGGCGATGGAGCGCTACGGCTGGGAAGCCTCGCCGGAGCCGTTCGACCGGACCTACCGGCGCATTTCCAACCTCGATGACATGCATGAGAACGGGGTGCACGACTACCTCAAGTACATCAAGTTCGGCTACGGGCGCGCCACCGACCACGCGTGCAAGGATATCCGGTTAGGTATGATGACGCGCGAGCAGGGCATCGAGATGGTGCGCCGCTACGACCACGTCAAGCCGCGCGACCTCCAGCGGTGGCTGGCGTACGTCGGCATGACCGAGGACGAGTTCGACCGCGTCGCGGACACGTTCCGCGACCCCCGGGTCTGGTGCAAGGACGCCGAGGGCCGGTGGGTGAAGGGCAACCTCTGGGATGCGCCCGCACCCAGCGCGGTGCTGTCATGAGGCCGCA
>JAHFGU010000143.1 GCA_023247285.1 Candidatus Omnitrophota bacterium
ATGGTCACGACCTGCCGCCCGCGGTAGGTGCCGCAATACGGGCAGACGCGATGCGGGACGATGCGGCGCGCGCACTGCGGGCACGCGCTCTGGGCGGGCCGCGCCAGCTTCCAATGCGTGCGGCTCTTGTCCCGCCTGGCCTTCGAGTGTTTCCGCTTAGGGAGGGCCATGTCGCTCCTTCCTCAGTTCGCGTGGCTGCAACGCCGCTCGTTGAGGTTCTGCCCGCAGACGCTGCACAGCCCCTGGCAGTCCGGCCGGCAGAGCGGGACCATCGGGTAGGCCAGCACGATCTCCTGCCGGACATCGTCGGTGATGTCCACCACGTCCGTCGGGCGCACCGTGTAGCTGAAGAGCGCGCCGGTCTCCAAGGTCTGCCGGAACTCCGCCAGGCACCGCGCGCACACCAGCTCTATCGGCGCGCTGATGTCCACATCCACCACCAGCTCCTGGTCCACCCGCCGGATGGCGGCGTCCACCTCGAACGGCTCGCGGAGGCGGATATCCTCGCGGTCCATGTCTAGCGGGATCGGATCGTAGCTCGCGTGCTCCTGCAAGCCGTCTTCAGGCACCTGGTTGACGCGGATCTTCATCAGGGAGTCCTCCAGCAGCATCGGGCTCATGTCACGCGACCAGCTTCCGGCGCAGCGCCTCGGCGACGAAGCGCGGGACGAAGGCGGAGAGGTCGGCGCCAAGCGCGGCGGCTTCCTTGATGAGCCGGGCCGACACGTACGCGTACGATTCCGACGGCATGAGGAAAATGGTCTCCACGTCGCCTGCCAGCTTGCGGTTGGTCAGCGCCATCTGGAACTCATATTCGAAGTCCGAGAGCATCCGCAGCCCGCGGATCATGACCCGCGCCCGCGCCCGGCGGACATACTCTACAACGAGCGAATCGAACCGGTCAATGACCACGCCCCGCATCCCGCGGGTCGCCTGGCGCAGCAGCGCCACGCGCTCCTCCACGGCGAACAGGGGGCCCTTGCCCGGGTTGTCGGCGACGGCCACGATGACCTGGTCGAAGATACGCCGGGCCCGCTTGATGAGATCGATGTGGCCGAAGGTGACCGGGTCGAAAGTGCCGGGATACACCGCTCGCGTCATCGCGCCTGATCCGCCTGATAAAAAGAGAGCACCGTGTCGCCGTACCGGTGCCGCTTGCCGTGCGTTAAGGGACCCCACGTGGCCGGCGGGGTGGTCCGTTGATCGTGCTCAAGGATAACCAGGCCAGTGGGCGCGAGAATAGCACAGTCGACGACGGCGTTCAAGGCTTTTTTTGCCTCGTCGGCGCGGTATGGGGGATCAAGGAGGATGAGATCAAACGGCGCCTCGACCCTGGCGAGCTGGCGCGCGCCCCGGACAAAGTCCATATGGACGACGCGCCACGCCTCCCGCGGCAGCTCGTGCGCCAGGCGGTCCAGGTTGGCGCGGATGGCGAGGATCCCGTCGGTGTCTTCTTCGACAAAGGCCGCGAAGGCAGCACCCCGCGAGAGCGCCTCAAGCCCCAGCGCCCCGCTGCCGGCATAGCCATCCAGCACCCGCGCGCCGATGATCACCTCGCCGAGAATATTGAACAGCGCCTGCCTGACCTTGCCCTCGGTGGCCCGGATCCGCTTCGGCACCTCTAGTTGGATACCACGGAATTGCCCGGCGCTGATCCGCAACATGAGCGCGCGTTCAATCCGCGCGGGACCGGAACCGGGCCAGCCGCTCACGCAGCGCGGCCAGCTCGTGGCCGCCCAGATCAGGACTGCGCGCGACCAGCGCCTGCGCCTCTTGCCGGGCCAGCTCAAGCAGGAGGCGATCGCGGATGAGATTGGCGACGCGGAACCGCAGCCAGCCGTGCTGGCGCCGGCCAAGGAGCTCGCCCGGGCCGCGCTGCTGGAGATCGCGCTCCGCAAGCTCGAACCCGTCGGCGGAGTCGGCGAACGTCTGCAGCCGCTCGCGGACCGCGGGCTCCTCCGCGTCGCTGATGACCAGGCACAAGGCGGCGTGGTTGCCCCGGCCGATGCGGCCGCGAAGCTGGTGGAGCTGGGCCAAGCCGAACCGCTCCGGATGCTCGATGAGCAGGATCGTGGCGTTGGGGACATCGAGCCCGACTTCGACAATCACCGTCGAAACCAGTAAATCGATGCGGCCTTCCGCGAATGCGCGCATCGTCTGCTCCTTGACCGCCGGGCGCATCTGCCCGTGGAGCAAGCCGACGCGGAACTCAGGGAAGGCTTCAGCCTGCAGCTGCTTGGCCATCTGGGTCGCCGCGCGCAGCTCGCGGGTGGAGCGCTCCTCCACCACCGGATACACCACGTAGCCTTGCCGTCCCTGGGCCAGCTCGCGCCGGATCAGCTCGTAGCACGCCTGCCGCTGCCCTTCCCCGACCCAGCGCGTCGTCACAGGGCGCCGGCCCTCCGGCAGCTCGGTGATCGTCGAGATGTCGAGGTCGCCGTAGAGGGAGAGGGCCAGCGTGCGCGGGATGGGTGTCGCCGTCACCACGAGGACGTCCGGCATCGCGGCCTTCCCCGCGAGCAGGGCGCGCTGGAGCACGCCGAACTTATGCTGCTCGTCGATGATGACCAGCGCCAGGCGCTTGAAGGCGATGCGGCGCTCGATGAGCGCGTGCGTCCCGATGACGAGCGCGACGGTCCCGTCACTCGCGGCGGCGGCCAGCTTGGCCCGCGCAGCCGGCGATACGCCCTGCGACAGCAGGCCGACGGAAATTCCCAGCGGCTCCAGGTAGCCGGCCAGCACCCGGGCGTGCTGCTCGGCCAGCAACTCCGTGGGCGCCATCAGCGCGACCTGGTACCCGCTCTGAGCGGCGGCGGCGATGAGGAACGCCATGAGCACCGTTTTGCCGCAGCCGACCTCACCCTGGAGCAGCCGCCGCATCGGCGCGGGCCGCTCGAGGTCGGCCAGCAGCTCCGCGAGCACGCGCTCCTGGCTCGGAGTCAAACGGAATGGCAGGCGCTGCCGCAAGCGGTCGATAAGCCCGCCGCGCGTCGGGTATTGCTGCGGTTTGGCCGCGCGGATCGTCGCGGCGCGCCGGCGCGCCAGCGCCACCTGGAACACGAACAACTCCTCGAAGGCCAGCCGCTGCCTGGCTTGCTCGAGCGCCGGCCACGAGCCGGGGAAATGCAGCTCGCGCACCGCCTGCGCCACACCCGGCCAGTGGTTCGCCTGTCGCAGCGCGACGGGCAGCACCTCGGGCAGCGCCTCGCTGTGTTGCGCCAGCAGGCCGGCCATCATCTGCCGGAACCAGCGCTGGCTTAATCCGGCGGCCAGAGGGTAGACCGGCACGATCCGTCCGACGTGCACTGACCCTTGCTCCTCTTCTCCAGCGTCCACCTTCTCCATCTCGGGATGAATCATCTGCAGGCGCGGCTTGGCCTCGATTCGCCCGTAGAGGATGAGGTCGTCGTCGTGCTGCAGCTGGCGCGCGAGGTAGGGCTGATTGAACCACAGGGCGCTCAGGGTGCCGGTCTGGTCGCCGACGGTGATCTCGAACAGGGTCTGCCCGCGCCGAATCCGGCGCAGGGCGGCCGCGAGGAGCCGGCCGCGGACCGCCAGCTCCTGCCCGGGCCGCGCCTCGGCGATGGCGGAAAAGTGGGTCCGATCCTCATAGCGGCGCGGCGCGTAATAGCACGCGTCCTCCACGGTGTCGATCCCCAGCGGGGCCAGCTGGGCAATCCGCTGCGGCCCGACGCCTTTGACGTATCGAATGGAGCGCCGCGCAGGCGGGACTTGTGCGATGGTCATGGCGCTGCTAGAATAGCGGCTTCCATCGACGGAGTCATCCCATGCGCATCTGTGCGATTTGCGGAAAGCGGCCGGTCATCGGCAGTCAGGTCACCCACCGAGGGATGTTGAAGGTGAAAGGCGGGGTGGGACGGCGGACCGTCCGAGTGAACCGGCGGCGCTTTCTGCCGAACCTGCAATCAGCCACGCTGATCCTGAACGGCGCGATCCGGCGGGCGAAGGTGTGCGTGGCCTGCTTGAAATCCGGGCGCGCGATTAAGGCGCCGCTGCGGCCTTCGCGTCGACCAGCGTCAGCGCCAGCCCCCCGCTAACCGCCGCCGGCGACAGCACGGCATCGTACCACCCGCCGCGCACAATCTCCTCAAGCGTCCCCCGCACCGCGCACCTCGCACGTCCATCGGTGATCATGCCGGTCCGCGCGGAAGCGGCCTCAAGCTGCACGCGGCGAACGAGCACCGTCGGCTTCGGATTGCCATGGCCAAACGGTTTGAGGCGCTCAACCTCCCCCACCCAGCTCATCTCGATCTCGTGAAGCCCGAGCTCCAGGTCCACCAATCGGGTTGGGCTCAGGCCTGACCGGCCCAAGGTGCGCGCCGCCTCTTCGTTGATCCGGCCTCGGAACATCTCGAGGTGCTGCCGATCGATGGTCAACCCGCACGCCTGCGCATGGCCGCCAAACCGCACGAGCCACGGCTCGCAGGCTTGCACC
>JAHFGU010000144.1 GCA_023247285.1 Candidatus Omnitrophota bacterium
CGTCATCGCGCACCGGCTCTCGACGATCGAGCACGCGGACCTGGTCGTGGTGCTGGACGGCGGGCGCGTCATCGAGCAGGGGCGGCACGAGGAGCTGCTGCGCAACGCGGATAGCCTCTATCGCCGCTACGCCGAGCACCAATTGTAATTTTTAGATACCTACCGAACCCCGCTTGAATTCCCTCTCGTCAACTGCGTGCGAACAATAGCCGCCAACCGGCATATCTGTCTAGCATGATCGGCTGATGTGACGCGGAGCGGGGCAGTTTGTCGGCTGCGGGTGGCGCCGCAGCGACAGGAGCCATCGGCCCGATTGAGCTAGTCAGTGGCACTCGAGGAGCTGGCGGACGGTGGCGAGCAGCTCGTCGAGGGGAAACGGCTTCGTGAGGTAGGCGTCCGCCCCGCGGCGCAACCCTTCCTCCCGGTCAGCCCGCGCCGTCTTTGCCGTCATCATCAGCACAGGGATCCGGCGCAGCGCCTCGTCGTGCTTCAGCTCGGCGCACACCGCATAGCCGTCTAGCAGCGGCAGCATGACGTCCAGGACCACCACGTCAGGCCGCCACTCGCGCGCCGCGCGAATCCCGCCCGGACCATCCCCCGCGACCGCCACGTCAAAGCCTGCCAGCTCCAGGTGCTTGCGCACGACCTTCACGATGTTGGGCTCATCATCGACCACGAGGATTTTGGCTTTGGCGCCGTCGGTCATGAGAGCCCGCGGGCAGTCTCAAGCAGGTGGGCGGGATCTGCGCCATCCTCGGGGCTTGTGGCGGCGCCCAACCTGAGGGCCTCGGCGGCCGGGGCGCCCAGCGCTTGCCTGGCCCATGCGGCGCAGACGCCGCGCAGCCGCTTCAGCATCGCCTGCGCCCCCGCGCGGTCGGTGCGCGCCAGCACGACGAGCAGCGCCGGCCCCATCACCACCAGATGGTCGGTCCTGGCGATGCCGCGCCGCACGACCTGCTCGCACTCCTCAAGCATGTCGTGCAGCGTCCGCCGGGCTGCCGCAGCGTGGGGGGCGAGGTCCTGCAGGTCGACGACCAGGACGGTGCGCTCGGGATGCTCGGGCGCCGGGGCCGCGGCCAATTCCTGGAAGAGCTGCTGGAGGGCCTGGTGAGGCTCATAGCGCGGCAGCCGGATCGTGAACGTGCTGCCCTGCCCGACTTCGGATGCCGCGGCGATCTGCCCGTGGTGCAGCTCCATGATCTCGCGGCAGATGGCCAGCCCCAACCCGGTCCCGCGGGGCCGGTCGTTCCGGACCGCGGCGTCCTGGCTGTACTTCTGGAAGAGGGTGCCGAGCGCTTCCTTGGAAATCCCCACGCCGTTATCGACGATGCTGAGCGACACCCAGGCCGGGTCGCTGGCCAGCCGGAATATAATCGTCCCGTTTTCCGCGGTGAACTTCACCGCATTGGCCACGAGGTTGACCAGCACCTGAAACAACAGGTGATGATCGCCGTAGACGGGCGGCACCGGGGCGAGCTCGCGGCGGACCGCGCGAAGCCCGAAGAGCGCCTGGAACGAGCGGCAGACTTCCTCGACGATCTCCTCGAGATGCACCGGCTGGCGTCCCACCACCATGTAGCCGGCCTCGATCTTCGAGAGGTCGAGGATGTTATTGAGCAGCCGGACCAGCCGGTCCAAATCCTCCGTCACGGTCTGGAGGAAGTCCCGCTGCTCGGCCGTGAGCGGCCCAAGCGCCTGGGTGAGCAGCAGCGTGACCGAGCCCTGGATCGAGGTCAGCGGCGTGCGCAGCTCATGCGCGACCTTATTGAGCAGCTCGTCCTTGTGCCGCTCCTGCCGCTTGCGCTGGGTGATCTCGCGCAGCGACGCTACGCTCGCCGGCAGCCCCTCCCAGAGCACCTCTGCTACCCGGATTTCCACCACGCGCTGCTCGCGTCCTGGCACGACCCATTCCTGAGACGCCCCAGCGGGCATCGGAAACGCCGCAGCCTCGCCCACCAGTGCCTCGGCGGGCCGTCCGAGCAGGGCTTCGGCGGCCGGGTTGACGAACCGGACCGTCCCGTCCCGGTCAACGACCACTAGCCCATCGGCCGCGCTCAGCACCAAATCGCCGAGCGCCCCGTCGTGGAGCTGGAGCCGAGCCGGCCAGCTTCGGTGGCTGCTCATGCGCCGCACCCTTCCGCCTCGCCGCCTTGCGCAAGGCAGCGCGTCACCGCATCGAGGAGGGCCGGCGCGCTAAATGGCTTGCGGAGGAGCGGGACGGAGGCCAGCCGGCGCTCGGAATCCAGCGCCAGCGACCCAGTCATGGCCAGCACGCTGAGGGCCGGCCGCTCGCCCCCGCCGAGCTGCCGCAGCAACTCGAAGCCGTCCATTTCCGGCATGATGATGTCGGTGAGCAGCAGGTCAAACGGCGCGCGCGCGAGCGCGGCCAGCGCCTCGCGGCCCGAGGTCACCGTCGTGACGTCGTAGGCCGTTTCCAGGATCCGGCGGCATAAATGCAGAATGGGCGGCTCATCATCCACCACCAGCACCCGCTGCCGGCTCAGGCCGTTGTCGCGCCGAGACCCCGCGCCATCGCCGGCCGGCGCCGCGGCGGGCAGCGCCACCGGGACGGACGTCAGGTCGCGGGAGAAATACAGGTGGAAGGTCGTGCCTCGGCCCAGGGCTGTCTCGACGTCGATAAAACCCCCGTGCTGTTTCACCAACCCATACACGGCGGACAGACCTAGGCCAGCGCCACGCCCCATCTTCTTGGTCGTGAAAAACGGCTCGAAGATGTGCGAGGCGACTTCTGGGCTCATACCGGTTCCGGTGTCGCTGATGGAGAGCCGCACGCAGGCGCCCAGCTTCGTGCACGAGGGGTGCTGCTCCTGAAAGCGCTCGTCGAGCACGAGGGCCTGGGTGGCGATGGCCAGCGTGCCGCCGCTGTCCTGCATCGAGTCGCGCGCGTTGGCGCAGAGATTCATCAAGAGCTGCTCGAGGCTCGTCGGATCGAGCCGGGCCACCAGCGGGCCCTCGCCGGGCTGCAGCTGGACCCGAATGCGCTCCCCGACCAGCTGCTGGAGCAGCCGGGCCATGCCCTGCACCGCCTGGTTGATGTCGATGGGCTTGGTTTCCAGCGGCTGGCGGCGGCTGAAGGCCAGCAGCTGCCGCACCATCTCCGAGGCGCTCTCGGCCGCGTGCGTGATCTCCTGCAAGTCGCGCATCAGCGCGTGGTCATGCGGGTAGCGGACGCGGATGAGCCACGTGAACCCGAGGATGACCTGGAGAAAGTTATTGAAGTCATGCGCAATCCCGCCGGCGAACCGGCCCACCGTCTCCATCTTCTGCGCTTGCGCAAGCTGCTGCTGCAGGCGCAGCCGCTCAGCCTCCGCCTGCTGGCGCTCGGTGATATCGGCGCCGCAGAGCAGAAACCCTTCCTCGCGCCCCGGCCCAGGCCGCAAGCGCACCACCGTGATCCCTAGCAAGCCTTCACTGCCGTCCGGGCGCGTATAGGGAATTTCGTCCAGCCGCCTCGCCGGCTCGTGGGCGCCCGGCGCGGCCAGCGCGGTAAGGATCTTTTCGTGATGCCATCGCACGCCCGAAGCGGCCAGCGGGCGGTTGAGCGCGGCCTGCGCCGAAATGCCGAAGGTGGCTTCGGCCACCCCGTTCCATTGCGTGATGATGCCCTCCCGTGTCACCCCGATGAGAATTGAGGGCAGCGAGGCCAGCAGCTGCTGGGTCTGCGCATGGGCGGTCCGCAGCTGCTCCTCGGCATGCTGCCGCTCGATCGCGTAGCGAATCGACCGTCCGAGGAGCCGGCGAAAAACACGGACGTAGCCCTTCACGAGGTAATCCTGCGCGCCGTGCTGCAAGGCGCGGAGGGCTAGATCGTCATCGTCGGAGGCGGTTAGCACGATGACCGGGGCGCGGCCGGCTGCGGCATGGACCTTGGCCAGGGTGTCGATGCCGGTGCTGTCCGGGAGGTGCAGATCCAGGAGAATGACGTCGACCGGTTCCTTGGCCAGCCGGGCAAGGCCCTCTGCTAGGCGGCCGGCCACCGTCAGCTCCACCTGCGCGCCCGGCTCCTTGGCGAAGGCCTCGGAGAGCAGCTGCACGTCGGTGGAGCTGTCTTCAATAAGCAGCACGCGAATGACTTGCATCGCTGCTTACAAATATACCTGACCGGCGATCAAAGCGGGGACAGCCACCGAATTCCGAGCGCCTCGCGAGAGGTGAATTCGGTGGCTGTCCCCGAATTAATAGCGGGCCATCTCCGGGTCGACTTCGGTCGCCCACGCATCAATGCCGCCCCGCAGGTGCTTGAGCTTCCGGAACCCGAAATGCTCGAGGGTCTTGATTGCCTGGAGGCTGCGCTGGCCGTGATGGCAGTACGCGACGATCGTGTCTGCGGTGTCCAGCTCGTTGGTGCGCAGGTGCAGCTCCGAGAGCGGGATCAGCCGGGAGCCGTCGATGCGCACGATCTCGTGCTCGTGCGGCTCGC
>JAHFGU010000145.1 GCA_023247285.1 Candidatus Omnitrophota bacterium
TGCATCCGCCGCACCGGCCGTAATACGGGCACGGCGGCTCGACGCGCACGTACGCGCCTTTGTCCTGTTCCAGCGCCGCCACGGGCGTCCCTCGACTTGGCTCGGGACGCCGCCCTGAGCAGAGTCGAACGGGCGGCGTCGGCATCCCGCGCCCTCACCAGCGCGCCCGGCGGCCAAGCAGCAGCGATCCAACCATGCCCGCAGCAAACCCGCCGACGTGGGCCCAAAACGCCACGCCGCCCTCGGCAATCCGCCCGATCGTGCCCAACCCGTACACCCATTGCAGCAGGAACCACAGCCCGAGGAAGACGAAGGCCGGCAGCTGCACCGTGTTCATGTACCATCCCAAAGGCACGAGCGTGACGACCCGCGCGGAAGGGAACATCAAAAAGTACGCGCCCAGGACGCCGGCGATGGCGCCGCTAGCGCCGATCATCGGGACGTTCGAGCGCGGCGAGAGGAGCAGCTGTGCCACCGCGGCCGCCACGCCGCACGCCAGGTAGAACAGCAAAAAGCGGGCGTGGCCCAGCCGGTCCTCCACATTGTCCCCGAAGATCCAGAGATAGAGCATGTTGGAGGCCACATGCAGAAAGCCCCCGTGGAGAAACTGGGAGGTCAGCAGCGTCAGGAAGAGCTGCGGCCAGTCGAGCAGGTCGCTGGCCGTGTTAACCGCCCACTGGGCCGGCACCACGCCGAAGCGGTAGATGAAGGATTGGAGGCCCGCGCCTTTGGCGAGCTCGAACGCGAAGGCGGCGACATTGAGCGCCAGGAGCATCCGCATGACCCACGGGACCCGGCGCGAGGGGATGGTGTCGCGGAGGGGGATCATCCCTCGTCCACCTTCACGCCGATCGCGGCGATGCGCGCCCGATCCAGCGCGGCGACGAGCGCGTCGCGATCCAGCAGCAGCGCGATCCCCGCCTCGAGCGCCAGGCAGCGCGCGCCCGCGGCGGCCAGCGCGGCCGCGGTGCCCGGGCCCACCACCGGAAGGTCAAACCGCCGGTCCTGCCCCGGCGCGCCGAGCTTCACGACGGTAAGGCCCACGCCGGCCAGCTCCTGCGCGCGCCGAATGGCCGCGTCGGTGCCTTCCAGCGCCTCCACCGCCACCACGACGCGGTCCTTGACGACGACCGTCTGGCCGATGTCCGCGGCCGCGACGGCGCGCGCGGCCCGCACCCCGACCCGCACGTCCGCCTGCTCGTCGGCGGAGGGGCGGCGCGCGGTCAGCGGCCCCTCAGGGCAGAGGTGCTGCCGCAGGAACGTGGACGAGTCGAGCAGCCGGATGCCCTCGCGCTCCAGCCGCCGCCCGATCGCGCCCAGCACCGCCGGCACCGAGTAATCCCCCTTCAGGCGCGCGAGCAGCAGGGCTGCCTCGGCGTCGAAGCGCGTGCGCCCGCCCAGCAGCACCGACTTGGTCACCTTGCCCGCCATGATCGCCTGCTGCACGCCCTGCGCTTTCAAGTGCTTGATGAGGCGGCCCAGGTGGCCCACCGAGATTTCCGCATAGCCGGCGACGCGCCCGGCCAGGCTTGGATCGGCCCAGCCCTGGATCCCGACGGCGGTGACTTCGACGCCTTGGCGGCGCGCTTCGTCCGCCACGTGGAAGGGGAACCGGCCGGCGCCGGCGATGAGGGCAATGCGGGAGGGCGTCGTCATGTCGGCGGTCTCCGCAGGCGCGCTAGCCGCGCGCCACGCCGCGCTTGGACCCGCGGACGAACGCCAACAGGTGCTGCAGCTCCGCGCAGGGGTTCGGCTCGCGCTCGAGCTGTGCAATGGCGTGGCGCAGCGACAGCTTGGAGAGGAAGAGGACCTTGAGGGCGCGATGGAGCTGCTGGCGGACGTCGTGGGAGACGCCGGCCCGGCGCAGCCCCTCGATGTTGAGCCCGATCACGCTGGCCGGGTAGCCCACGCAGGTCGCGTACGGGGGCGCATCCTGGTTCACCCGCGAGCAGCCGCCGACCATCGCCAGCGTCCCCACGCGGACGAACTGGTGGATGCCCACGAGCCCGCCGATCACCGCGCGGTCTTCAATGGTGATATGCCCGGCCAGCCCGACGCTGTTGGCCAGGATGACGTGGCTGCCGATGCGGCAGTCGTGCGCCACGTGCGCGTAGGCCATCAGCAGGCAGTCGTCGCCGATGACGGTCTTGCCGCCGCCGCTCTCGGTGCCGGGGTTGATCGTGACGTACTCGCGGATCTTGTTGCGGTCGCCGATGAGGAGCTCGCTGCGCTCGCCGCGGTACTTGAGGTCCTGCGGGATGCTGCCGATGACCGCCCCGGTGAAGATCTCGCAGTCCGCGCCGATCGTGGTGCGGCCTTCGATGACGCAGTGCGCGCCGATCCGGGTCCGCGGGCCGACGGCCACGTGCTCGTGGAGTATGCTGTAGGGCCCGACCGCAACCTCCGCGCCCAGCCGGGCCTTGGGATGCACGATGGCCGTCGGATGAATCCCCTCGCCGACCGCGGCGCCTCCGCTCCGCCCTGCTCGTTTGCGCATCGTGGCCACCGTCATCGCGCCCGCGCGCCCATTCCTAATCCGTCAGCGCGAACATGAGCTCGGCCTCGCAGACCGCTTTGCCGTCCACGAACGCGCGCGCCAGCACCTGGCCGGTGCGGCTGCGGATCTTCCCCAGCTCGGCCTCCAGCACCAGCACATCCCCCGGCACCACCGGCTTGCGGAACTTGACGTCATTGATCGCCATGAAGTACGCGTACTTCCCCTTGGTCTCCGGCTTGTTGAGCAGGATGATCCCCCCCACCTGGGCCATCGCCTCGACGATCAGCACCCCGGGCATGACCGGCCGCCCCGGGAAGTGCCCGCGGAAAAAATAGTCGTTGATCGTCACGCACTTGATGCCGACGGCGCGCGTCTCCGAGAACTCGGTCACGCGGTCCACGAGCAGGAACGGGTACCGGTGCGGCAGGATCTTTTCGATCTGCGTGATGCCCAGCTGCGGCCCGACCATCACCTCGGAGGAGACCGACTGCAGCGAGCCCACGCGCCACTGCTCCAGCGCCTGGTCCAGCTTCTTGAGGAGCTTCACGTTGAGCGGGTGGCCGCTGCGGACGGCGATCACGTGGGCGCGCAGGTGCGAACCGAGCAAATACAGGTCGCCCAGCAAATCCAGGATCTTGTGCCGCGCGAACTCATCCTCGAAGCGCAGGGTGTTGTTGATCACCCCCTCGCGGTCGAGGACCAGCGTGTTGTCGTAGGTCGCCCCCTTCCCAAACCCGGCCGCGCGCAGGCTCTCGGCTTCTTCCTTGAGGCAGAAGGTGCGGGCCGGCGCGATGGCCTGCTCGAACGCGCCCGGCGCGTCCGGGCCGGCACCGTTCACCGTGTAGGAGACGAACTGGGGGCGCAGCAGCGGATGGGCGTCATAGCTTAAGAGGTAGGAGATCCGCAGGGCGCGGTCCGGGAATACCACGATGGACGAGTCGCCCTCCTCCACGTAGATCGGCTCGCGCAGCGGGAAATAATGGCGCGGGGCCTCCTGCTCCACGGTGCCGGCGGCCTTGAGCTGCTGCACGAACTGCAGCGCCGAGCCGTCCAGCCCCGGCATCTCCGGGCTCGTCACCTCAACGTAGGCGTTGTCGATGCCCAGGCCCCACAGCGAGGCCATGAAGTGCTCGACGGTCTGGACCTCGACCCCGTCCTTCGAGACGGTCGTGCGCCGCACGCTCTTGGCGACGTCCACCACCGCCGACTTGACCGGGATCGAGGGCCGGTGCGGCAGGTCGGTGCGGATGAACACCACCCCGGTCTCCGGCGGGGCGGGCAGCACGCGGATCGACACCGGCGCGCCGGTGTGGATGCCCAGCCCGTTCATGAACACTTCCTTGGCCAGCGTGCGCTGCTGCTCGCTCATCCGGGTGCCGGCGCGGTCGCCGCTCACTGGGCCGGCTTGAACCGGCTGTTGAGGGTGCTCAGGATATCGTCGGTCAAATCGTACGCGCCCTGGCCGTAGAGCAGCGAGCGCGAGTCCATGACCAGCGCGAAGCCGTTGGCTTTGGCGTGCTCCTCGAGCATCTTCTGGATCTCATCGAGGATGTCCTTCGCGGCGCGGTCGCGGTCGCGGCGCAGGTCGCGCGCGGTGGCGGTGCGGAAGCGCTGCAGCTCGTCCGATTTCTGCTCGATCTCGCGCGTCTTCGCCTCGCGCGCCGCGTCATTCAGCAGCTCGAGGCCATCGCGCATCTTCTTGAGCTCGTTCATGCGGCCTTCGAGCTCGGCCTCCTTCTGCTTGCCGCGCTTCTGGAGGACCGCGTCCGACGCCTTCGTCCGTTCATAGCCGTCGAAGATCTTCGAGAGGTTGACGTAGCCGATTTTGAGGGACGCTGCCGCCGCCGCGGGCGCCGGGGCCGGTGGCTGGGCCTGCAGCCGAGCAGGCCGCGCGGCGGCCACCGCAGCACCCAGCGCGAACGCCAGCGCCGGCCAGGCCA
>JAHFGU010000146.1 GCA_023247285.1 Candidatus Omnitrophota bacterium
AGGGCGCGTTCGCGGGCGGCAGCCTGCTGCAGCTGCTGCTGGAGCTCGGCGAGCTGGCGCTCCATGGCCTCGCTGCGCGCGCGTTCCTCCCCGAGGTACCAACTGGTTTCGTCCCGTTCGCGCTCGGCTGATTCGAACCGTTTGGCGCTTTCCTGCAACGCCGCCAGCTGTGCGTCTAGATGGTTCGCGCGCTCCTGCGACTCCCCGAGATACCACTGGCTTTCTTCCCATTGCTTGCGGAGCGCGGCCGCGTCCTGCTCCCATCGCTTCAGGTCGGCCTCGTGCTGCCGGAGTTGTTGCGTCGCTTCTTCGAGCTGCGTTTCCAGCTTGGCCGTCTTCGCGCGCTCTTCGCCGAGGTACCAGCTCGCTTCATTGCGCTGCGTGCGCAGGCTGTCCAGCTCTTCCGCATAGTGGCGCAGGGTGTCTTTGGCTTCGTCCAGCCGCGCCTGCTGCTGCGCAAGCTGCCGGGCGTAATACTCGCTGCCGGCGCCGAGGCTGAGCAGCTCGGCCAACTGCTCCCGCCCGATCAGGGTGACGTGATGCTGCTTGGCCAGGCGCTGCGCCGGCACGGTGAAGGAGCCGGACGATACCAGCACGCCCTGCGCGAGCTTGGCCTCGCCGAGCACGGTCACGAAGCGCTCGACCGTCTGCTTTTCAAAGAAGGGGCCGTACCAGACAAACAGCAGCCCGGTCTTGACGCCGTCTTTACTGACGATGCGAAACGTGCCGTACGGCGGCCTGGCAAGATCTTGCTCCAGGACCAGCTGGTGGCCCTGGCGTTCGAACGCGCGCCAGATGAGCTGATCGATGAGCACCGCCCCCGACGGCAGCCGCGGACCTGCCGGAAACGCGTGCCGCCTGCGCCCGCGGGCCAGGGCGAGCATCGAGCCGACCAGCCACGCGGCGATGCCCAGCAGGAGGATCCCGACGAGGGGGATGCGGGCCGCGCCGGATCTGGGCGATGGCGGGAGGGCAGGCGAGGAGAGCGGTGCGCCGGACGCATTCGGGCGAGGCCAGGACGGCGCCTCACCGGAGACCAGGTCAACAGGCCCATAGGCTGTCAGATGCAGCGGCACCGGGGTGGCTTGCGCCAGCGCCTCTTGCATCGCCCGGAACCGCTCGCTGACGCTGGCCCTCCCCGCCCCATTGATGATGGTGCCGTGCCCCAATCCGACTTCAATGGACGCGCTGCCGACGGACACCGGATGCTCGATCTCAATGGCGATACGGCCCGCGTCGGCGCGGACCTGGTAGGTGTACGGCCCGCTCAGCCGCACCTGGAGCGCGCGCAGGAATCGCGTGCCGCCGCGGCCCTCATACTGCGCGGCGATGGATTGGATGGGGCCCATCGAGATGATGGCGCGTTCCGGCAGCGACGCTCGCACGCGCCGTGGCGGAAACTGAATCCGGATCATCGGCGGCCGGTTGACCCAGCGGGTCTGGATGGGCACCGGAACGTCGGTATCGATTTTCAGCAGCACCAGCGTCCGGCTTCTCGCGGTGGCGTCCGCGGTTTCGGTTGCTGCCGCGACACGCGGGCGCGCAAGGACCGCCAGGCCGCCGAGGGCCAGCGCGCACCCGAGCGCGGCTCGATACCGCGTGCTAGAGCAATCGGACCAGATCATTCACCTGGACCCGGGCTGCCTGCCACTCCGGCAAGAGTGTCGCCGCGCACACCGCTTCCTGCACCCGCTCGACGCGCGCTTTGGCCAGCAACTGATTGTCGCGGAAAATCGAAACCGTGTCGCCGATCTTGACCACGTCCCAGCCCAGGTCAATCACGATGAACTGCCAGGCGTCATGCACGGATAGGACGCGGCCGGTTTGCGTCCCGGTTGCCGCATCCCGGACCAGGATCCGTTCCAGCTCCACCGAAGCCGTCGGCGCGCCCTCGGCCAGCCCGCCGCCATGCTGCAACGAGAGGGAGAGCTCGCCTTGAAGCTGGTTCATCTGTTCCTGCATCGCGGCCAAGCGCTGCTGCAGCTCCTGCACGTGGCGCGTTTCCTCAGTCAGCCGGCCGACCGCTTCCTCGAGCCGGCCGCGCAGGGTGCCGAGGGCGTCCGTGAGCTCCTGTGACCGGCCGTGCTCCTTGGCGAGGCTGTCCTGCAGCGTTTGATGCGTCGCCAACACTTCGCCGTACTGCAGCTCCACTTGCTGCCGCTCCGCCACGGCATGGCGGTACCGCTCTTCGGCGCTGCGGCGCGCCAGGTCTTCGCCTGCGACCAGCGTCGACAATCCCACGGCCCCGACGAGGGCCATCCACTGTCCGGTCTTACTCACCCTGTCCTCCCGCGCGGGCCAGTTGAGAAAAGAAAACCCCCCAACGACATTACGTCCGTTGGGGGGATCCGGAAGCGTTCGTCAAAGGGATGTGTCACTGTCGCGACTCGCTAGGCCACACAGTAGCAAGTGTTGCGGACATTGTCAATAATGCAGGGAGGGGGAGTTGAACCCCCACGCCTTGCGGCAATAGGCCCTCAACCTATCGTGTCTGCCAGTTCCACCATCCCTGCGTAGGCCGCCACCAGCAGTCTAGCGCGCGCGATGCCCGACGGCAACCGTGTTGTGGGAGCGGCGGCGCGCGGGGCGCGGCGCGGGCCCTCGTGCCGGCACCGGCGCGGTGACAGCGCCATCGGACGCGGAGGAGACGAGCGCAGCGTACTTAGCCATCACGCCCGTCGTGTAGGCGGGCACCGGGGCGCGCCACGCCGCCCGCCGGCGCGCGCGCTCAGCCGCCGACACGCGCAGGTCCACGCGGCGCGCGTCCACATCGAAGCGGATGCGGTCCCCGTCGCGCACCAGCGCGATCGGCCCGCCGCGCGCCGCCTCCGGCGCCACGTGCCCGGCCATCAAACCGCGCGTAGCCCCGGAGAAGCGCCCATCGGTGAGTAGGGCGACGGATTCCCCGAGCCCCTGCCCCACGAGTGCCGCGGTGACCGCCAGCATCTCGCGCATGCCGGGCCCGCCCTTGGGGCCCTCGTACCGGATGACGACGACGTCGCCAGGATGGATCTGCCGGCGCTGCACCGCGGCAAACGCATCTTCTTCGCAAT
This sequence comes from Candidatus Omnitrophota bacterium, assembly GCA_023247285.1. The sequence goes on from JAHFGU010000146.1 coordinate 3,054, forward strand.
TGAAGACGCGCGCTGGCCCCTCGTGGCGCAGCGGCTCATGGCCGGTGATTTTCACGACGCAGCCGTCCGGGGCGAGGCTGCCGCGCAGGATGACCAGCCCCCCGCTGGGCTTGAGCGGATGCGCCGCCGGCCGCACCACCGGCTGGCCTGCCCGCTCCTTCGCGCGCCGCGCTTCCTCCCCGATGGTCCGGCCCGTGACCGTGAGCGCGCCGGCATGCAGCCGGCCGGCTTCCAGCAACCGCTTGGCCACGACCCCCACCCCGCCGGCCGCGTACAGATCGGTGGCCACGTACCGCCCCCACGGCTTCAGGTCCGCGAGCAGCGGCGTGCGGCGGCTGATCCGCTCGAACTCATCGATGTCCAGGGGAACGCCCGCCTCGCGCGCAAGCGCCAACAGATGCAGCACGGCGTTCGTCGAACCGCCGGTCGCGGCGACCGCGGCGATGGCGTTTTCGAGCGCGTGGCGCGTCACAATCCGGCGCGGCCGCAGATCCCGCCGCAACAGGTCCATCACCAGGCGCCCGGCCTTCACGGCGACCTGGGCTTTCGCCGGATGCATCGCCGGGACGCTGGCGCTGCCCATCGGCGAGAGCCCGAGCACTTCAATGGCCATCGCCATCGTGTTCGCGGTGAACTGGCCGCCGCAGGCGCCAGGCCCGGGGCACGCCACGTCTTCCAACGCACGCAGGTCCTTGGGGGACATCCGGCCGGCGGCGCACGACCCCACGGCCTCGAACACATCCTGGATCGTGACGTCGCGGCCGCGGAACCGGCCCGGCGCAATGGAGCCACCGTACAGCATCAGCGATGGCAGATTGAGGCGGATCAGCGCCATGGCGGCACCCGGGATCGTCTTGTCGCAGCCGACCAGCGCCACGACGCCGTCAAAGAGGTGGCCGCGGACGACGAGCTCGATCGAATCCGCCACCACTTCGCGGCTGATGAGCGAGGCCTTCATGCCTTCGGTGCCCATCGCGATCCCGTCCGACACCGCGATGGTGTTGAACTCGATCGGGGTGCCGCCAGCCGCCCGGACCCCGGCCTTCACCTGCTCCGCCAAGCGGCGCAAGTGGAAGTTGCACGGCATGATCTCGATCCACGTGTTGGCGATCGCGATGAGCGGCCGGCGCAGGTCCGCGTCGGTGAAGCCGATGCCCTTGAGCATGGCGCGGCTGGGCGCGCGGTCCAGGCCGTCCACCAGCACGCGGCTGTGCGCACGCGCATGTGAAACCATCAGTAATCTACTCCTTGCTGTGCCGGAATCTTGCGCTGCCAGGGATGCTTGATTTCCGTCATCTCGGTCACAAGATCCGCGCGGTCCACGAGCGCCTGCGGCGCGTTGCGGCCGGTCAACACCAGGTGCAGCGCAGGCGGCTTCGCCT
>JAHFGU010000036.1 GCA_023247285.1 Candidatus Omnitrophota bacterium
GCACCGAGAGGCGCATCCCGAACCAGAGCAGGTCGGGTGCCTCCCCGGTCTCCGCGCGCGGCGGCGGCAGCGGCTCGATCCAGCGATTGAGCTCGTACCCGAGCAGGCCCACGAGCCCGACGGCCCGCGCCTGCGGCTGGCTCGAGCGGCCGCCGGCATAGCGGCGCAGCGTCTGGGCGAGCGCATCAAGCGGATTGCCGCGCCAGACCTGCGTGGCCGCACTCGTGGAAAGCTCGACGCGGTCTCCGACGGCGCACAGCCGCAGCCAGGGATCCCACGCGACCAGCGACCAGCGGCCCGTGACCGGATGCCGCCGCGCGCTGTCCAGCCAGATGCGAGGGGTTGAAAGCGGCAACCGGCCGGCCAGAACAGCCAGATCCGGCTCCTTGGAAAGCTCCAGCAGATCTACGATCAGCGGGCCGCAGCGGAACGTGCAGGCAGTGGCGAACCCCATCGCCTGTCAATTGTAACACCCTGTCTCCGAGGACGCCACGCGGGCCGTCGGCCTGGCAGCGTCGGAGCGGCTAGAGCTGCAGCAGGTGCAGCTTGATTTTGAGCAGCCGGAGATGGATGCGGAGCGCCCTCATCTCCTCGTCCAGCCGGGCCGCATCGCGCGCCATGTCCTCGACCTGCGCGTCCTGCTGGGCCCGCTCCTCCGCGCTCCAGGCGGCGTCCCGGCTCAGCGCTTTCTTGATGCGCGCGATCGAGCGGCCCAGCATCGCGCGCTGGGCGCTCTTGCCGCGCAGCTCCTCTCCGGCCATGTCAATGTCGAGCTTCAGGCGCTGCCGCTCCGGCTGGAGGCGCTGCTTCGCCTCCTCGGTCTTGTGCCGCACCGTCGTGGAGGCGGCCGCCAGCTCGCGTCGCAGCTTCGCGATGTCCCGCTCCACGGCGCTGCGCTTGAGCGCGTACTCGCGCTGGTACGTCTGGATGCGATTGGCCAGGTCGCGGTACTTGTCCAGCACCTCGGCGAACCCCGGGTCGGCGTGCAGCACTTCCTGCTCCAGCTGCGCGCGGGTGGCCGGCGCGCAGGAGGGGACGGCGAGGAGGAGCAGGGTCACCAAGACCGATCGGAACATCGCAGCAAGTGTCTCAAGCGCGCAGCCCCGCACCCCATCCCATGAGGTGCGGGGCTGCCAGCGCGCCACACGCGCTTACTTCTCGCGGGTCTGGGGAACCAGCGCAAGCTGGTCCCCGTTCAAGATGTACGACGGTTCAACGCTCGGCGTCCGCACGCCGCCGGGTGCCGCCTCTTCGTGGTACGTGAAGAGCTTGCCGGCGAAGTTGCGCAGCGCCCAGACCCCGCGCTTGACGCTGACGACGTAATTGGGCATGAGCGGAATCTTGCCGCCGCCGCCCGGCCCGTCCACGACGAACGTCGGGACCGCGTAGCCGGTGGTATGGCCGCGCAGCTTCTCGATGATCTGCAGCCCGGCCGAGACCGGCGTGCGGAAGTGCGCCGTCCCCTTCACCGGATCGCACTGATAGATGTAGTACGGCCGGACCCGGATCTTCAGCAGCTCATGGAAGAGTTTCTTCATGATCGCCGGCCGATCGTTGATGCCCTTGAGCAGCACCGTCTGCGAGCCCAGCGGCACCCCGCTGTCCGCCAGCATGCCGCAGGCCTGCTTGACGGGCGGGGTCACCTCGCGCGGGTGGTTGAAGTGCAGGCTCATCCAGACGGGTTTGTGCTTCTTCAGAACCGCGCAGAGCGATTCGGTCACGCGGTAGGGCAGCGTCACCGGGTTGCGGGTGCCGATGCGGATGAACTCCACGTGCGGGATGGCGCGCAGCTTGGTCAGCACGTCATCGAGCCGGTCGTCCGACAGCGTCAGCGGATCGCCGCCCGAGATCAGCACGTCCCGAATCTTGCGGTGCGCCCGGATGTAGTCGATGGCCTGGTCGATGTTCGCCGGCCGGCTGTACCCGGCGGTGGTGCCGACGACGCGGCTGCGCGTGCAGAAGCGGCAGTACATCGAGCAGACCTCGACGACGAGCAACAGCACGCGGTCCGGATACCGGTGCACGAGGCCGGGGACCGGCATGTGGCTGTCCTCGCCGAGCGGGTCGATCATGTCGTTGGGGCTGAGCCGGTACTCGTCTTCGACCGGCACCGCCTGGCGGCGGATCGGGCAGGTCGGATCATCCGGATCCATGAGCGCGGCCCAGTACGGCGGGATGCCCATGATGAAGCGGCCGGAGCGCCGGGTGACGGCATGCTCCTCGGACGTGGTCAATTTGATGACCTGGCGCAGATGCTCGACGGTCTGGATCCGGTTGGCCATCTGCCACCGGTAGGTTTCCCACTGGTCCAGCGGCACATCCTTCCACAGGGGGATCCGGCGAAACGCCTCCCAGCTCACCCTACTCCTCCTTCTCGTCCCGATCCTCAAGGAGCCCCCCGGCTCTCCGCGAGCCTGTCGGTGTGGGCGGCGGCTCCTGAGGAGGGACCGCGGTGACCTCCGGCGCGGCGGCGGCGATGGAGCGGCGCCGCGCGGCGCGGGAGGGATGGTGGTGGCGGGCCATGGACAGCTCCACGATCCGCTGAATGAGCGCCCGGTGCGTGTAGCCGGCCGCAGCCGTCATCACCGGGAAGTTGCTGTCGGACGGATGCAGGCCGGGCAGCGGGTTCACCTCGAGCACGAAGGGCGTGCCGTCGGCGCGCAGCCGGATGTCGGTGCGCGACAGGTCCGCGCAGCCCAGCGCGCGGTGCGCGCGCAGCGCCGCGGCCTGGATCAGCGCGGTGGTGCGCGCGTCGAACCGGGCCGGACAGTAGAACGCCGGGGCCAGGCCGCGCGCGGCATCGCCCTGGAATTCCTTCATCCGCCAGGAATAGAAGAACTCGCCGGAGGGCTCGCACGGGGAAAAATCAATCTCGAGCACCGGCAGCGCCTCCTGGCCGATCACCCCGGCGGTGAGCTCGGTCCCGTGGATGAACTCCTCCACGAGGATTTCCTGCCGGTAGCGCTCATAGAGGAAGGCGGCCTGCCGCCGCAGCGCCGGCTCATCGTCCACGACGCTTTCGCGCCAGATGCCCTTGCTGGAGCCTTCGCGGTTGGGCTTCACGATCAAGGGGAAGGTCAGGCGGGGATCGAGCGGCGCAGCGGGGTTCGGCCAGAGCTGCCAGGCCGGGGTCGAGAGCCCTTCCGAGGCGAGGATCTGCTTGGTCTTGGCCTTGTCCAGCGCCAAGGCGAGGGTGACGCTGTTGGAGCCGGTGTACGGCACGCGGAGCAGCTCCAGCACCGCGGGGACTTGCGCCTCGCGGTGCTCGCCGCAGGTGCCTTCCGCGATGTTGAACACCAGATCGACGTCGTGCCGCAGAAACCAGCGAGGCAGATCCGCGGTCGCTTCCACCAAGCGCACCGTGTGCCCGAGCGCGCGCAGATGCCCGGCGATCGCGTCGATCGTCTGCTGGGAGTCAAATTCCGAGTCGCGGTCGAACCGCACCCCGTCCCGCTCCCAGGCTTCGCGCTTCAGGTTGTACGTCACCGCAATGGTGTAGAGGATAGGTCTCTCGCTTCGTTGCGGGGTTTCGCCCCGGCGGATGGCGACACCACGCCCGTCCGCACGAGCGCCACCTCCAGGATCCGGTTGATGATCTGATAGTGCGTCAGCCCGCGCGTCTTCGCGATGAAGTTGAAGACATCCTCGGCCGACAACGACGGCAGCGGATTGATCTCAAGCGCGTAGGGGCGGCCCTGCCAGTCCACGCGGAAATCCACGCGGCCGAAATCGCGGCACTCCACCGCGCGGTAGGTCCGCAGCGCCAGCTCCTGCATCTGGCGCGCGAGCCGCTCGTCGATCGGCGCCGGGCACAGGTAATCCGCGCCCGACCGCAGGTAGGCGAACGTGAAGAACTTGCGGCCGAGGTTGGTTTGGCCGTCGAGCGTGATCTGGCAGACGGGATAGGCTTCGGGCGGGTCGTTGCCGATGACCGCCACCGTAAACTCGCGGCCCTCGATGAACTCCTCGACGAAAATCGAGGGCTGGTGGTACGTGTCCCAGAGCCAGCGCACCTGGCGGCGCAGCTCCTCGGGCGTGTTGACCAGGGAGTGTTCGCTCAGCCCCTTGCTGGAGCCCTCGCACCGCAGCTTCACGATGCACGGGTACGAGAGGTCCGCCTGCCAGACTTTGTCCGGATCGTGGACCTCCAGGTAGCGCGGGGTGGGGATGTCCTCGGCGATGAGGACTTTCTTCGTCAGCACCTTGTCCAGCGTCAGGCCCAGCGTCAGGCCGTCGGCGCCGACGTAGGGCACCTGCAGCATCTCGAGCAGGATCGGCACCTGCGACTCGCGGTTGCGGCCCTCGTAGCCCTCGGCGATGTTGAAGATGATGTCGACGTCGAGCCGCCCCATGTGCTCGAGCAGCCGCCGCGCGTTGCCGATGCGCATGACCTCGTGCCCGCCTTGGCGCAGCGCGCGCTCGATGTGCGCGATGGTTTCCTCATGATCGAACTCCGCGTTGATGTCCGGCGGGTCGCCGGGCTTCGGCACGCACTCGGTCTTCACGTTGTAGGTCATGCCGACACGGAACCCCATCGCGTCCTCACCAGCCTCCTGGACAGGAAAAGAAAAAGGGACCCACGCGTCGCGAGTCCCTGTCCTGCGAGCTCAGTTGTTTCACGGGAAGCGGCTCGTCCCTCACCGCCGCAACACACATGCACGCATCACTATATTTCGTACCATACCTGCGCGGGGCTGTCAAGAATCGCGCGCGCATCTTTGCGAAGCCTGCGCCGTGTGCTACGATGTCACGCCGTCGCATCAGTGAGGAGAGCTATGGGCACGCTCGTCTTGATTCGTCACGGGCAATCGCAGTGGAATTTGGAGAACCGGTTCACCGGCTGGGTGGATATTCCGCTCACCGACGCCGGCCGCGCCGAGGCGCGCGCCGGGGCCGCGCTCATCCGCGGGCTGCGGTTCGACCGCGCGTTCACCTCGGCGCTGCAGCGCGCGCAGGAGACCCTGCGCATCGTGCTCGAGATGATCGGCCAGCCGGACTGCCCGGTGGAGCGCGACGCGGCCCTGAACGAGCGGCACTACGGCGCGTTGCAGGGGCTCAACAAGGCGGAGACGGCGAAGAAGTACGGGGAGGAGCAGGTGCACGTCTGGCGGCGCAGCTACGATGTGCCGCCGCCGAAAGACCGGACGTCGTGGAACCCGGACGGGATCAGCGAAAGCCTGCAGGACACGGCCGCGCGCACCCTGCCGTACTTCAAGGCCAAGATCCTGCCTTTGGTCCGGCAGGGACAGACCATCCTCGTCGTCGCGCACGGCAACAGCCTGCGGTCGATCGTCATGGACCTGGACCGATTGACGAAGGCGCAGGTCCTCGAGCTCAACCTCGCCACCGGCGCGCCGATCCTCTACGAGATCGGCGCGGACGGTCGCGTGGTCAAGAAAATCGTCCACGCGCTCTCCTGATCACCGCAGCGTCCGCACGTAGTGGTAGAGATACTGCTGCGCGTAGCCGGCGTACGGGCCGAAGTGGCGCCGCGCGTAGTCGTGCAGCCGTGACCGCGTGATGCGGCGGTGCCGGAAGTAATACCGCATCGCCCGCTCGATCCACACGTCGATCGGGAACGCCTCGTACTTCTCGAAGCCGAACAGCGCCACGCAGTCCGCCACTTTGTCCCCCACGCCGTCGCAGCCCAGCAGCGCTGCCTTCGTCGCCGGGTAGCCGGACCGGCGCAGCTGATCGAACGCCAGCCGGCCGTCGAGCACCAGGCGCGCCGTCGCCCGCAGGTAGGGCGCCCGGTAGCCCAGCCCGAGGCTGCGCAGCGCGCGCTCCGGCGCGTCCGCGACCGCCCGCGGCTCCGGAAAACTGAACCCCCGGAACCCGTTGAGCGCCACAGGATCGCCGTACGCCTGGCAGAGCCGGTCGATCATGCCCTCGATGCGCTTGATGTTGTTGAACGAAGCGCAGATGAACGAGGCCAGGGTCTCCCAGCCATCCTGCCGCAGCACGCGCAACCCCCGGTGGCGCAGGATCGCGGCATGGATCTGCATGTCGACGTCGATTGAGGAGAGGATCGCGGGGAGATTGAGGTCGAGCGCGAAGTAGCGGCGCACGCGCTCGTCGGTGAGCGCAGGGTCGGAGCTTTCGTACCGGAGGACCTTGCCCTCCTGCCGCAGCTTGACCACGCTGCGCCCGATGAAGCCGAAGGCCCAGCCGTCATGGCAGCGCCATCGAAAACTCTGGCCCGAGGCGAGGGTGGCCTCGAGGGAAAAATCTCGGGCGGGAAGCTCCGGCATCAACCGCGCAGCAGGACCGGTGGTCAAACCTTCGGCAGCGTAATGCCTTGCTGGTTCTGGTACTTGCCCTTGCGGTCCGCGTACGAAATCTCCGGCAGCGAGCCGGCCTCGAAGAAGAGCACCTGCGCGATGCCCTCGAAGGAGTAGATCCGCGCCGGCAGCGGGGTCGTGTTCGAGATCTCAATCGTCAGGTGCCCCTGCCATTCCGGCTCCAGTGGCGTGATGTTCACGACGATGCCGCACCGCGCGTAGCTGGACTTGCCGATGCAGATGCCCATCACCGAGCGCGGCAGCCGGAAATACTCCACCGAACGGGCCAGCGCGAAGGAGTTGGGCGGGATCACGCACACCGATCCTTTGAAATCGATGAAGGAGTCCGGGTCGAACTGCTTCGGGTCCACTACCGCCTGCTTGAGGTTCGTGAAGATCTTGAATTCATCGGTGACCCGGATGTCGTAGCCCATCGCCGAGAGGCCGTACGAAATCACGCCATCTCTTTTCAAATGTTCTTCGAAGGGATCCAACATGCGGTACTGCTTGACGTACTCGCGGATCTCCCAGTCAACCAGCAACCGGCCGGACGACCGCGCCTGCTCCGCCACCTCAGCGAGCTTGGCCTGCGCCTGCGCCTCAAACATGCCCCATCCCTTTCTTTTCCGTGGAGAGCGCCACGTGGATCCGGTTGAGCCCGCCGCGCACGTCGAGCAGCGGCAAGCCCTTCTGCTTTTTGCGGAGCTGCTTCAGGTGCGGATTGGCCTCGTGCCGCACCCAGCTTACCGGCCGCTCCATGATCTGTGTGAGCCCGTCCGTGCCCCAGTGGGAGACGACAAACTGCCGGCACTTCTTCGAGAGCTCAGGCGTCAGCATCCATCCCATCGCGCATCCTCCTCTTCCGGTGCCAGGCACTTCGGCAGCAGTCCGCCGCAGGCCGAAGAGCCAGGCACCGGCACTGTCACGAGCAGCCGGATGTCGAGCCGCAGTTGCCGCACTTGTAGCAGTTGCCGTTGCGGACCATGAGCGAGCCGCACTCGTGGCACGCGGGCGCGTCCGCCTGCGCGACGAACGTCAGCTGCTCCTGCTGCTCCATTGGGTTGGCGCTGCCGCCCGCCGGTTTGGCCGGCGCGGCGACCGCCTTGGGGGCGCCGTTCGCCGGCTTGGCGCCGGGCACGTCGGTGACTTTGAAGTGCTGCGCCTCCTCCGGCGGCAGGAACTTGAGCGCCATCCATCGAAAGATGTAATCGATGATCGACTTGGCGAACCGGATGTCCTTGTTGTTCGTGACGCCGGAGGGCTCGAACCGCACGTGGCTGAACTTGTTCGTGAGCACCTTGAGCGGCACGCCGTACTGGAGCGAGAGCGACACCATCGTCGCGAAGGCGTCCATGAGGCCGGAGAGCGTCGAGCCCTCCTTGGACATCGTGATGAAGATCTCGCCCGGGGCGCCGTCCTCGAAGAGGCCGGCGGTGATGTACCCCTCGTGCCCGCCCACCGAGAACTTGTGGGTGATGGCTTGCCGCTCATCCGCCAGCCGGCGGCGGTACGGCGTCGGCGCGGCGGCCGGTGCTCCCGCGCCCTTGTCCGTCTTGCTCGTTGAGAGCGGCTGGACCCGCTTGGAGCCGTCGCGGTAAATCGCGATGGCCTTCAGGCCCAGGCGCCAGGCTTCGGTGTACGCCTGCGCGATGTCCTCGACGGTCGCTTCCTCCGGCAGGTTGACGGTCTTGCTGATGGCGCCGCTGACGAACGGCTGGACCGCGGCCATCATCCGGATGTGGCCCATGGAGTGGATGGACCGCGTGCCGTTCATCGGGCGGAACGCGCAGTCGAAGACGCGCAGGTGCTCGGGCTTGAGGCCGGGCGCCCCCTCGATGGTTTCTTTCTCGTCGATGTGCTTCACGATCGCCTCGCGCTCGGCCGGCGTATAGCCCAGCCGCTCGAGGGCCATGGGCGCCGTCTGGTTCACGATCTTCAGCATCCCGCCGCCGACCAGCCGCTTGTACTTCACCAGCGCGATGTCGGGCTCGATGCCCGTCGTGTCGCAGTCCATCATGAAGGCGATGGTGCCGGTAGGCGCGATCACGCTCATCTGCGAGTTGCGCACGCCGTGCGCCTCGCCGTGGCGGATGGCTTCGTCCCAGGCGCGCGCGCCCGCCTGCAGCAGCGGGGCCGGCACGAGGCGGTGGTTGATCTTGTCCGCCTGCGCGCGGTGCTTGCGCAGCACCCGGATCTGCGGCTCGCGGTTGAGCGCGAACCCCGCGTAGGGGCCGAGCTGCTCCGCGATCTCGCCCGAGACCTCGTAGGCGTGGCCGCAGAGCAGCGCGCTCATGGCGCCGGCCCACGCGCGGCCTTCTTCCGAGTCGTAGGCGAGGCCCTGCGACATGAGCAGCGCGCCCAGGTTCGCGAAGCCCAGCCCGAGCTCGCGGTAGGCGCGCGCATTGGCGGTGATCTTCTCCGTCGGGTACGAGGAGTTGTCCACCACGATGTCCTGCGCGATGATGAACACGCGGACCGCGTGCTTGAACTGCTCGATGAGAAAGTTGCCTTCCCCGTCGAGGAACTTCAGCAGGTTGATGCTCGCGAGGTTGCACGCGGAGTTATCCAAGTGCATATATTCTGAGCAGGGATTGCTCGCGTTGATGCGGCCGGTGTTCGGGCAGGTGTGCCAGTCGTTGATCGTCGTGTCGAACTGCATGCCCGGATCGCCGCAGTGCCAGGTCGCCTCGGCGATGAGGCGCAGCAGGTCGCGGGCCTTGACCCGCTCCATGACCTCGCCGGTCGTCACCGCCTCCAGCTCCCAGTCCTCATCGGCCAGCGCCCGCTTCATGAAATCATCCGTGGCGCGCACCGAGTTGTTCGCGTTCTGGAAGAAGACCGAGCCGTAGGCCTCGCCATCGATCGAGGCGTCATATCCGCTGTCGATGAGCTTGTGCGCCTTCTCCTCTTCTTTCCACTTGCAGAGGATGAAGCCCTTGATGTCCGGGTGGTTGGCGTTGAGCACGACCATCTTCGCCGCGCGCCGCGTCTTGCCGCCGGACTTGATCACGCCGGCCGAGGCGTCCGCCGCGCGCATGAACGACACCGGCCCGGAGGCTGTGCCGCCGCCGGCCAGTCGCTCGCGCGAGGAGCGGATGGACGAGACGTTCACCCCGGAGCCTGAGCCGTACTTGAAGATCATGCCCTCGTTGCGGTACCACTCGAGGATGGACTCCATGGTGTCGCCGACAGAGAGGATGAAGCACGCCGAGCACTGCGGGCGCGGCTCAATTCCGATATTGAACCACACCGGCGAATTGAACGCGCCGTACTGGTGGACAAGGAGGTAGGCCAGCTCGGCGCGGAAGGCCTCTGCGTCCTCGGGGGTAGCGAAATAGCCGTCCTTGATGCCCCACTCGGTGATGGTGTTGGCCACCCGGCCGACGAGCTGCTTCACGCTGCGCTCGCGCTGCGGGGTGCCGAGCGCGCCGCGGAAATACTTCGAGACGACGACGTTGGTCGCCAGCTGGGACCAGAAGCTGGGCACCTCCACGTCCTTCTGCTCGAAGACGACCTCGCCTCGTTCATTCCCGATGGTCGCGGTGCGCAGCTCCCACACCACTTCGTCGAAGGGATGGACGGTGGCCCGCGTCCAGCGGCGCGCGATGGTCAGGCCTCGTTGCCTGGCGCCTGGTTCTTGAAACACGGCTGCCGCAGGCTGCCCAGACCCCCGCTCCACCGTCTTCACGCCTTCACTCATGATGCGCGTCCCCCTGCTGAAAGGCCCAAGCTGTTGTTGCTCATCCCATCCGAATCCACAAGCCCTTGGGTATGACCGTGCTGAGTGTATGCATGGATGAGAGGCTTGTCAAGCCAAAAAGATACCAGGCGTTGTGGTTGGATATGGAACGCACCCCAGGCCTTGTGTCCGTCGAACCGTCGACGGAGAAGGTGGGGGTCTGCTCAGATCACGAAACGCTCTCCTGAGGGGGCAGACTTCCGGCGCTCTGGCTCGGTGATGGTGATCTCGACGGGCTCGGTTTCATACGTCTTCCGGTGATGGTTGATGATGAACGGTCCGAGCTTGAACCGGCCCACGCGGCGGGCCACCAGGATGTAGCTCAGGCTCGTCGAGCGCTGCATCGCGCCGGCCTGCAGGGCGAAATTCGTGGACTGGCTGCGCGCGACAATCGCGAACGCATCCGGCACCGTGACCGGCTGCAGGTCCGCGTCCTGCACGTCGCCGGCGAGCGTCAGCGTCAAGGTCACCGGCGACCCGACCGGCACGGTGGTCTTGTCCACTTTCGCGGACACCGAGAACTCCTGGGCCGCGGCCGCGGCTGCGCACGCCGTCAACGCGACGGCGACAGCCGCCACCCCGATGCGCTTACGCACCATGCCCGTTGAACGACAGCATGCCTGCGCGCGTTACGAAATCCCCAGGCGCATCGAGCGCAGCCGCCGGACCCGCTCCGCGATCGGCGGATGGGTCGAGAAGAGACGGCTGAGCGCACCGGCGCTCAAGGGATTCACAATGAACAGATGGGCCGTGGCCGGATTCACGTTGGGCAGCGGATGGGCGCGCACGGCCCGGTCCAATTTCTCCAGCGCGTCAGCCAGCCCGGAGGGGTTGCCGGTGAGCCGCGCGCCGGTGTCGTCAGCCCCGTACTCGCGCGTCCGCGA
>JAHFGU010000147.1 GCA_023247285.1 Candidatus Omnitrophota bacterium
CGTCCGCGTGCTGGGCCAGCGCCTCGAGGCACCGCCGGTCCAACCGGTGCGCCTGCTCGATGATGATGAACCGCGCCGGGCTGGCGGCCGGCTGCTGGCGGCAGAGGGCCACCACGTCGGACGCCGAGAGGGCGGAGGCATCCACATGATGCCGGTCGAGCGGGTGGACGCCCAGCGCCTGCTCGAGCGCGCGGACGCGGCGCAGTTTGCTGGCGCGGTCCGCGCCGATCAAGACGAGGAGGCCGCGAGGCGAGGGCATGGCGAATGCGGCAGGATCAGAATTGCGAAGGACGGACTACCAGCTTTCGACCGTCCGCTCCACGATGCGCCGGGCCAGGTCGGTGATGGCCCGGTTGAGGGCTGTCGGCTCGCTTTCCACGTTCGCGCCGGCGGCAAAGTAGGTCGTGTCCCCGGTGAGCCGGTCTTCTTCCCACAGCAGCAGGTTCGCGCGCTGGTCCCAGAACCGCAGGTTCACCACGAGGTTGATGCGCCATTCCTCGACCTGCTGCGAGGCATCGTACCGGAGCGGGTCTTTCCGGAACTCGACGAGCTCGCCCTCGAGCCGGGTGTCCGCGCGTTCCACCGTCGTCGGCCGGAGCAGACCGGTGAACTGGAAGCGCTTGATCGCGGCGTTGGTGATGTCGACTTCCAGCTGGTGGCGGTAGAGCGGGAACTGGCTGTAGCCGGTCGTGAGCAGCGTGATGTCGATCTTGTTGGCGAAGGGCTTGACGTAGACGGTCTTGAGGTTGGCCGCCAGCCCGGGCCGGGTCGTATAGCCGCAGCCCGGCGCCAGCGCGGCCGCCGCGGCCAGGCAGATGAGCGCCGCGCGCCCCCGCATCAGCGGCGCTGCAAGAGTTCGACCCGGGCCGCCGCCTGCGGAGCGAGCGCGGTCTCCGGGAAGCGATCCACGATGCCCTGGTAGTAGAGGACCGCGGACTCGATCCGGCGCCGGCGCTCGTAGAACTGCGCCACCTGGTACTCGTGCTGGGCGCGGCGTTCCTTGAACTCCTTCAGCCGCTGCTCCGCCGTCTCGCGGAGCTCGCTCGACGGGTACTCGCGCAGGAAGGTGTCGAGCTCGCGCAGGGCGATATCGGTCGGCGACTGGTCGTAGCCGGGCTTGAAGGTGCCCTTGAGGCTGGCCTGCGCGATCTGGAAGCGCGCGTCGTCCACCAGCGCCGAGTTCGGGTACTTCGAGATCACCTGCTCGAAAGCCTGGACCGCAAGCTCGTAGTCGCCGAGGGCCAGGTGCGCCAGGCCCAGCTTGTACTGGGCCAGCTCGCCGTAGTCGGTGAACGGGCCGTCGTCGACGATCGCCTGGAAGATCTCCACCGCCTTGTCCCGCGCCGGCAGGATGGCGGCGCCGAAGAGCGTCCGCTTGCGGCCCGCGAGGAAGTAGTTCGCGATCTGGTACTCGCGCTCGAGGATCTCGTCGAACCGCTGCGTCGAGGGGTACACCTGCAGCGTCTTGCGGTAATACCGGAACGCCTTATAGTAATCCCGCCGCTCTTCCCGGCAGCGGCCCATGTAGTACTGGGCCTCGGCCGCCTGCCGCGAGTCCTTGTAGGCGTGGAGCAGTTTCTTGAACTCGACCTCGGCGTGCTTGTAGTCCTTCCGGTCGAAGAAGCCTTTCGCGTAGGCCAGCTGCTCCTCCGGCGAATCCTTGACCGCACCCGAGGGGCCAATCCAGCCGGTCTGCGGCGACCAGACCCACGCTGCGGACGCCGGCGGGCACGCCGCCGCGAGACACCAGGCTGCGAGGAGGAGAGCGAGAGACGCCCGACGGGGATTCATCGACGGAGCCACGATACCAAATCGGGTCTGAAAAGTCAAAGCAGGGGCAATCGGGAGAGCGCGGGAATAACGAGGAAGAACCACGCCACGGCGGCCAGCGTGGTGAAGAGCCAGAGCGCGGAGGCAAGCGAGCGGTTCAGGCCGAAGAGCAGCGGCAGCATGAGCGGCGAGACGCCCACCGGGGTCGCGGCTTCGAGCAGCACGATCGCGCGCGGCAATCCGGTCAGCCGCATCAGCGTCACGAGGCCCCACGCCACCGCCGGCGCATACAGGAATTTGATGGCGCTCATCACGAGGCACGGCCGCAGCCACGGCCGCGGGGAGACATACCGCACCTGCGAGCCGATCGCTAAGAGGTAGAGCGCGGTGTCAACCGGGATGAGCACGTGATTCAGCGCCTCGAGCGGTACCGGCCGCGGCACACCGGCCAGGTTGAGCAGCGCCCCGGCGAGCATGCCGAGGAACGGGATGAACCGGAGCCGATCGCCGTACGCCGTCGGGCGGCGCCCCGGGGCGGCGCTGTGCCCGTACGAGGCGCCGATCCAGAAGCCCAGCGTGTAGAAGCACGGCGTGAAGAAGACCAGGTACAGCATGGCCAGCGCGTAGCCGGCTTCCCCGAACAGGGCGAAGGCGGTGAACGCCCCGAAGTAGCCGAGGTTCGAGAAGAACGCGGCGGCAAGGAAGCTGCCCGCTTGCGGGCGGGTGAGCGCGCGCCGCGCATAGAGGTAGGCGGGAATGAGCGAGGCTGACGCGATGCAGAAGCCCAGCAGCGGCAGCAGCCAGGGCTCGCGGTGCCGCAGGGGCATCCGCCAGAACGAAAAGCAGAGGACCGCCGGCGAGGTCACCGTGACGACGAACCGCACCAGGGCCGAGGCGCGCGCCTCGGGCATGAGGCCGCGGCGGCGCAGCCACCACCCCCCGGCCATGGAGCCGAAGAAGAGTACAAACCCGGCGCCTACTCGGATGAGCATGGGATGACGCGCTCAGGGCCTGGCCGAGCGGTGATGCGCGCATAGATCGCCTCGCCGCGCGTGCGCAGACGGACCGCGCCGTCTTGGCGCGTGCTGAGCGTGAGCGCGCGGGCCTGCGCGAGCGCGCGCACCGTCTCCGCGGACGGCAGGTGATGCTCGCGCCCGACGCTGAGGACGGCGAGCGCCGGGCGCACCACCGCCAGCAGCCGAGCCCCTGAGCCGCCCAACCGGCTGCCGTGGTGCGGCACCTTCAGCACCTCGCTGCGCACCGTGGCTTGGCCGCGCAGCAGCCATGGGATGCCGGCTTCCTCAAGGTCGCCGGTCAGCAGCATGTCGCACGCGCCAAATGTCAGCTTGAGCACCAGTGAATTGTCATTCGAGGCGGGATCCGTCCCCGGCACGAACCCGGACGGCGGGTGCAGCGCCTCAACGGTGACCCCGGACGGCTCGCTCCAGCGCGCCCCGGCCGCCCAGACCTCACGCGCCAGCCCGCGCGCAGCCAGGGGACGCGCCAATCGCCGGGTCATCGTGGCATCTTGAGCGCCATTCGTCAAGACGCGCCGGACCGGCATGGCCTCGAGCAGCGGCAGCGCCCCGCCCCAGTGATCGCTGTCCGGGTGCGTGAGGACGAGGAGATCCACGGCGCGCACCCCGCTGGCTGTCAGGAACGGGACGAGCCGGGCGCTCCCGGCCTCCTCGGTGCCGGTGTCGACGACGAGGACGCGGCCGCCAGGCGTGCGGATCACGAGGCTGTCGCCATGCCCCACGTCGAGCACGTCCACGCGCAGCCACCGGCGCGCCTCCATCGCGAACGCGGCACCGGCCAGGAGGCAGCCGAAAGCGCCCGCGGCGAGCCAGCGCGCGAGCGTCGGACGCGGCCTGCGCAGGAGCCACGCCGCCAGCAGGCCGTAATACGCGGCGGCCGCGGTCCAGCTCGGTGTGCCGATGATCCAATGGCCGCCCGGAATCTCCTGGCACCACCGGACGAGT
This sequence comes from Candidatus Omnitrophota bacterium, assembly GCA_023247285.1. The sequence continues at coordinate 3,753 of JAHFGU010000147.1, forward strand.
GCAACCGTCAGATGGAGAAGTGCCTCGATCAGCCCGCCGGCCAAGCGCAGCAGGTCGGGCCAGGCGGTGGCGAACACGAGGAGGGTCGTCCCGCACGAGACGAGCAGCGCCACCAGCGGGGCGACGAGCAGGTTGGCGAGGAACGCGATGGGCGAGACCAGGTGGGCGTACCACGCCACCACCGGGGCCAGGCCGATCCACGCAGCGCCCGTGCTGCAGAGGCTCGTTGAGATCCCGCTCGCCAGCCACGGCGGCCGAATCCAGGCTAGGCGCGGCGCGATGAGCGCCGACCATTCCGGCACGAGGAGCAGCAAGCTGGCCACCGCGCCGAACGAGAGCTGGAATCCGGGATCCCAGAGCTGGGCCGGGTCGGCGAGCAGCAGGACGAGCGCGGCCGCAGCCAGCGTGTTCGGCCAGGAGATCGCGCGGTCCAGCGCCTGCGCGCCGAGCACAACCCAGGCCATGACCATGGCCCGCGTGACCGGCGGCTGGAACCCGGTGAGCAGGGCGTACGCCCCGACCCCGGCCGCCGCGATCGCCAGGCGCATGGGCCGCGGCGCGCCGAGCAGGCGCAGCGCCCACTCGAGCAGCCAGGCGATGAGCCCGACGTTGAACCCGCTGATCACGAGCAGGTG
>JAHFGU010000148.1 GCA_023247285.1 Candidatus Omnitrophota bacterium
CAGCGCGATCGCGCAGCGCCAGAGGGGCTTGGGCGCCGGACCCGCGATCACGTCGCCGTCGCGGTTGAAGTTCGACCCGTGGCAGGGGCACTTGAACCGCGCTTCCGCGTCAAACCAGTTAGGCGTGCAGCCCAAGTGCGTGCAGCGCGCCCAGAAGCAGTAGAAGCCTTGCTCCTTGCGGATGATCCAGACCCGCTGGATCTTCTTCCACTTCTCGCTGACGCCTAGGGGGTAGTCGTCCGGCTTGCCGGCCTTGAACGCCAGCATCGGCTCGTAGAGCACGTTCGGGAACAGGTAGCGCAGGTTCGACAGCAGCCACCCGCCGAGGAACACCCAGAAAAATCCCCATCCGGCTTTCAGCAGGAATTGGCGGCGGCCAAAGCGCTCTTCCAGCACGCTCCAGAAATCCTTGGTCGGCGCGGCGGGTGCTGGCGCGGACACGCCGGAGGGCGGCGTGGGCGCGGGAACCAGGTCTGCCATTACTTGGGGCTCTCCTTGTTGCGATCAGGTCCGTCATCATGGCCCCGGAGCGCGCGCTGGAATTCGCGGATGGCCTCTCCGAGCGACCGGCCCAGCTCGGGCAGCCGCCGCGCGCCCACGAGCAGCAGCACCACAAGAGCGATGAGCAAGAGCTCGCCTAAGCCAAGGTTCATCCCTTCAGCTCCTTCGGGCCACGGCGTAATCAGCCAGGCTGCGATACGCGTCACCGAGGCCGTTGACCGGAATCCCCGCTAGGGCAGCCTGTGCTGCGCGGATGAGCTCCTGCGCGCGCTCCTGCGCGCGCGCAATCGCACCGGTGGACTGGGCCGCCTCGGCGATCGCTGAGCGGAGCGCCGGGTCCAGGCCGCGCCCATTCCCCGCCTCGGCCGCGCGCAGCGGCGCAAAGAGGCGCGCGCGCTCGCGCGCCCCGAGGCGCTGCGTCAAATAGATGATCGGCAGCGACAGAACGCCTTTGTCCAGGTCCATGTGAATCGATTTACCCAGCCGTCGCGGGCTGCCCACAAGATCCAGGCAGTCATCAATGATCTGGAACGCGAGCCCGAACTGCACCCCGAATGCGGTGAAGCGGCGCGCGATCTCCGGGCCGCAGCCGCCGAGAATCGCCCCGCTCTGGCAGCAGCCGCCGATGAGCGAGGCGGTTTTGTCATGGATGATCGCCAGGTACTCGGCCTCCGACAGGTCCAGCCGGTAGCGCGCCTCGACTTCACGCAGCTCGCCGCGGCAGAGCTGGCGGCAGACCTCGGCCATCACGCGCATGACCTGCGGCGTCTCAAGGCGCGAGAGGAGCGTGAACGCGGTCGCGTAGAGGTAGTCGCCCATGAGGAGCGCGCGCTCGGCGCCCCAGCGCTGGTGGAACGTCGGGCGGGCGCGGCGCACCGCCGACTGGTCGATGATATCATCGTGGATCAGGGTCGCGGTGTGGATGAGCTCGACCGCGGCGGCCGCATCGATGAGGGCGCGGCGGTCAGGGGCGGGGCCGACCGAGCCGGTGAGCAGCAGCAGGGCCGGCCGCAGCCGTTTGCCGCCGGCGGTGATGAGGTAAACGACGCGCCGGGCGACCGGGTCGGCCAGCGCGTCGAGCATGCGGCGGCTGACCGCCCGCAGCTCCGCGCGGACGGGGGCAAGTGCGCGATCAAGCGGTGCCGCGGTCCGCCGGCTTTGTCGCAAGGTAGAGGCTGGCAAGCCCATTAGCAAACGGGACGTATTGTACCTGAGTTTCGGCGCGCTGCAAATGCTCGACCATTTGTGCCGGCGTCAGAAACTGCTTCACGGAGCGCGCCAGGTACGTGAACGGCCAGAGCCGGCCGGTCAACAGCAACCCGATCACGCGGGCGATGGTGTACAAATAGAGGAGATAGCCGCCCCGCAGCACCGCGTGGGCCGGGGAGCCGGTTTCGAGGATGACGAGCTGGCCGCCCGGCTTGAGCACCCGCACCATCTCCCGCAGCCCGGCATCGAGATCGGTGAGATTGCGCGTGGAAAACCCGATGACGACGCGGTCAAAGCGCGCGGCTGGGAACGGCAGCGCTTCGGCATCCCCCTGCACCCATCCGACCTGCAGGCCGCGGCGGCGCTGCTTCGCCTGCGCCTGCACCAGCATCGCGGCATTGAAGTCTGCGCCGATCACGGTCCCGCGCCCCTGCTGCCGCTGCGCGCAGAGCAGCGCAAAATCGCCGGTGCCGGCGCACAGATCCAGCACCGTGTGCGCGTTGCCCACCTCGCCGCGGCGAAGCGCCGACCGGCGCCAGCGCTGATCCAATCCGCACGTGACGAGCCGGTTGAACCAATCATAGCGCGGCGCGATCTGCGAAAAGAGCCGCTGGATGAACGGCCGCTTGCCGAGCGGCGCGCGCGTGTCAGTCGGACACGCCGGAGGCGGGGCGGCGGCCGGCGCCGGCCCCGAAGCCGCTGAGGATGTCATGCGGTGGTCCGGGCGAGATGGAACGCCAGCGTTTCCAGTTCGATCGCCAAGTCCACCACGCGCAGCCAGACCGACGGCGGCACGTCGAGGTGGACCGGCGCGAAATTCACGATGGCCCGCACGCCGCTGTCGACGAATTGGGTGCAAACCGCCTGCGCCGCCTCCACCGGCACCGCGAGCACGCCGATCTGGATCTCGTGCGCGCGCACCAGCTCAGGCAGCCGGTCGGATGGGGCCACGACCAGGCCCTGGATGCTGCGCCCGACAATCCGCGCATCCGTGTCCACGGCGACCTTGAAGAGGAAGCCCCGCTCGCGGAAGCCCCGGTACGCCAGCAACGCCGAGCCGAGATTCCCCACCCCGGCCAGCGCGACATGCCACGTCCGACCCGCCACGCCGAGGATGGTCGTCAGGCGCCCATGCAGCCGCTGCACGTCATACCCGCGGCCGCTGGTGCCGAACTGGCCGAAATAGCTCAGGTCCCGGCGCACCTGCGCATCGGTCAGCCCCAACTGCTGGGCCAGCTGTCGCGACGCAATGAAGCCCACCTCCTGCGCGCCGAGCCTTCCTAGCTCCCGCACGTAGAGGGAGAGGCGCCCGACGCTGGGCTCCGGCGCAGGGCGCGCCGGCGACCGGGTGACCGAGCGGTGATTGCCCCGCTTCATGCCGCGAGCTCCTGAAAGGCGCGCCGCGAGACGCGGATCATCGTCCGAATCTGCGTCGGCGTATGCGCCGCGCTCAGGAAGAAAGCTTCGGAGGGTGAGGGCGGCAGCAGGATGCCGGCGGCCCGCAGCGCGCGCGCCCAGGCGGCGAAGCGGTCGGCGCGGCCGGCTGCAACGTCCGCAGCGTTCGTGACCGGATGCTCGGAGAAAAAGACCGTCAGCATCGAGCCGGCCCGGTTGACCTGGATCGGCAACCCTGCAGCGGCGGCGGCGCGCGCGAGCCCATCGGCCAGCAAGGCGGAGAGCGCCTCGAGCCGCGCGTACGGCGGATGCGCCCGCAGGGCTTCCAGCGTCGCCGCACCGGCCGCCATCGCGAGGGGATGGCCGGCGAACGTGCCGGCGTGATACACATCGCCCACCGGCGCGAGGCGCTGCATCAGCGCCCGCGGGCCGCCGACCGCGCCGATGGGCATGCCCCCGCCGATGATTTTGCCGAAGACGGTGAGGTCCGGCCGCACGTCGAATGCGGCCTGCGCCCCGCCAAGCCCGAGCCGGAATCCGGTCACCACCTCATCGAAGATGAGGATGATCCGGGCTGCGGCGGTCACGCGCCTGAGGCGCTTCAGGAACCCGGGCTGCGGCGGGATGACCCCCATGTTCGCCGCCACCGGCTCGACGATCGCGCAGGCCAGCGACGCGCCATGGACGCGCACCGCCTGTTCCAACGCCTCGCCGTCGTTATACGGGACCTGGATGAGGTCTGCCGCGCATGCCGCCGTCACGCCGGCGCTGGCGCCCGCGAGGAGCACATCGCTGTGCCCATGATACCCGCCGGCGAACGCCAGGATCTTGGCGCGTCCGGTCTGCGCCCGCGCGATCCGCACCGCGGTCATGCAGGCCTCGGTGCCGCTCGCGGTACACCGCACCCGCTCCACCGACGGCACCGCCGCGGCGATCAGCGCCGCCAGCCGGGCCTCATCCGGATGCGTCAGCCCGGTCACCGCCCCGCCCCGCATCGCGCGCCGCAGCGCGGCGGCCACCGGCGCCGGACGATGGCCAAGCAGCAGCGCGCCCCAGCCCATGATGAAATCGACATAGCGCCGGCGATCCGCGCCGTCGACGATCGCCCCGCGGCCGCCGAGCAGCAGCAGCGGGCGGTCGCCGGTCCGGCGGAACGCGCGCACCGGGCTGTTCACGCCGCCGACGAGCCAGCGTTCGGCCTCCGCAAGCGCGGACGGCGCGATCCGGCGGCCGGCGGCGACCGCCGCGCGCGGCTCGC
>JAHFGU010000037.1 GCA_023247285.1 Candidatus Omnitrophota bacterium
GTATGGGGATGAGATCGGGGCGCTGCCGCGTCCGGAGTTTGCAGCGGATCGGCTCGCGTGGTTCACCGCGGCACCGGCGGGATCCGACGGCATGCCGTCCATCCGGTTCGTCACCTATGCGTGCGGCCAGCGCGAGGCAGGCGAGGGATTGTGGCGCACGAGCCAGACCCTGGGCGAGGCCAAGGCCAAGCAGCCGGCTGCGCCCGAACTGCTCCTGCCAGACTGCCGCGCGCTCCGCGTCCAGTATGCGCACGCACCCCGGGATCCTGCCGAGCCCCTGGCCTGGCGCGCCGAGTGGAAGGAGCCGCCGTCGATGCTGCCCAGCCTGCTCGATGTCACGCTCACCATCGGCTCGCATGAGACCGTGCGCCGCGTGATGCTCGTGCCGCCGGGCCGGCTGAAAGCCGCGGAGACGGAATGACCCGCGCGATGCGAGAGGACGCCCGAGCCGCCGCGACGCGCCGAGTCAAAGGATCGCTGCTCATCGTCACGCTCTGGTTGATCGCGCTGCTGGCCGTCCTGGCGGTCGCCATCGGCCGCTTCCTCTCGCTGGAAGTGCGGTTGGCCGGCTACCGCGCCGCCCGCCAGCAGGCGCGCGCGCTGGCGCGCGGCGGCGTGTACGTGGCGATGGAGCGCCTGGCCCGGGATGCGGCCGCGCCGGAAGCCGGGGGCGCGTCCTATGATTGGCTGGGCGATGAGTGGGCCGCGCTCCCGTCGTCAGACGAGCTGACGGTGGAGATCCGCGATGACGCGCGGGGGCTGGATCTTAATGCGGCGAGCAAGGAACAGCTGGCGCGCCTCACGGGGCAGGAGACGATCGCCCAGGCCATTATCGATGCGCGGGATGCGCCGGATGCCGCGGAGGACCAGCCCGGGGCCGCGCGGCCGTACTTCGCGAAGAATGCGCCCTTTGCCGCGCCTGAGGAACTGCGCGATCTGCCGGGCATGTCGAGCGAGCTCTACGCGCTGCTGGCCGCGCAGACCAGCCCCTATCGCACGGCCACCGAGCCGGTCAACATCAACACCGCTACGCCGGAGGTGCTGCGCGCCGCCGGGCTGACGGAATCGACCGTCCAGCTCCTGCTGCGGTTTCGCGAGGGTCCGGATGGACCCGACGCCCACGCGGAGGATGGCGTGTTCGCGGAGGCCGGTGTGGCGATTCTCGAGACGCTGAAGAACCATCAAGGCGTCGAGCTCACCGGGACGGCGGACGGCAACCTGCTGGTCTCGAATCTGTTTGGCGTGACGTCCACGACCTTCACGATCCGCGCCGAAGGCCGGGTCGCGCGGCCGGCGGTGACCGCGCGCGTCTCCGCGGTCGTGCGGCGCGAGGGCTGCGGGGACGGCGTGGCCGCACCCTGCATCGTCGCGTGGCGGGAGGGATGATCCCTTGAGCACCCGGCTCGTCGTGGAGTGGACCCGCGCCTCGTTGCGCATGGCGGTGGCGGCCGGCGGAGAAGGCCGGTGCAGGCTGCAGTCGGTCCATGCGCAGCCAATCGGAGCGGGAGAGGCGGGGGCGGCGCTCCGCCGATTTCTCAACTCGATCAAGCTGAACCCTGATCAAGTGGTGAGTGTCGTGCCGCGCGAGATCGTCATCACCCGCGCGGTCCGGTTTCCGGCGACCGATCCGGCCGAGCTCTCGAAGATGGTCGAGCTCTATGCGAAAGCGCAGCTGCCCTATCCGCGCGAGCAGACGGTGATGGATTTTCAGACCATCGCGCAGGCCGACGGGTTCAGCACCCTCACGCTGGTCGCCTGCCAGCGCGAAACGATCGACCGGCATCTGGCCGTCCTGCAGGAGGCCGGGCTGGCGGCCGGAATCGTGACGGTCAGCGCCTGGGGCGTGTGGGGATGGCACAGGCACGCCATGGCGCGGCGCGGCGGAGAGCCTGCGCAGGGGGCGGGGGCGGAACCGGTCCTGGTCGTGAACGTCGATGATGCGCGCACGGACCTCGTCTTGATCGAGGCGCAGCGCCTGCTCTCCAGCCGCAGCGTCGGCCAGGGCGCGCTGGATTGGCCCAGCGGCACCGATGTGGCCGAAGTGCTCGCCGCAGAAGTGGAGCGCACCCGCGGGGCGTTGCGCAAAGAGCTGCCGGCTGCCGAAGCCCGCGCCATTCTGCTGACCGGGTTGGGCGATCTGGGCCACTGGCGCGACCAACTCGCGCAGCGCGTGGGGCTACCCGTCACGGTGATGGACAGCGCGCCGCCGCTGGGCCGCGGGCCGTTTGCGCCGGCCGCGCCCATCTCCCCGGTGGTCGTCGGGGGATTGGCGTGCGCCGACGAGCGGCAGCTGCTCGATCTCAGTCCGGTTGAGACGCGCCAGCAACTGCGCCATCGCCGGCAGGTGCGCACGGTCGCGCGGTTAAGCGGCCTGGCGGCGGCGGCGTTCGTGCTGGCCGGGGCGTGGCTCGGCGTGCATGTGGCGCGCGAGCAGCGGCTGGCCGATCAGCTTGCCGAGGCGCTTGCGCAGGCCGAGCCGGAAGCGAAGCGCATCCAGGAGCAGCACCGGTCGATCGAACTCATCGAAGCGGTGCTGGCGGAGCGCGGCCGCCTCCTCGAGCTGTTCGCCGGCGTGTTCCAGCGCACGCCGGGCGCTATCGCGTTGGATGGCGTAGCGCTGGAGCGCGCGCGCCGCGAGCTGGTCATCCGGGGTGCTGCGGATTCGACGCAAACGGTGCTCGGCTATATCGCCGCGCTGAAGGAGCTGCCCGGGGTCGCCGGCGTGGAGCTGCGCTATACGACGCAGCGCTCCGGGGCATCCGGCGAGCGCACCGAGTTCGAGTTGGTCATGCGCCAGGCCGGGACAGGAGAGACCGCGTCATGACCCAGCGGCTGCAGCGCCTCCTCAGACAGCCGCGCGAGCGCCGTCTGGCGCTGCTGGCCGCCGTCATCATCGGCTGTTGGATGGCGCTCACCTTGGTGGTGCAGCCGCTCTGGGATCTCGGCGGGACGATCGCCGCGCGGGTGCACGCGCAGCGGCAAAAGCTCGACGCGGTCGCCCGAGTGCTTGCGCAGAGCCAGACGGTCACCGAGCGCGCACGTCAGTATGCCTTGCTGCTCATGCCGGAGGCGGCAAGCGGCGGCGCTCCGGCCGCGCTCCTCGGCGAGCTCGAATCGCTGTCCCGGACTTCGAACGTGGCGCTCAATCTGAAGCCGCGCCCTGCCGTGCGCGAAGGACGGATGAGCCGCATGGAAGTGGAGCTGGATCTGGAAGGCTCGCAGTCCGGGCTCTTGAACTTTCTCGATGCGCTCTTGCGCATGCCGCGATTGCTCACGGTGGAACGGCTGCGGATTTCCACCATCCCGGCCAAGCCTGACGTGCTGCGCGCGAACCTCGTCCTCTCCCATCTGGCCTGGCTCCGTTGAGCCGGCTTGCTTTTCGCTCGGAATTGTATACTTGAGTCAGCAGTTTAGGTGAAATACCTAATAGGTATTTCAACTGAGTTAATTTTATGGTAGCATTGACGACTTACCTAACCTGGGGTAGACTTGGTTAGGAAGAGAAAGGAGGTATGCGGAATGCCTGAGGCAGCCGAACAACCGGTAAGAACAGAGGAGATCGTGCGGGACGCAATGTTCCGACGCGTCACTGAGGTTCGCGTTGACGCTCAGGGCCGCATCCCACTTGGCAAGACCCAGCTTATTAAGGGGGTACAGCAGCCAAACGGGGACGTAATGTTTTACCGCGTGTATCAGAACTCGTTTGGGCAGATTATCCTCGATCCTCAAGTGATTGTTCCAGCACACGAAGTTTGGCTCCTGAAGAACCCAAAGGCTCTAAAAATGGTCGTTGAAGGATGGGAAGATGCGAAGAAGGGGAAGATGGTGGACGCTAAGGAAAACTACACGAAATATGTTGATGCACCGTAGGTATGTTCAAGCTGAAATTCGCAGTTCGTGCTGATGCAGAGCTTGCATCGCTAGAGAGTCAACCCGCTGAAGCTGGAACAGTCAAGCAAGTCAAGAAGGCTCTCGGCTATCTAGAATCAGACCCAAAGCACAACTCCCTCCAGACACATAAATTCTATGGACTCCCCAATCCCCATAACGAGAACGAGCCTGTCTTTGAAGCCTACGCGCAACAAAACACTCCAGGAGCCGCCCGAATCCTGTGGTGCTATGGCCCGGAGAAGCAGCAGATTACCATCATCGCTATCGTCGCTCACCCGTAGATAAGCTCTCGCGTTCCTGACGCTGTTCTTTGGCGTCTCCTCTCCACGAAGCCTCGGAAGAAATCACGGAAGTCCTCGTAACGTTTGTCTGCCTATCTGCTGTGCCAAAGGGATAAGTCTGTTTTCGCTTGACTTCAAAGGCCATGGTGATACATTGGGCTCACTCTCTACTTGGAGAGTGAGCGGAGGGCGGATCACTAACGTCTATCTCGTCAAAGACTTAGCCAGGCTGAGCGGCTACTCAGTCCATACGATTAAGTTTTATTTAAAAGTTGGACTGATCATGGAGGCCGGTCGGAGTCCGCAAACGAGATTCCGCTATTTTGATGAGCGCGCTGTCGCCGCGCTCGCGCAGATCCGCCAGTGGCGCAGGGAACACCGCAGCTTGGCCGACATCCGGCGGCTGCTCGCCTCTCCTGAACCGGCTGCGGCGCGCACAGGGTCAGCCGCATGAGCTATTACGGCGTGCTCGGCCTGCGCGCTGAGCCCTTCTCCATCAGCCCGGACCCGGTGTTCTTTTACCGTTCCAGCTCGCACGTCCAGGCGCTGAGCCGGCTGGAGATCGCGATCCGGCTGCGGCGCGGCCTCTCGCTCATCCTCGGGGAGGTGGGCACCGGGAAGACCACGCTCGCCCGCACGCTGCTCGCCAACTTCCCGCAAGAAGACGGGTTCACCTTCCACATCCTGCTCGACCCCTCGTTCGAATCCGAATACCAGTTCCTCGTCCATCTGGCCCGCTTGTTCGGGCTGCGCGACGCGTTCAAATCAACGCTGGATTGCCGGGAGGCGATCGAGCACTACCTCTTCCAGACCGGCGTGGCCGACGGCCGCACCACCGTGCTGATCGTGGACGAGGGGCAGAAGCTCTCCACCGACATGCTGGAGAACCTGCGCGTGCTGCTGAATTACGAGACCAACGAGTACAAGCTCCTGCAGGTCGTCATTTTCGCGCAGATGGAGCTGCTCGGCCGCATCAGCCGGATCCTCAATTTCATGGATCGCGTCACGCTGAAGTACATCATCAATCCGTTGAGCGAGCAGGAAACCGAAGACATGATCCGCTTCCGCCTGGCATCGGCCGGCTATGCCGGCGGCGATCTCTTCACGCGGGAGGCGATGCGCGCGATCCACCGGTTCACCCAAGGCTACCCGCGCCCCATCGCCCGGCTGTGCCATGACGCGCTCGAGGAGCTCATCATTCAGGAGAAGACGGCGGTGGACGAGGCGCTGATCGAGGAGTTGCTGCGGCATGAGTCCCGATGGGCCGCCGAAGCCGCCGCCTGAAGAGCGCCTGCTGCGCTTGATTCGCGGCAGGCAGCCGCACCCGCAGCCGTCCACGGCTGCGCAGACCGCTCCGGTGCGCGCGGTCGCCGGCCCCGTGGTTGCCGCATGGCCGGCCCGCGCGGTCGAGGCGGCGCGGCGGGCGCGATGGACCGAGCTGGCTGCGGCGCTGCTGATCACGCTGCTCGCGCTCGAGGTGGCCGGGATCCTGTTCTGGATCGTGCGGCCGCTGCCGCGCGTGGAGCTGCCAGCGCCGGTCGCAGCGGGCGCTGGATCCGCGCCGCCGCCCGCGCTGTTCATGGGAGCGCCTTCGCTGGCCGCCAGCGCGCCGGCGAACGTGTTTACGGCGTCCCCGCCGGCCCAGCCCGCGGCGAGCGGCGCGCAGAGCGTGACGACGAAGCAGCTGGCGTCGCGCCTGATGCTCGTGGGGGTCGTGGCCGGCAATCCGGCGCAGGCGATCATCGAGGACACGCAGACGCAGCGCACGTACATGGTGACGCCTGGGCAGAGCGTGACCGAGGGGGCGGTGCTGGAGCGGGTGCTGGACAACCGCGTCGTGCTCGACGTGGGCGGCGAAAAGATCGAGCTGGCCCTGTGAGCGCGCGCACGGAAGGGGGGTGGGGGGATATGCCCAAAGGAATGGCGCTGGCCGTCGGCCTGGCGCTCGCGCTGGCCGGCGGGCCGGCTGCCCGCGCGCAGAGCGTCGCCCCGCCGCCTGTCACCGACCAGCGGATCACGCTGGACCTGAAGGGCGTCGACATCCTGGACGTGCTGAAGCTGCTCTCGCAGAAGAGCGGCTTGAACTTCGTGGCCGGCCGCAACGTCAGCGGGCGGGTCACGATCTTCGTCAACGACGTCGATGTGTGGGACGCCTTCGAGCTGATCATCGCGGCCAACGACCTGGCGTACGAGCGCCAGGATAACATCATCACGGTGATGCAGGCCCGGGACTACGAGCTCATCTACGGCGAGAAGTTCCAGGCGCGCACGCAAACGTCGGTCCATCCGCTGCGGTACGCCAAGGTCGTGCAGGTCGCGACGGTCATGAACCAGATCAAGTCCGCCGTGGGGCGGGTGGTCGCCGACGAAGCGACCAACACCCTCATCCTCACGGACGTGCCGGGCCAGCTTACCCAGATGCAGGAGCTGCTCCGCCAGCTTGACCGGCCGACGGAAACCCGGGTCTACGGCCTCAGCTACGCCGACGCCGAGAAGCTGCGCGAGAAGGTGCAGGAGCTGCTCTCGCCCCTAGGGACCTTTACCTTCGACGCTCGCACCAACAAGGTGGTGGTCTCCGACCTGCGCGAGGTGCTGGATCGGGTCGACCAGGTGATGCGGGCCTTTGACACGCCCGACGGCCAGGTCCTCATCGAGGCGAAGATCGTCAAGGTGGATCTGACCGATGAGATGAGCCTGGGCATCGACTGGACGCAGATCTTCAGCAACGACCTGACGACTCGGGGGAACTTCCGCGTCTTGAGCGACATCGTCGGCGCTTCCACCCCCGCCACCGGCGGGGCGATGAAGCTCTTCACCGGGCCGGACGACAAGATCCAGATCATCCTGGAGGCGCTCAACAAGATCACGAAGACCGAGACGCTCTCCAACCCGCGCATCATGGTGTCCAACAATCAGGAGGCTAGGATCCTGGTCGGCAGCAAGGAGGCGATCGTCACGGTCACGACGACGGTGCCCTCCACCGGTTCAACCGTCTCCTCTCCGGAGATTCAGTTCGTCGACGTGGGCACCAAGCTGTTCGTGACCCCGAACATCAAGCGCGATGGGTACATCCAGATGAAAGTCCGGCCCGAGGTGAGCTCGGCGAAGACCAGCACCCCGATCACCAATGTGAGCGTGCCCATCGTGACCACGACCGAGGCGGAGACGAACGTGCTGGTGAAGAGCGGGGTCACGCTCGTCATCGGCGGCCTCATCGAGGACAAGGTCGACCGCACGACCAACCAGATCCCTGTGCTCGGGGACATGCCGCTGCTGGGCCGGCTGTTCAAGGGCGAGAAACGGACCAAGACAAAGTCGGAGATCGTCGTGTTCCTCACGCCGCGGATTATCCTGCCGGATGGCTCGGCCTTCGTGGAGCCGGCGGAGCCCGGCCCGCTGCTGAGCGGCGGCGAGCGCGTGACGGTGCCGGCGGCCTACCGCGAGACGATCCGCGCCACGCTGCAGGCGGCCATCGCCTCCGAGCTGCGCGCGGCAAGCGCTCCGCGCGGCTCCGTGACCGTGGCCTTCGTCGTGGACCGGGAGGGCGGCGTGGTGGGCGAGCCTGCGCTGACCAGCCCGGAAGGCCCCGCGCTCGCGGCCGCCGCCCGCAGGGCCATGGACCGCGTCGTGCCGCTTCCGCCGTTTCCCTCCGGCGTCTCCGCAGCGCAGCTGCGCTTCCGCCTGACGGTGGAGTACGCGCCTTGAAAAGGATGTTGCGCGGCCAAAAGGCCGGTGGTATGGTGAGCGTCTCCAGGAGGACATGATGGGCACGAGCCATCTGGCAGGCAAGTGGGCGTTGATCCTCGGCGCATCCAGCGGGTTCGGCGCGGCGACCGCGCGCGAGCTGGCCGGTGCTGGCATGCACATCGTGGGCGTGCATCTCGACCGGCGCGCAGCCCTGGCCGGCGTGGAGGGGCTCATCAACGAGCTCCAGGGCCAGGGCGTCCAGGTCCACTTCTTCAACGTGAATGCGGCCGACCCGGCGAAGCGCCAGGAAGTGTTGGACGCGATGCAGCTGAAGCTCGGCGGCGCGAACGTATCCGTGCTCTTGCATTCGCTCGCCTTCGGCACCCTCAAGCCGTACCTGGCGCAGGACCCCAAGGAGCAGCTGACCAAGGATCAGATGGAGATGACGCTCGACGTCATGGCCAACAGCCTGGTCTACTGGGTCCAAGACCTCGTCGGACGCAAGCTCCTCGGCCAGGGCTCACGGGTCTTCGCCATGACGAGTTCGGGCGGCGCCAGGGTGTGGCACACCTACGGGGCGGTGTCGGCGGCGAAGGCGGCGCTGGAATCGCACGTGCGGCAACTGGCGATGGAGCTCGCCCCGTATGGCGCCACGGCCAACTGCATCCGCGCCGGCGTGACCGACACCCCGGCATTGCGCAAGATCCCGGGCAACGAGCAAATGATGGAGTTCGCCAAGTTGCGCAATCCCTACCGCCGCCTCACCACCCCGGAGGACGTGGCCCGCGCGATCACGCTGCTGGCCAACTCCGGCGCCGGGTGGGTCACCGGGAACGTGATCGGCGCCGACGGAGGCGAGGACATCGTCGGCTAGTTCCGTCCTCCAGGCATGCGCGTCAAGTCCCTCGAGCTCGTCGGTTTCAAATCCTTCGCCAACAAGACCACCGTCCACTTTGAGCCGGGCGTGACGGCCGTTGTGGGTCCGAACGGTTCCGGGAAATCAAACATCGTCGACGCGATCCGCTGGGTTCTCGGCGAACACAACCCGCGCGATGTCCGCGCCCCCCGCCTGGAAGACGTGATCTTCAACGGCACCGACCAGAAAGCGCCCCTGTCGATGGCGCAGGTCACGCTCGCGATCGACAACGCGCAGGGGCTGCTGCCCATCAGCTTCACGGAAGTGACGGTGACCCGCCGCGTCTACCGCTCAGGCGAAAGCGAGTACCTCATCAACCAAAGCCCGTGCCGGCTGAAAGACATTCAGGAGCTGTTCCTCGGCACCGGGCTTGGCGGCGGCACCTACGCGATCATCGAACAGGGCCACATCGACATGATCCTCTCCTCAAAGCCGGAGGAGCGCCGCGTCGTATTCGAGGAAGCCAGCGGGGTGGCCAAGTACCTGGCCAAGAAACACGAGACGATGCGCCGGCTGGATGAAGTCGAAGAGCACCTCGTGCGGATCGCCGACATCATCGGCGAGGTCCGACGGCAGGTGGGTGCCTTGGAGCGGGCCGCGAACAAAGCGCGGCAGTACCAGGCGCAGTGGGAGCAGCTCAAGCAGCTGGAGATCCGGCTGGCGGTCGACGAGCTCACCGGCGGCCAGGCGCGCGCGCAGGCGCTGGAGGCGCAGGTGCAGGGCCTCGAGGCGCAGCGCGGGCAGCTCGAGGCGCAGAAGCAAGCGCAGGTGGCGTCGCTGGAAGCGTGCAACGCCATCGTCTCCGCGACGCAGCAGCGGCTGCAGGAGCTGCGGACGCGGGTCACGGCCTGCGCCGGGCAGATCGAGCAGCACGAGAGCCAGCTGGCGTTGAAGAGCCGGTGGGTCGAGGAGCTGCTGCAGCAGGCGCGCCAGCTTGAACAGGAGGACGCGCAGTTACGCGAGCGGCTGAGCCAGCTCGACGAGCAGGTGGCGCGCGTCGAAGGCGGCGAGAACGAGCTGCAGGCGCAGGCCGCAGCCCTGGAACAGCAGCTCAGCGAGCGGGCTGCCGAGCTCTCGCGGCTCGAGGCCGCGGCGCAAGACGCGCAGCAGGGCATCGCGGCGGCGAAAACCGAGCTCTTCGAGGCGGCGTCGACCGCGTCGCAGGAGCGCAACCGGTTGGCTGAGTGCTCCGCGCAGCTCCAGGCGCTGGAGATGCGGCTGGCCCGCGTGGAGGCGCAGCAGGCGCACGGGGTCGCGCGCAGCGAAGAGCTGCGGCAGCGCCGGGCGGCGGTGGAGCAGGAGCGCGACGGGCTCCAGGCGCAGCATGACACCGCGCAGACGCGGCTGGATGCGATCCAGCGGACGTTGGACGCGGCGAACGCGCGCCGCCATGAGCTGACAGGCCGCCTCCACCAGCTGCGCGATGATCTCGCGGGCCAGCGCGCCCAGGCGTCCGTGCAGGAAGAGCTCTGGCGCCGGCATGAAGGTTTTCCTGATGCGGTGCGGCACCTGCTGTCCGCTGCGGTGCCAGGGGTGATCGGCCCGCTGGCCGACCTGGTGCAAGCCGCGCCAGGCTATGAAGCGGTCGTTGAGGCGGCGCTCGGGCCGCTGACCGAAGCACTCGTGGTGCAGGATCGGGAAGCGCTGGTCCGCTGCCGCGAGCAGCTTGGCGCGCAGCAGCTCGAGAGCTGCCGCTTCGTGGTCCTGTCCGATTGCCCGGCCTCGGCAAGCATGGAGGAGGCGCTGGCCACGGACGGGGTTTCCGGCGCGGTGCGGCAGTTCGTGCGGGCCGAACCCCAGTATCAACCGCTCATTAATTGGATCCTCAACGATTCATGGGTCATCGATGATATCCAGCGCTTGCTCAGCCGCCGCGGGGCGCCGAACGGCCGCTTGGTGAGCCCGAGCGGTGACCGGT
>JAHFGU010000038.1:0-4862 GCA_023247285.1 Candidatus Omnitrophota bacterium
AGGATGTGTTCGTCTCCTCGCTGGGCGGCGCGCGGCTCCTCGAGCCGGCCGCCGATCTCGGAATCGCCCTCGCCATCGCTTCGAGCCTGCGGGAGCATCCGACCAGCCGGCGCGACCTGGCCATCGGCGAAGTGGGATTGACCGGAGAGATCCGCCCGGTCACGAACGTCATCCAGCGGATCCATGAAGCCAAGCGGGTGGGTTTTCAGCGCTGCCTCATTGCCGCGCAGCGCAGCGGGGCCCCGCAGGTGGACGGCATCGAGGTGGTGCCGGTGCGCCACGTGCGGGACGCCGTATCATTCATCATTCAAGGAGGTGGGTGATGGACTTGCGGTTCGTCCGGGTGGGATTCATTGTCATCAGCGCGCTGCTCGGATCGCAGATGGTCGGGCTGCACGAGGATTGGCCGGCGTGGGTGCGGGGATTCCTGGGTGCTGTGCTGGGCGTCATCCTGGTGTTCGTCGAAGCGGCCATCCACCGGATCGGCCGCGTGTCGGTGCGCGGCTTCTCCGCCGCGGTGTTCGGGCTGCTCTTCGGGCTCATCATGGCGAAGCTGGTGTCCGACGCCATCGGGCTCATCCCGCTGGATGTGGGCACGGTGGCGACGATCCGCGTCGGGCTGACCTGGGCGTTCTGCTACCTCGGCATGGCCATGGCGCTGCGCGGCCGCGATGAGTTCCACGTCATCATCCCCTACGTGCGGCTCTCCCGCCATGACCGCGGGGAAGAGTCCTACCTGGTGGACACCAGCGCGATCATCGACGGGCGCCTGCTCGACCTGTGCAAGGCGCGGTTCATCGAGGGCCGGCTGGTGGTGCCGCGCTTTGTGCTGAAGGAGCTGCAGGCGGTGGCCGACAGCTCGGATCCGATCAAGCGGAGCCGCGGCCGTCGGGGCCTCGAGGTGCTGAATCAGCTGCGGGCGCTCAGCGGCATCGACGTGCGGATCCATGAGGAGGACCTGCCCGGCATCGGCGAGACCGACGCGAAGCTGGTAAAGCTGGCCCAGGTGCTGGGCACGCGCATCATCACCAACGACTACAACCTCAACAAGGTGGCCGAGATCCAGAATGCCGGCGTGCTCAACGTGAACGAGCTGGCGCAGGCCTTGCGCCCGGTGGTGCTGCCTGGCGAGACGCTCGAGGTCAAGCCCATCAAGGAGGGCAAGGAGCACCACCAGGCGATCGCGTACCTCGACGATGGCACGATGGTCGTCGTTGAGAACGGCCGCGCGCTCATCGGGCAGAGCGTGCGCGGGATGGTCACGAGCGTGCTGCAGACCGCCGCCGGCCGGATGGTGTTCGTGCGGCCGGAGAACATGCCGCCGAAACCGCGCCCCTGAGCGGTGAGGGACGGATTCTCATGTGGCGGCGCCACCCACCAAAAGTGTCAGGCACCAAAAGTGTCAGGCACCAAAAGTGTCTGACACCTTTGGTGGCGGCGGTCGTGGCGGCCGCCGGCGCCGGGACGCGGATCGGCGCGCGCGAGGGAAAGCTGTGGCTGCCGCTGGCCGGTTCGCCGCTGCTGGCGCACAGCCTGCGCGCCTTAGAGCGGTGCCCGGAGATCCGATGGATCCAGGTCGTCGCGCGCGATGGCGAAGCAGCTCGCGTGGAGCGCCTGGCGCGCGCCGCCGGGATCACGAAGCTGCTGCCGCCGTGCGCGGGCGGGCCCAGCCGTGCCGAATCGGTGGCGCGCGGCATCGGGGCGCTGCCCGCCGAGGCCGCGTGGGTGGTGGTGCACGACGCGGCGCGGCCGTGCGTGCGCCCGGCGCTGGTGAGCGCGGTGGTGCGCGAGGCGCTGCGGCACGATGCAGTCGCCTGCGGCGTGCCGGCGAACCTCACCGTGAAAGCCGCGGACGCGCAGCGCCGCGTGCGCCTGACGCTGGACCGGGAGCAGCTCTGGTTCATCCAAACCCCGCAGGCGTTCCGCCGCGCCTGGTTCGCCGAGGCGCTGGCCCGCGCCCGGGCCGCCAACGGCGCAGGCACGCTGGCGCAGTTTCCGGATGATGTCTCGCTCTTGGAGTGGGCCGGGTTTCCGGTGACCCTGGTGCCCGGCGATTCCCTGAATCTGAAGGTGACGACGCGCGAGGACCTGCGGCTGGCGGCAGCGCTGCTGCGCCGCAACGGCCATGATGTCACGCATGCGAATCGGCATCGGGTACGATATTCATCGGTTTGACGGCAAGCGCCGTCCGCTGCGGCTGGGTGGGATCGAAGTCCCGTCGGCCCGCGGCCTCGCGGGCCACTCGGACGCGGATGTGCTGCTGCACGCGGTCGCGGATGCGCTCTTCGGCGCGGTCGGCGCGCCGGACATCGGCGAGCAGTTTCCGCCAGGCGATCCGGCCTGGAAAGGCGCGGACAGCCGGCGCTTCGTGGCCGCGGCGATCGCCGCCATCCGGCGCCGGGGCTGGACCGTTGGAAACCTCGACGCCACCGTCATTGCCGACGCGCCCAAGCTCTCCGGCTACAAGGCGCGCATGGCGCAGGCCATCAGCCGGCTGCTCGGCGTGGCACCGGCCCGCGTGTCGGTGAAGGCGAAGACCACGGAAGCGTTTTGCCCAGGCCGCGGCGGCATCGCCGCCCACGTAGTCGTGCTGCTGGAGCCGCGTCCGCGGAGGCCCCATCGCGCATGACCCTGCTCATCGTGTTGGCGATTCTCGTGGGGCTGGTCGCGGTCATCCGCGTCGCGTTCGCGGCGGAGATCCGGGCGTGCTTCGAGCGCGACCCGGCCGCGCGCAGCCTGATCGAGGTGCTGCTCAACTACCCCGGCCTGCACATCCTGATCCTGCACCGGCTGGCGCATCCGCTGGAGCGCCTGCGCCTGCCGATCCTGCCGCGGCTGATCATGAGCCTCGGCCGGTGGCTCACCGGCATCGAGATCCATCCCGGGGCGCGGATCGGCCGGGGGCTGTTCATCGACCACGGCATGGGAGTGGTGATCGGCGAAACCGCGGTGATCGGCGACAACGTGACGCTCTTCCAGGGTGTGACCCTCGGCGGAACGGGGAAGGAGCGCGGCAAGCGGCATCCCACGCTCGGCAATAACGTCGTCATCGGCGCCGGGGCCAAGGTGCTGGGCAACATCACCGTCGGCGCCAACGCGATGGTGGGGGCGAATGCGGTCGTGGTGCGCAATGTGCCCGAGCATTCCACGGTCGTGGGCGTGCCGGGCCGCGTCACGCGCACCAAGGACCGGCATTTCCCCGGCATCAACCTGGACCACACGCATCTGCCGGACCCGCTGACCGAGCGGCTGGAGATCCTGCAGCACGAGATCGACGCGCTGGAGCAGCATTTGAAGGAACACCGCGCCCGCCCGTCCGAACGCTCGTGACGATTCGCCCGCGATCCTCCTGCGCAGGCTCATCCCGATGAAGCTGTACAACACCCTCACTCGCACGGTCGAGCCGTTCGCCCCGCTGCAGCCGCCGGCGGTGTCGCTGTATGTCTGCGGCCCGACGGTGTACGACGACCCGCATATCGGGCACGCCCGCAGCGCCTTCATCTTTGACGTGCTGCGCCGCGCGCTGCGCTTCCGCAGCTACCAGCCCACGTTCGTGCGCAACATCACCGACGTCGATGACAAGATCATCGAGAAGGCGCGGCAGCAGTTGAGCGGCGCTGGCGCCGACGCGCTGGCGGCCGCGTGCCGCGAGGTGGCGGCGACCTACACCGAGCGGTACCACGCGGCCATGGACCGGCTCGGCATCGAGCGGCCGGACCGCGAGCCGCGCGCCACCGAGCACGTGGTGCCGGACATGACCGACTTCATCGCGAAGCTGCTGGTGGCCGGCGTCGCGTACGAAGCGCAGGGGGACGTGTATTTCGCCGTGCGCAAGGCTGAAGGCTACGGCAAGCTCTCCAACCGGTCGCTCGATGAGCTGCAGGCCGGCGCGCGCGTGGAGCCCGGCGAGCGGAAGGCCGACCCGCTGGACTTCGCGCTCTGGAAGGCGGCCAAGCCCGGCGAGCCCTGGTGGAACAGCCCATGGGGCAAGGGCCGGCCCGGCTGGCATATCGAGTGCTCGACGATGAGCACCAAGTATCTCGGGGACGCCTTCGACATCCACGGCGGCGGCGTGGACCTGGTGTTCCCGCACCACGAGAACGAGGTCGCGCAGGCCGAGGCTGCGGGCAAGCCCTTCGCGCGCTGGTGGGTGCACAACGGGCTGCTCACGGTCAAGGGCGAGAAGATGTCGAAGTCGCTGGGCAACTACCTGACGCTTGAGCAGGTGCTCGCCGAGTATCCGCACCCGGACTACCTCAAACTCTTCTTCTTGAAGACGCACTATCGCTCGCCCATCGATTATTCGGCGGAGAAGATGAGCGAGGCGAAGCGGAACTGGGATGAGTTCGCGCGCTTCTTCCAGCATTACGATCAGCGGCAGGCGGACGGCGGTCAGGGCGGCCGCGCGATGGCCGCAGCGGGCGAGGCGCGGCAGGCCTTTGAGGCGGCGCTGGATGATGACCTGAATACCCCGCGCGCGCTCGCCGTGCTCTTCGATGTCGTCAATACCGGCCATCGCATACTGGAAGCCGGCGGGGCGGATGGCCGCGCGGCGGCCCGCGGCGTCTTCGAGGCGCTGCTGGCGTGCGGCGGGGTGCTGGGCCTATTCCGCCACGGCGTGACCGAGGAGCCGCTGGAGACGCGCGAGCGGATTCAGGCGCTGATCACGCAGCGCGACCAGGCGCGGCAGGCGAAGGATTTCGCGCGCGCGGATGAGATCCGCGAGCGGCTGCGGCAGGAAGGCTTCCTCTTGACCGACACCGCCTCCGGCACGCTCTGGCGCAGCACCCGATGAGGCGCGGCGTTTTCATCACGCTGGAAGGGCCGGAGGGCTCGGGCAAGTCGAGCCAGGCGCGGCGGCT
>JAHFGU010000038.1:4962-10589 GCA_023247285.1 Candidatus Omnitrophota bacterium
GGCTTCCTCTTGACCGACACCGCCTCCGGCACGCTCTGGCGCAGCACCCGATGAGGCGCGGCGTTTTCATCACGCTGGAAGGGCCGGAGGGCTCGGGCAAGTCGAGCCAGGCGCGGCGGCTGGCAGGGGCGCTGCGCCGCGCCGGGTGCGCGCCCATCGTGGTGCGCGATCCCGGCTCGACCGCGCTGGGCCGCGCGCTGCGCCGGACGCTGCTGCACTCCGCAGCGCCGCTCTCGCCGCTGGCGGAAGCACTCCTCTTCATCGGCGCGCGGGTGCAGTTGGTGGAAGAGCGCATCCGACCGGCGCTGCGGCAGGGCCGTGTCGTGATCTGCGACCGGTTCCACGATTCCACCGTCGCGTACCAAGGCTACGGCGGCGGGGTGGACCCGCGGTGGCTGGACCGCGTCGGCCGCGCCGCCATCGGCAGCACGATGCCCTCCGCGACGCTGCTGCTGGATCTGCCGCCGAGGCATGGGTTCTCGCGGCTGGCGCGCCACCGCGATCGGATGGAGCGCAAGCCGGCCGCCTTCCATCGCCGCGTGCGGGAGGGATACCGCGCCTTGGCCCGCCGCGAGCCGGGACGGTTTGTCATCGTGGATGCCGCGCGCCCGCGCGCGGCGGTCGGCCGCGCCGTGGCGTCCGTCGCGCTAAAAAAGTGTCAGGCACTTCGAGGCGCTGGTCATGTGGAGTGAGATCTTGGGGCAGGAGTCTGCGGTGCGTTTGCTGCACCGGCACGCGGCCGCCGGCCAGGTGCACAGCGCCTACCTCTTGAGCGGGCCTGATGGGGTGGGCAAGCGCCGCCTGGCCCGCGAGATGGCGCAAGCCCTCAACTGCGCCGCCGGCACCGGCGAGGCCTGCGGGACGTGTCCTGCCTGCCGGCAGATCAGCCGCGGCGCGCATCCGGATGTGCACCTCGTGACCCCTGCCGGCGCCGGCGATCAGATCCAGATCGAGCCGATGCGCCAGCTCCTGGGCCGCATGGCGCTCCGGCCATTCAATGGCCGGTTCCAGGTCGCGATTCTCGATGGGGCTGAGCGCCTCAACGAAGCGGCCGCCAATTGTTTGTTGAAGTCTCTGGAAGAGCCGCCGGCGCGCGCGCGGTTCCTGCTCCTCACCTCGAGGCCGTCCCAATGCTTGCCGACGATTGTCTCGCGCTGCCAACTGATCCGCTGCGGGCCGCTGCCGGACGCGACCATCCTCCAGCTCGTGCTGCAGCAAGGCTGCGAGCCGCAGATCGCCGAGGTGGTCGCCCCGCACGCCGGGGGCAGCGTGTCGGCGGCGCTGGCGCTGGCGCAGCAGTGGCCCGCGCGGCAAGCGATCCGCTCGCGGCTGGCAGCACCAGCCGACGCCTGGCTCGAGCAGCCGCTGCCCGAGGCGCGGCAGGACGTGGCCCTGCTGCTGGATGAGATGGTTGCATGGCTGCGGGACGTGGCGGTCGCCGCCGCGGGCATTCCGGATGCTGCCGCAGCCAACGCGGAGGCGCTGCGCCGGCAAGCGGCGTGCGCCGATCCTGCCCGGTGCGCGGAAGCCGCCGTCGAGCTCGTCGGCCTGCGCGAGTCGCTCGACCAATTCGTCAGCCCCAAGATGGTGGCTGCGCTGGCGCGCGAAACCTGGCTCGCCCTCCTCGAGGCGCCCTGACCGCATGCCGCCTGCCGTCTATCTCACGACGCCGCTCTACTACGTGAACGCGGCCCCGCACATCGGCCACTCCTACACCGAGATCGCCGCCGACTGCCTGGCGCGCTATCACCGGCTGCGCGGGGACGACGTCTTCTTCCTCACCGGCACCGACGAGCACGGCGAGAAAATCGCGCAAGCGGCCGCCGCGAAGGGCCAGCCGCCCAAGGCCTTCGCCGACGAGGCCTCGGCCGCCTTCCGGTCCCTCTGGCAGCTCCTGAACATTTCCTACGATCACTTCATCCGCACGACCGATCCGGAGCATGAGGCCGTGGTGCAGGCGGCGCTGGCCTGCCTGAAGCCGCAGCTCACCCTCGGCACGTACCGCTTCTGGTACTGCGTGCCGTGTGAAACCAGCTTCGGATTGAGCGAGATCGACGCGGCAGCGCCGGCGTGCCTCAATTGCGGCCGGCCGGTCAACCAGGTCGAAGAAGAAGACTATTTCCTGCGTTTGGAAACTCACCGAGAATGGCTGCGGACCTACATCCGCGAGCATGACGGCTTCATCCTTCCGGCGGAGCGCCGCAACGAGATTCTCGCCCTGCTCGAGCAGCCGCTGCCGGACCTCTGCCTCACCCGCCCGAAGCCGCGGGTGCCCTGGGGCATCCCGGTGCCGTTCAGCGACGGGCACGTCACGTACGTCTGGTTCGACGCGCTGCTCAACTACATCAGCGCGCTGGGATGGCCGGATGGCGACCGCTTCCGGCGCTACTGGGATAGCACCGGCGGGGCGGTGCATCTGATCGGCAAGGACATCCTCCGGCATCACGCGCTCTACTGGCCGATCATTCTGCAGGCCCTCGGGGTGGCACCGCCGAAGCGGATTTTCGCGCACGGCTGGTGGAAGATCGGCGAGCAGAAAATGTCCAAGTCGCTGGGCAACATCGTGGATCCGATCGCGGTGGTGACGCGGCTGCTCAAGGGCCAGCCGCATGCCGCGGATATCTATCGCTATTTCCTGCTGCGCGACGTGCCGTTCGGGCAAGACGGCGGCTTCTCCGAGGACGCACTCCTCGGGCGGCTCCATGCGGATCTGGCCAACGACCTGGGCAACCTGGTGAACCGGACCTGCTCGATGATCGAGCGCTACGGCCGCGGCGCGCTGCCCTCCCCGATGCCGATCGGCTGCGCGGTGGAGGACGAGCCTATGCGCCAGGCGGCCGTTGGGCTGGCCGGCTCGGTGGACGCCGCCATGGGCCGCCTCGAATTCTCCGGCGCGCTCGAAGCCATCATGCGGGTGGTCAGCAAGGCCAATCAGTACATCGAGACCGTTACACCATGGCAGCTTGCCAAGCGACCTGACGAAGCGGCGCGGCTGCGCGGCGTGCTCTGGACGTTGGCCGAAGTGCTCCGCATCATCGCCATCCTGCTCGATCCGTTCATGCCGTCGGTGGCGGACGCCATCTGGCAGCAGCTTGGTTGCGGCGAAATGCCGCGGCGGCTCGACGACGCGGCCCGCTGGCCAGGCCTGCCGCCCGGCCAGCGCCTCGGTCCGCATCCGGTCCTCTTCCCCAAGCCATGATCATCACGCGCGTGCTCCGCGGCCGGCTGTTGTATGTCTGCATCGGGGTGCTCGCCTTCCTGTACGTGCGCGCGTTCGCGATGCGCCTGAGCGAGCCTCCGGCCCCGGTCGCGGCTTCGCCGCCCCAGACGAGCGAGGCGATGGAATGGTGGCCGTCGCAGGTTGACATCAAGGTGCTGCAGCGCGTGGCCGGCGAGCGGCCTGCGCTGGCCGCCTCGCTGTCGCTGCTCTCCCTGCTCATGGGCGGGTTGGCGTTCGGCGGCTTGGGCCTGACGATCTGGGCCGTCTGGAGCGGGCACATCCAGGGCGTGTGGCGGTTCACGCGGCGCCAACTGCCGCCGTGGTCGTTGGGCGAGCTGGGACGGATCATCGTGCTCATCTTGGCGCTCGCGCTGCCCCTGGCGCGGCACGCGCTGCTGCCCATCGCGGCGTCTGATACGCGGGCGTGGATGTCGGTGTCCATGTTCCTGCTCGACCTGCTGATCGTGCTGCTGATCGCGGCCTTCGCGTCGGGCAAGAGCGAGTCGATCTGGCGCACCTTCGGCTTCGGGCGGCCGCGCTTCGGCCGCCTGATTGGCGCCGGCCTGCGCGGCTATGTCGGCGTGTTCCCCTGGCTCTTCATTCTGCTCTCCGGGATGATCGAGCTGAGCCGGCGCATCGGCTGGCAGCCGCCGGCCGAGCCGATCCAAGAGCTGATTTTCCAAGAGCACCGGCCGGCGGTGCTCGGGGTGACCGTCCTGCTCGCGTGCCTGCTCGGGCCGGTCGCCGAAGAGCTGTTTTTCCGCGGCGTCCTCTACGCGGCGCTGCGGCGGCACGCGACGTGGACGTCGGCGATGCTGCTCAGCGCCGGCCTCTTCGCGCTCGTGCACACGAACGTGCTGGGCTTCCTGCCGATCATGCTGCTGGGCTGTCTGCTGGCCAACCTCTACGAGCGGACCGGCTCGCTCGCGGTGCCGATCGCCGTGCACGTCCTCCATAACACGCTGCTCATGGCGCTGGCCCTCGTGTTCCGGCAGCTGCTGGCGGCGGCGGTGTGACCCGCGCGGCGATGCGGACGGTGCGCGCGCTGGGAGAGCGCGGGGTCATCGCGCGAATCGCGCGCCACGCGCGGCGCGGGCGCGGCGTGATCGTCGGCATCGGCGATGACGCGGCGGTCCTGCGGGCCCCGCGCGGCGACCGGCTGCTGTTCGCCAGCGACATGCTGGTGGAAGGCGTCCATTTCGACCGGCGCCGCGTCTCCGCGGAGCAGGTGGGCTGGAAAGCGCTCGCCTGCAACATCAGCGATATCGCGGCGATGGGCGGGCAGCCGCGGTGGGCGGTGATGTCCCTCGGCCTGCCGCCGGCGACCCCGGCCCGCTTCGTCGACGGGCTGGCGCGCGGGGTGGCGCGGTGCGCCCGGCGGTTCGGCGTGTCCCTCGTCGGGGGCGACACCGACCGAGCGCCACGGATCGTCGTGGATATCGCCATCCTCGGCACGGTGCGCCGCGGCCGGCTCGCGCGGCGCAGCGGCGCGCGCGTCGGGGACGCGGTCTTCGTCACCGGCCGGCTGGGCGGCTCGTACGCGAGCGGCCGGCACGCGCGGTTCATCCCGCGCGTGGCCGAAGCGCAGCGCCTGTTGCGGCGGCTGCGGGTGCATGCGATGATGGACCTCTCCGACGGACTGGCGTCGGACCTCTGGCAGATGAGCCGCGCCAGCCGCGTCGCCTTCCGCATTGACGCCGCCCGCGTGCCGATCGCGCCGGCCGCAGGGTCGCTGACGCATGCGCTGATGGATGGCGAAGATTTCGAGCTGCTCTTTACGGTTGCCGCGCGCGAGGCCGCGCGCGTGCCGGCGCGCCTGGGGAATATTCCGGTGACGCGCATCGGCGAGGCGGTCCGGCGCGGCAGTGACGTGGAGTTGCGCGAGCCCTCGGGGCGCGTGCGCCGCCTCGTCCCTCGCGGCTTCCACCATTTTTGAAAAGGTGCCTGACACCAAAAGTGCCTGACACTTTTTTTGAATGAAGAAATTTGGAGAGCGACAAGCGGCACCGGCGCTGGAGTTCACCAGCAGCTCGGTTGAAGACACGCAGGCCTTCGGCGCGCGCCTGGGGGCTGCGCTCCGCCCGGGCGACGTCGTCGCCTTCCACGGGGAATTAGGGGCAGGGAAAACCACGCTGATCCAGGGCATCGCGCAGGGGCTGGGATTGCCCGCGGACCGCGTGACCAGCCCGACCTTCGTGCTCGTCCGCGAGTATCCGGTGCCAGGCGGCCGGCTCGCGCATATCGACGGTTACCGGCTGGCCGGCGCGCCGGCAGCCGCCGCGCTGGATCTCGATCTCATGATCGGCCCGCGCACCATCACGCTGATCGAATGGGCGGACCGCTTCGCCGGCCTGCTGCCCGACGATCACCTCGAAGTGCGCCTCGAGCATGTCAGCGCGAATCGACG